>CAZERD010000042.1:0-13984 GCA_964515405.1 uncultured Desulfurellales bacterium
GATATAGTGCCCAGAAGAGGTTTATTATAATGATGGTGTGCCATATGTGTGCCGCCAGTGTTGAGTTTATTCTCAGCACTCCAAGGAGCACAAAGAAGAAAAATAAACCAAACTCGCTGATCGCGTATTCCGTGGGTTTGCTTATTGCTACCAGGAGTTCGTCGTCCAAAGTAGTTTTCGTTTTTTTCGTTACTGAGAGCGCTGTTTTTAGTATGACTTTGCTGAAGAAGCGTCTAAAGCTAAGGGAGATAATAAGCACAACAATACTTGTAGCTATGTTCCATATGTGTATGCCGTATATGATATTGTGCGTGAGTACCCTTTTTATTTCCAGCACGGTTATTAATTGTATATTTTGCTGTTGTTGTGGTCAATATATTGCTTGTGATATCTTGAATGAGTTATGTGTTCCTTGACTTATTGGTTATTTTTGGTAGAAATAGAAAGGTTTACGTGCAGGGAAGACAATATTTTGTAGAAAGGAGGCGCATTTGTGCACTCGTTAGTATTTATCAAACAGGTACCGGATGCTGCCCAGGTTAGGGTTGACTATGAGACTGGTACTCTTATAAGGGAAGGAGTGCCGGCTATTATTAACCCTTATGACAAGCATGCCATAGAGGCAGCTGTCCGGCTAAAGGATGAGTTCGGGGGTAAGGTTTCCGTGTTGTGTATGGGTCCACCCATGGCCGAGGATGCTTTGAAGGAAGCTTTAGCTATGGGTGCAGATAATGCTTATCTTTTGAGTGATAGGGTGTTTGCGGGTTCTGATACGCTTGCCACGAGCTATGCTCTGTGGGCTGGTGCTCAAAGGGTTATAGAAGAGCAAGGCGATGTGGACATATTCTTTGCGGGGAAGCAGGCTATAGATGGGGATACAGCACAGACTGGGCCTGGTATAGCGACGAGGTTCGATGTTCCGCTTATCACTTATGCTGTTGAGATCAAGAAGGTGGATATTGAGAAGAGGCTGATTCAGGTGGTTAGGCTTGTGGAGAGTGGTCAAGAGACGGTGGAGGCTCCTTTACCATGTTTTATTACGACGGAGGAAGAGATAAATACACTGAGATTTGCCCCATTGCCTTATCTTATAAGAGCTGCAAGGACACCTGTTAAACTTTTGAACTCGAAGAATACGGAGATTGATGCGTCTCAATGTGGATTGAAGAATTCTCCTACTAAGGTTAGGAAAGCTTTCACTCCTCCAAAAAGGGAGAGGGGAGAGATAATAGAAGGGGATTCCTTGGATAGCATCGTTGGTACGCTCTATGAAAAGTTGACACCCATCCTTAAAGAGATGGGAAAAGTTCAAGTAGTGTGAGGTTGTAAAATGATTAAGCAGGATATCAGTAAATATAAGCATATATGGGTTTTTATTGAGCATGAGTTTGGAAAGGTGGCGCGTGTTTCCTTTGAACTTCTATCCAAGGCGCGGGAATTGGCAGAGGATTTGGAGTGTGAGGTTCATGCATTTACGGTTGGAGATGAGGTTAAACAGTTTGCCGATGAGGTGTTTAGGTATGGAGCTACCAAGTACTTTATTATAGAAGACCCTATACTTAAGGAGTATGTTACCGAGCCGTATAGGGATGCCATCACCTATCTTATAGACAAATACAAGCCTGAGATAGTGCTCATTGGAGCTACTACCCTTGGGAGGGATCTTGCTGGGACCATAGCTACAACGCTAAAGACAGGGTTAACTGCGGATACTACAGGTCTTGATATAGATCCGAAGACGAAGAATCTACTTATGACCAGGCCCACGTTTGGGGGTAATCTTATGGCCACCATATTCTGCCCAGACAACAGACCTCAAATGTCTACCTCCAGACCGGGTGTATATAAGGCTGTTGAGTCACCTGTAAAGGGTGAAGTTGTACGCGAGATATTTGAATTTGATAAAACCAAGTACGTAAAGAAGATTATAGACAGGGTGATAGAAGAGGGCGAAAAGGTAAATTTGGGATTTTACGATATTATTGTATCCGGTGGGTTTGGGATGGGATCGAAGGAGAATTTCAGGTATGTGAGGGAACTTGCTGAGGTGTTGGGTGGTACCTGGGCTGCGAGTAGAAAGGCTGTGCAAGCTGGATGGGCGCCTCAGACAAGGCAAGTAGGTCAAACAGGGCAGACTGTTCATCCCAAGATATATATAGCCTGCGGCATATCTGGAGCTATTCAGCATCAGGCGGGCATGAAATCTTCTGAGGTGATTATTGCAGTGAACAAGGATCCAGAGGCTCCCATATTTGAAATAGCTACATACGGCATAGTTGGAGATGTGCTTGAAGTGCTTCCTAAAATGACTGAGATATTCAAAGAAAAACTAGGAAAGGCTTGAAAAGGAGAGCGAAATGAGAAAAAAGGATTTTGATGTTATCATAGCAGGGGCAGGGCCTGCTGGTCTAGCTGCTGGTTATGTTCTGGCCAGGGCTGGGGTTGATGTTATAATCATAGAAAGGGGTAAATTCCCTGGTGCTAAGAACGTAATGGGTGGGATATTCTATAGGAAGCCAATGGATGATCTCATGCCCGATTTCTATAAAGAGGCTCCTTTAGAGAGACATATAATAGAACAGAGAATGTGGTTAATGGACGATAGGTCTCATTTCAATTTTGGCATAAGGAGCCAAGATTTTAATGGGGAACCCTACAACTGTTTTAGTGTTTTTAGGGCCCATTTTGACAAGTGGTTCGCAGGTAAAGTTTCAGAGGCTGGAGCATTGATAATAAATGAGACTGTGGTTACTGAGCCCATAGTGGAAAATGGAAAGGTGGTCGGAGTTAGAACGGATAGGCCCCAGGGGGATCTGTATGCTGATGTTGTTATAGCTGCTGATGGAGTTAATTCCTTTCTTGCCAGGTCTCTCGGGTTGAGAAAGAAGATTACCCCCAATAAGGTTGCTATAGCCACAAAGGAAATAATAGGGCTATCGGAGGAAAAGATAAACGACAGATTTGGGGTGAGCAATGATTCTGAGGGAGTGACGATAGAGATAACAGGCCCATTCCTTGAGGGAATGGAAGGCATGGCATGGATATATACCAATAAGAATTCTATTTCCATAGGGGTAGGTGTAATCATAAAGGATATGATAGAGCACCATATGAATCCTAATGATCTTTTGGAAAGGCTCAAGGGCCACCCTTCTGTGGCACCGTTGATAGAGGGTGGGGATACGAAGGAATATCTTGCTCACATGATCCCAGAAGGTGGATATTATTCGATGCCAAAACTCTACACAGATGGGTTTATGGTGACGGGTGATGCGGCCATGCTTGTTGATAGTATTCATAGAGAGGGTTCGAATCTTGCTGTTGAGAGCGGAAAGCTTGCAGCTAAGACATATCTTGAAGCTAGGGAAGCAGGGGATTTTTCGTCCATGATGCTTTCTCGGTACCAGAAAAAGCTTGAGAATAGCTACGTGTTGAAAGATCTTAGATTTTATAGGAATGTTCCGGAGCTCCTGGAGAACAAAAGACATTTTTTGACTAGCTATCCTCAGCTTATCATAGACACTATGGTGGATTTGTATAGCGTTGATGGGACACCCAAACCTGAGAAGCTTGGCAAAATTAAGAACGAGGTCAAGAGCAGGTTTGGTTACGTTAGTGTTGCTAAGGATGTGTACACTATTTGGAGGAAATTGAAATGAGAATAGAGGATAAACTTTATTTGATAGGGTATAATGTTGATCATGAGTATAGTCATTTGGGCATAAGCGACCCGGATATGTGTAGAATATGCGAGAAGAGGCAGTGCACCTACGTTTGTCCGGCAAGTGTGTATTCTTGGGACGAGAAGGAGGAAAAGATAAGTATTAATTATGATGCCTGTGTTGAGTGTGGGACCTGTAGGATTGCCTGTGACTATATCACATGGAAGTATCCACGTGGTGGGTTTGGGGTAGCTTATAAATTCGGTTAGTGCTTGATTTTTACTAAAAATAGTTTAAAATACTTAGCAGTATAGGGGAATCAATCGTGGACTACGGCGGGCAGGTAATATTTTTTAGAAGGAGGTTTTTATGAGGCTAAAGGAGAAGTTGTTTGAAAAGATTAAAGCCCACAGGCCGAGGATCACAAGGCTCTATAAGGAGTTCAGTGATAGGGTGATTGATGAGGTAACTGTTTACAAAATCATTGCTGGTATGAGAGGACTTAAGTGCCTTATTACGGATATCTCCTATCTTGACCCTGAAGAGGGTATAAGGTTCAGGGGTTATACCATTCCAGAAGTACTTGAGAAGCTTCCTAAGCCTGAGGGCAAAGAAATGCCATACGTTGAGGGGCATTTCTATTTGTTACTGACTGGCGATATCCCTACTGAGGAAGATGTTGCCGAAGTTATTGAAGAGTTTAAGAAAAGAAGAACCCTGCCGGCCTATGTCAAAGACGTTATAAGATCCATGCCAAGGGATACACACCCGATGACCATGTTTGCCGCTGGTATCCTTGCAATGCAGAGGGATTCCAAATTTGCTGAGTGGTACAACTCTGGGAAGTTCAACAAGATGGATGCATGGGATTATATGTTTGAGGATGCCATGGATTTGGTGGCAAAGCTCCCGGTGCTGGGTGCGTACATATACAGAATGAAGTATAAGGGCGATGTTCATATAGCTGCTGATCCTAACCTTGATTTCGGGGGTAACTTTGCCCATATGATGGGTATTCCTGAGCCTTATGATGAAGTGGCCAGAATGTACTTTATACTGCACTCTGACCATGAAAGCGGTAATGTCTCTGCTCATGCTACCCATCTTGTTGCTTCGGCGCTTTCTGATATTTATTACTCTTATGCTGCGGGTATGTGTGGTTTAGCTGGTCCTCTTCATGGGCTTGCCAATCAGGAGACGCTTAAATGGATACAGGGTGTGATGGAGAAGATGGGTGGTAAGATCCCAAGCAAAGAGGAAATGGAAAATTTCGTATGGGATACTTTGAACTCTGGGCAGGTTATTCCAGGGTACGGCCACGCGGTGTTGAGAAAGACAGATCCGAGGTATATGACTCAGAGGGAATTTGCTTTGAAGCACTTACCTGATGATCCGATCTTCAAGTTTGTTGACCTTCTATATCAGGTGGTACCACCGATACTCAAGCAACTTGGCAAGGTTAAAGACCCATGGCCGAACGTTGATGCTCACTCTGGATGTATACAGTGGCACTATGGTGTTCAAGAATACGACTTCTACACAGTGCTGTTCGGTATTGGAAGATCCCTCGGTGTTACAGCCAATATAGTTTGGGATAGGGGCCTTGGATATCAGATAGAAAGACCGAAGTCCATAACAACGGATATGCTGGAAGAGCTTGCAGGTGCAAAATAACCTCTGCTGATTAGGGGGGTTTTTCTTGGCCGGCCTTTGGGCCGGCTTTTTTATTTTCACATTTTGATAATATTTATTTAACATATGTGTCGTATTGTTAAAGCGAGGATGGTGAGAAATGCAGTGTAGGGAGCTTTCTATTATTTTTCTGTCCGGTGTTGTGGCTGGGTTTATAAATGCGATGGCTGCTGGTGGTTCTTTTTTGAATCTTGCTATTCTTATGCTCTTTGGACTGCCTGCTGGTGTGGCGAATGGAACAAACAGGATAGGGGTGCTTCTTCAGAACATAAGTGCAGTATGGAAGTTCAATGAACTGAAGCTTTTAAAGATAAAATATGCCTTGCTTGTTGCTATTCCTGCTGTTATTGGTTCTTTGGTTGGGAGCTATTTATCTCTCAGTATTCCAGATCATACTTTTAAAAAGATTATAGCTGTACTTATGGTAGTTGTGAGTTTCATAAGTGTGTACAGCCCAAAGTCTATAGTAAAGGATAAGCATTTTTCCTCGAATCAATGGGTTGGAATAATGTTCGTGTTTTTCATAATAGGCATTTATGGGGGGTTTATTCAGGCCGGCGTAGGATTCTTTATAATTTCGGCGTCCTTATGGAGTGGGTTTGATATAATAGAGGCAAATGGTATAAAGGTTTTTGTTATTCTGATATATACATTATTTGTTCTTCCTGTGTTTATTATTCACCATGAGGTGGAGTTCTTGGTTGGGTTTGTTCTGGGTTTGGGCAGTGTTATAGGTGTTCAGCTTGGTATAAGATTTGAGGTCAGGAGAGGTAAGAAGTTTGTAAGGTTTTTTGTTTTGGCTATGCTTGTGATTTTTGCTTTAAAGCTCATATTCTTTGGATAATTCTTGGAAAAGAGTGGAGTTGGGTGTATATTTAGGAGGGGTCGAATATGTTTAGCGATGAGTTGAGGATAAGGGTTTATCCCGATGAGGTGTTGAGGAAGAAAGGGGTAAGTGTTGAGAAGATAGATGATCAGTTAGTGAGTTTTATAGAAGAGATGAAGAGAATTATGCGCGCCCATAACGGTATAGGGCTTGCTGCTAGACAGGTGGGTTTGCCTTACAATTTTTTCATAGTGGATCTTAGGCCTAATAATAGGAGTGAGATAGTAGAAATGATAAATCCGGTTATTCTAAAAAGTGAAGGAGTATTTGAAGAGCATGAAGAGGGGTGTTTGAGCGTTCCGGGTTACTATGATGTGGTAAAGGATAGGAGGAAGGGAATAAGAGTGAGGTACCTTGATGTGAATGGTGAGGAAAGGATAATGGATACGGATGAGTTTCTATCGGTGGTTATTCAGCATGAGTTGGATCATCTTAATGGAATTTTATTTATAGACCATCTTAGTCTCCTTAAGAGAGAGTGGTTCAAAAGGAAGTGGAGAAAACTTGAGAGGTAGAATGTGAAAGTTGCTTTCTTCGGCACGAGTGAGTTCGGTATTCCAGCTCTTAGGGTGCTCTACGAGTCTCACAATGAGATTTCCATTGTAGTTGTTACTCCTGATGCTGTTGGTAAAAGGGGAAAGAGGATTATAGAACCTCCCGTGAAGGTGGAAGCCCAAAGGTTGGGTTTAAAGGTGTGGCAACCAGATTCTTTAAAGGGTAAAGCTGCGGTGCTTGGGGATGAAAAGATTGACATTGGAGTGGTAGTTTCCTACGGGAAAATCATACCTGCTGAATTGCTGTGTGTACCGAGGTTTGGTATGGTCAATATTCATCCTTCTCTTTTGCCTGTGTACAGAGGGCCTTCTCCTATACAGACGGCCATATTGAATGGTGATGACTATACGGGTGTCTCCATAATAGGCGTTACGGAAAGCTTAGATGCCGGGCCAATCTATATGCAGTGGGTGGAGGAGATAAAGCCTGAAGATAACTACAGGAGTCTTCATGACAGGCTTTCCATTAAGGGTGCTGATATGATTCTATGTGCTGTGGAGTATATATTCGCTGGTAGCATTAAACCGCGTGCTCAGGATGAGTTTCTTGCGAGTTATACTTCTATAATTAGAAAGGAAGATGGTAAAATATCGTTTAAGGACGAGACAGCCAGAAGCATTGTTAACAAAATCAGGGCTTTCCATGAGTGGCCGGGAGCCTTTTTCTTTTACGGCGGTAAAAGGTATATAGTCCTTGAAGCAAAAGAGATAGAGGCTTGCGGTGAACCCTCAAGGGTTTTGGATATGGGAAAAGGCAGGCTTGTGATAGCTGCTAAAAAAAATGCTGTGGAGATCTTGAAAATACAGCCGGAATCAAAAAAAGCCATGGATGCAAAGGCTTTTCTTGCAGGCAATAGGCTTTCGGTGAATGAAGAAGTATGCTGAGTGCTGGTTTATATGGTTAACCCCCCTTCTCCTTATTGCTTCATTTTATGTTTCATATCTGTCTTTTGTAGCTTTTGTTCCTCTTTTCTTTGCCCTGAATAGGTGCCCTATAAGGGCTTCAGTTGTTGCATTCTTTCCGTTTGCACTGTTTCTTTTTTGGGGGGTATTTCAGGCACTTTATGTGTACTACGGGTTGAACTTCTTTTTTTCGTTGTTTGCCCTTTTGTTTCTTGTCATGTACTACACATTATACTGTGTTGTTCCTTTTGTACTAACCAAATATCTCGATTTAGGAGTGCTGGGAGTCTCTTTTGTGTTTGTGGCTTTTGAGTACCTCAGAAATGTATTGCTGGGTGGATTACCTATAGGGAATATAAATAACTTGGTATACGATATCAGTTTTGTTGTCAGTGGTTCTTCTCTGTTTGGCGCTTATTTTGTTTCCCTTGTAGTAGTGTTGGTTAATATGGGATTGTATCTGGTTGTGTTTAGGAAGAAGTTTGTGGCCATTGCTGCAATCACTGTTGTAGTTGTGTTGAGTTATGTATTTGGTGTTACTGTTGCCGGGTCCAGCGGTAGGTCGGTTAGTATTTCTCTCGTCCAGGGTAATATTTCGCAGAACATAAAATGGGATCCTAGATATCTCCCCAGAAACCTGGATACATATTTTAGACTCAGTAGAGGTTTAAAGTCGGATATTGTGATCTGGCCGGAGTCTGCTTTTCCCTATTTATTCAATTCTGGTTATATGGATCTTGTTGATTTTGTCCGGGATAAGAAATTCAGTCTAATAACGGGTGTGGTGAGATATGTAAATGGAAAGTTTTACAACAGTGTAGTTGCCATAACAAAGCACGGGTTTAGCTTTTATGATAAGCAGAAGCTTGTACCATTTGGTGAGTATATACCCATGAAATGGTTGTTTTCCATGATTCTTCCATCCTCTTTATTGAAATCTGAAATGTCACCAGGTAGTGGGGATGTTGTTTTTGATGTTGATGGCGTGAAGCTTGGCCCCATGATATGTTATGAAGAGAATATTCCAGATATTTCCAGGGAATACAAAGACAAAGGAGTGGGAGCTTTGCTTGTTCTGTCCAATGACGCCTGGTTTAACCATACTCCTCTCTTCGATTTCTTGGCTAGGGGTGCTGTATTTAGAGCTGTGGAAAACAATGTGTGGGTTTTGAGGTGTGCCAACACGGGTATAACTGAGGTTATAAGCCCTGATGGTAGTTTTTATAAGAGATTGCCTCCCTACAAAAAAGGTGTGCTAACTGTTGTATTGAATGTTAGTAGGAGAAGTAGCACTGTATTTGATGACTTTGGGTTTCTGTTTGGGCCATGTTTAGCTGTTATAGTCCTATTGTGGATTGTCATTCGAGCGATTTCTTATAGAAGAGGAGGATAGAAGCTATGAATAGCACCGCGTCTGGTATCCACACTCCCCATACTATGCCGTGGTTTTTGTAGAGGGATTCACCGTATATTTCAAGTATGTAGAATAAAAAGAATATCCCACCACACAGAAGCATACCTCCACTTTTCCCGCTTCTTGAGAAGGTTACCCCGAGCAGAAAACTAAGTACTGATACCACGAATATGCTAAGTGAGAATATCAACATTCTGTGAATCAGAAATAAAGCCTCTCTGTCATGGGTTTTTTTGTAGTATTTTACTAATTGGAAGAAACTCATGAATGCTGGATCTTTTGAAAAATATTTGTTTGTTATGAGTTTTGTGTTCCTTACTGTTATGGAGTAAGTTCTTAGTTCGCCTGTTGAGATTGATTTTTTGTTCTTACTATATATGAATGAGGAAAAAAATCTTATAAGAAAACCGTTTTTTATGTCAACAAATTTGGCTTTTCTGGCAACTATTACATTATTTCCTTGTACCGCGAATACCCCGTTCATTGTTTTGTGATCTGGTGATACAGAGTTAACATAGAGGGAAATGTTTTTTATCCCGCTGTAGAAGTTGTTTGCTTCTATTCCGGAGTATATTTTGCTGCGAAATGCGTTTATAAGTTTTAGGCGGTAGTGTACCTGTGCTGTTCCCATAAACGAAGAAATATCCCACAAAAAGATGAGAAATATAATAACACTAAAAAGAAAGGCGGGGGCGTATATTCTGGGCAGTGAAAGACCAGCTCCCTTTAAAGCTGTTAGTTCGTTGTTTTGTGAAAGTTCAGTATAGGTGGCATTGATGGCGAGCGTTATTGACATGGGTATAGTAAACAGTGTGAGGGTAATGTTCAGGTAGAACATTAGAGATAGTATAGAGCCTAAAGTCTCACCCTTTGAGAATAGTATGTAGTACATTTTGAAAGCATTCCCTGCGAGAAGCACAAGGGAAATGATAATGAAAAAGACCAAGAAGTTTGTCAGTGTAGTTTTGAAGATGTAGAGGTCTAGCTTTTTCATTGCTATATGCCGTAGAGCTTGAACATTATCTCCTTACCCACAAATATGTATATCACCGCCGCTAGAGAAAGGAAAGGTGCGAATGGTATGGCTGTTTTCATACCAGCTTTGCTCATAACTATCATGATGATGCCCACAATACTTCCGATGAGGGAACCGCATATTATTGAGAAAAATATTCCCTTTGCACCGATGAATGCCCCTATGGCTGCCATGAGCTTTACGTCGCCTCCACCCAAGGCTTCTTTCTTAAACAGTGCTTTTCCCATAAATTGAATGGCAAGCATTGAAGCGAATCCTACCAATGCTCCTATAATGGAGTGTACCAGCATGTGCTGGAATAGGCCTGATAGCAATCCGAGCGCTATAAGTGGGACGCTAAGGGAATCTGGTACTATATAGTGTTTAAGATCTATAAATGAAATAATTATGAGTGTGTAAGACAATACCAAATAACTTGTGCTTTCAAGGTTAAGGCCGAACCTGGCGTATATTATAAGCGTGGTTATCCCTGAGATAGTTTCAACGAGTAGATAGGTTATAGGTATTTTTGTTTTGCAGTGCCTGCATCTTCCCCGCAGTATGAGGTAACTCAGTATGGGTATATTGTCGTAAAATGCTATCCTAGATTTGCATACAGGACAGTGGGAGGGTGGTGTTATTATGGATATGGAATGTGGTATTCTATATATGCATACATTGAGGAAACTGCCTATTACAGCGCCTATTACGAATGCTACAGCGTAAGGCATCAGGTCTCCTCTTTCTTTTTTCCGAATACCCAGGCCACAGCTATGCTTATGAGATAAAGACACACGAGGGGTATGGCCATGAGTAGTTGAGAGAATACATCAGGGGGTGTTAGTATGGCTGCCACTATAAATATTATGAGTAGCGCATAGTCAGCATGCTTTATAAACCACCTTGCATCCACTATGCCGAGCCGTGCCAGTATGAATGTTACAACGGGCAGCTCAAACACTATTCCGAAGCCTATTAGTATTTTAATAAGCAAATGTATGTAGGGTTTGATTGATGGCATGGCTGTTAAATTTTGTCCCCCGTAACTGAGAAGAAATTTAAAGCCTATTGGAAGTACTACCTTAAACGCGAATGCTACTCCAGCTAAAAAGAAAATGCTAAATGCCAGGACAAATGGTATGACAAATCTCTTCTCGTTTTCCTTGAGCCCAGGTTTAATGAACAGCCATATTTGATAGAAGGTGAAGGGTATTGTAACTATGATTGCTGCCACAAGAGCTATCTCTATGCGCGTAATGAAGGCTTCTGTTACCCCTGTGAATATTATCCTTGAACCGTGAGGAAGGGCTACCTTCAGGGGTTCTATGGCAAAATTTAGTATCTTTTTGGAGAATGAGAATGTACCTACAAACCCTACGGCTACGCCTAGGATGATCCATATCAATCTTATCCTGAGCTCCTCTATGTGCTCAAGGAGAGTCATTTCATTGGGGTCTTTCTTGATCTTTTTTCTCCTTTTCTTCATCTTCTATCAGGTTTTCCCATTTTTTTTGGATTGCCTTTCTTGGGTCTGTGTGATCAGCTATTTTTTCAACGGTTTCCTTTATGTTTCCTATCTCGTCGTCGACGTCTATTTCTTCTTTGAGCTCTGACTTGAATTCTTCTATGGCTCTGGTGAAGGTTACATATAATTTTGCTATTCCTTTCAGTATTTCTGGCAGTCTCTTAGGACCTACGACGAATATGGCTATGACAGCTATTATTAAAAGCTCATTTGGTCCGATTGAAAGCATTGGTTTTCCTTCTATGCATCGGCTGTTATTTTATCTCAATATCATCAAAAAGCAAGATAAAACCTGAGAAAGTGAATGAAAGGTGAAGAGTTATTTTGAAGGTTTCCCTATCTTACCCTGTGTTTTCAGTTCACTTCCTGTTAGTGGGACAACAACACTGCTATTTTGAGCAATTGTTATCCTGTCAAGGGCGGCTACAGCAGCTGCCGATGTGGGCTCAACATAGAAGCCACTTCTATGGAGCTTCTTCATCGCATCAACGATTTCTCCCTCTCCTACAGCTACAATATCACCACCCGTTTTCTCGACAATATCCAGTATTTGCTTTATCCTTGGTGGATTCTCAATGGCTATACCCTCGGCTATGGTTTCAGAAGAGCTAAATCTCAAGGAATGTTTTCTGGCAAAAAGCGGCGCACAGTTTTTTGCCTGAACCCCTATTAATGACGGCATCCTTTTGATGTATCCGAGTCCTTTGAGATACTCAAACCCCAGATAGGCACCAATAAACAGCGTTCCATTGCCCACAGGGATAACAATCGCATCCGGTGATGTATAGCCCATCTGTTCAAAGAGCTCAAGAGCGAACGTCTTTGTACCCTGAAAGAAGTATGGATTCCATATATGGCTTGCATAATAGATGCTTTTCTCTGTTGCATCGTTGATAGCCCTTTCGTACACATCCCTTCTTGAGCCCTCAATCAGCATTATACGCGCACCAGAAGCTCTGATCTGAGTGATCTTTGATGAGGATGTATCAGCCGGCACGTAAATTGTGGCTTTCACGTTAGCCCTTGCAGCATACAGGGCTATCGAGGAGCCAGCATTACCGGAGGAGTCTTCAATAATCTCAGTGACACCGAGCTGTTTAACCATACTTAACAGTACACTTGCCCCTCTGTCCTTGTACGAACCGTAGGGAAACAAGTAGTCGAGTTTGAAATACACCTTACCATGTGAAAAACCGGTATCAACAAGCAGTGTAAAACCCTCGTTGAACGACACAATGCTGTGTGGATCCTCAACAGGCAGTATTGCTTCGTATCGCCACATGCCCCTATTGCCATCAAGTTTTTCAAAATCGACCCTGCGCTCATCCATGCGCACATCCAGATATCCGCCGCAATCGCATCTCCACTTCAAACTTTCCGGCTTATAGGATCTATTGCACAGGTAACAGACAAGCGTGTGGCTCATGTTCCTTTACTCAACAAAACAGTACTCTACAACCCTTTTTGCAAGGGAATAAGTGGCATCATAAACATCTGCGCCGCTATATTCCTTAACATGGGAAAACAGAACGGGTATCTCCGTGCATGCGGCAATCAGACACTCATACCCTTTTCTGTCAATGGCGGCTAAAGCTTTTCTGAACCTTTCAACGGCCTTCTGTGTTCTGCCTGCCTTCAGAAGATAGATCGCATCCATCACAATCTTTTGCAGGCTCGCATCAAGATCCACTATCTCAATACCAGCTTTAGCAAACGGTCTATGGTAAACCCTACCCTTGATTGTTCCATCTGTTGCAAGAATACCCACCTTTGAATAACGACGCGGGCTTTTCTTTATATCATCAAGCACAGACTCAACCATGCTTATGAATTCAAGGCTCGTAGCCGCCCTCAGCTCATCTATAAAGTAGTGAGCCGTGTTGCATGCTATACATAGGCAATCAACACCTGCCCTCTCAAGCCTTTTTACCGATTCAAGCAAATACGGAAGGGGATTTTCACCACCACTACACAGGTATGCCGTCCTATCCGGTACCTGCGGGTAGTTGTCAATAACGATGGGTATATGGTCTTGGTCCCTATTGGCTGGGGTAAGATCAATAATTTTTTGAAACAGATCCACAGTTGCCTGTGGACCCATTCCCCCTACGATGCCGAGCCTCTTCATTTCTGAAGCACTTCCCACTTGCTCTCTTTCTTGAATTTCATAGTGATCGCTCCACAAAATCTACCACTTTGATCAAATTTGTCAATCGTGCGAATCTTATCTTTCTGTTCGCGTGTTATTATCCACTTAAAGGCATTTTAAAACGATACCGGATGTGATAGAATGCTGGAAATCGTGAGGGGGCTTTAAGAAGATAAGGAGGGGG
>CAZERD010000043.1:0-13892 GCA_964515405.1 uncultured Desulfurellales bacterium
TGAGGAAGAGTCTTGTTCTTTCCTATAAGTGGTTTTATATCTTTGGTGACAAGGATCAGTGTAAATTTGATGCTCAGATGATGACCCCATCGGAGGTTAGAAAGGCTAAGAAGCTTGCAGAGAAGTGGTTGTCCTCCCACGGATAGTTAAGAGTGTTGACAATAAAGGGCTAATTTTGTAAAAGCACATTGCATGTCTTGGAGAAAGGGGTTTGAAATGTTTGCTGTTATTGAGACAGGTGGTAAGCAGTATATTGTTAAAGAGGGTGATGTTATAAGGGTTGAAAAATTGTCTCATGAGGGGGAAGAAGTAGAGTTTGACAAGGTGCTTATGGTGGGTGATAGGGTTGGCTCTCCGTATGTGGAAGGGGCTAAGGTTAAGGGTGCTGTGCTGAGGGATGCTAGATCCAAGAAGATTATCGTGTTTAAGTACAAGAGAAGAAAGGGGTACCACAAAAAGCAAGGCCACAGGCAGTGGTTTACAGAGGTAAAAATAACGGAGATTCTGAAGGGGGAGTAAATGGCCCATAAGAAGGGACTTGGTAGCACGAAGAATGGAAGGGACAGTATAGGAAAGAGGCTCGGTGTAAAGAGGAGCGATGGACAGTTCGTTAAGGCTGGGGAAATAATTGTGAGACAGCGTGGTACTCGTTTTCATCCCGGTGCAAATACCAGCAGAGGGAGAGACGATACTATATTTGCTCTTGTCTCTGGCGTTGTGAAGTTTGAAGAGAAAATGAACAAGAGGGTTATCAGCGTCTATCCGTAATGTTAATTGATCGTGCAAAGATATACGTGAAGGCTGGCAATGGAGGAGATGGTATTGTAAGTTTCCACAGGGAGAAGTATATTCCGAAGGGCGGCCCTGACGGTGGAGACGGTGGAGACGGTGGAGACGTAGTGCTTGTAGCTACAAGAAACCATCACACCCTGAGGAGGTTTCGTTTTGAGAGGGTGTTTAAAGCTGAGAATGGGAGACGGGGTGGTTCTAATAATAAAACGGGCAGAAGGGGGGAAGATCTTGTTATAGAAGTACCTGTTGGCACTGTTGTGAAGGATAGAGAGGGGGGTGTAATTGCAGATCTCAGCAAGGAGGGGCAAAGAATAATAGTAGCCAAGGGCGGCCGTGGTGGGAAGGGGAATGCGGCGTTCGCAACTCCTACCAATAGAGCTCCCAGGAAGGCAATGAGGGGGCGAAAAGGTGAAGAGAAGCTACTATTGCTTGAGCTTAAACTTGTGGCAGATGTTGCCCTTGTTGGTTTTCCTAATGTTGGAAAATCTTCTTTGATAAGGAAGATTTCCAATGCAAAGCCGGAGGTGGCTGATTATCCGTTTACTACTCTAACCCCTCATTTAGGTTATGTTGAATTCAGAGGTAGGGATTTCACGGTTGTTGATATACCTGGTATTATAGAAGGAGCTTCTGAAGGCAAAGGACTTGGGTTTGAGTTTTTGAGGCACATTGAAAGAGCCTTATTGCTTGTGTTTGTGTTGGATTTGAGTGACAATCCGGTTGGACAGCACAGAGTGCTATTGGACGAGCTTGGGAGGTATAATCCTGTCCTGCTGGATAGAGAAAGGGTTGTTGTTCTCAATAAGATGGATGTTTCCGGTAGGGATATAGCCAAAAAGGTTAAAGATAACTTTGCGGAGCCTGTTTTTCTTGTGAGTGTTTTAACGGGTGAGGGGATAAATACGTTTCTTGGATGGGTGGTGGAGAATCTTGACTCTTTGAGGGAGCAGCAATGAGGATTGCTCTTTTTGGTGGTACTTTTAATCCCGTGCATGTGGGCCACCTTGTCAGTGCAGTGGATGTACATTCCCATTTTATGCTTGATGAAGTGATTCTTATTCCTCTTGGGATACCGCCTCACAAGAAGGATAACATGGTTGATGCTGAATTGAGATACAAGATGGTAGAGTTGGCTGTGAAAGATTTTCCCTTTCTGAAGGTTTCAAGGTTTGAGATAGATAGAAATACTGTCAGTTATGCTGTGGACACTGTGAGGCACTTTACCGCGGAGCATATTGGTGATGAGGTGTTTTACATAATAGGGGTAGATGCCTTTTACCATATAGAGATGTGGAAGGATTTTGAGGCTATCAGAAATATGGTGAGCTTTATAGTATTGAGCAGACCTCATTACAATATTGAGAGGACGCTTCTTAAGTACAAGAAATATTTTGTATTCGTTGTTGCTGATAGGAGAGATAAATACACTGCAGAACCAGGTACTGTGTACATTTTTGATTCTTTGTATTTGGATGTTTCTTCAAGTGAGATACGCCGTAGAATAAAGGAAGGGAAAAACATAAAGCACCTTGTACCCCATGAAGTTGCTGAGTTTATAACCAGGGAGGGGATTTACAGGATATGAAAGATGAACTAATGGATATTCTGGAAGAGAAAAAAGTTTTGGATGTTGTTCTTTTGGATCTTAGAAAGAGGTCTGCGTTATTTGATTACTTTATTATTGGCACTGTGGAGTCCACCAAGCAGGCCGAAGCTGTGGTTGAAGAGATAGACAAGAGAAATGTTCGTGTTCATCACATAGAGTATTCACCTGATGGTGGGTGGACGCTGGTAGATTGCTTTGATGTGGTGGTTCATCTCTTCAGTGAGCAAAAACGAGAGGAATACAATATAGAATCACTTTATCTGGAAAGGGAATGATAAAGTTTATTTTTGTTGATTCAAAGAGGGGTTTTCTGGATTCGGGAGTGGCAGAGTATATAACTCGCATAAAATCTTTTACCCCTGTCTCTGTAAAGTTTGTAAAGTCTTCTCGCTTCAAGGAGAGAGAGTTGGTGCTTAGGGATGAGGCTATTAGAATTAGAAGGTTATTGAGAGAAGATGACTGTGTGATTGTGCTTGATGAGAAGGGTAGATGTATGGGTTCAAGGGATTTTGCCTCCTTTCTCAACAGGGAACTGAGTACCTGCCACAACGTTGTTTTTGTCGTGGGTGGAGCGTGGGGTATTGAGGTATCTTTGAAGAGAGAATTTCTCCCCCTGAGCCTTTCCCTGATGACATTCTCTCATTTCACAGCGAGGCTTGTGCTCGTTGAGCAAATATACCGGGCCTTCTGCATTTTAAATGGTTTATCTTATGTAAAATAGCTTTTGTAATATAATTAGCTTGACAAAATTAAAATATTAAAATAAATTCGTCCGCGATGGCGCTTGAACATTTGGAATCTCTGTTTGAAAAGTCCATATCAGGTGATGGGTTATCGCAGCAGGAGATAGCTTTTGTGATAAATTATCCCGAGGATAGGGTTGGGCACCTTATGGGTGTTGCACATAGGATAAAGGAGTACTTTTTTGGCAACATTGTTTCTTTGTGTTCCATTGTTAATGCTAAAAGTGGTGGATGTTCAGAGGACTGTGCTTTTTGCGCACAATCGGCTCACTACAAGACGGGTGTCAGAAGGAGAGGTTTCCTTTCGCTGAAGAGTATTGTTTCTGTTGCTTGTTCTGTGAAAAAGAGAGGTGTGGGGAGATTTGCAATGGTGACCAGCGGCAGGAGACCTTCTCAGAGGGATATCAAGACTGTTTGTGAAGCGGTTTTGAGGATAAAAAAATGCGGTGGAGTAAAGGTTGATGTTTCGTTAGGTGAACTTACCCGGGAGGATATTGTGTCCCTGAAGGATGCCGGTGTGGATGGGATACATGGTAATCTTGAGACTTCCAGCTCTTACTTCCCGCGAGTGTGTACGACTCATTCCTATCGGGATAAATTGAAGAGTTTGGAGCTTGTGAAGGAAGAGGGTATGTTTTTGTGTTCCGGTGGACTGTTTGGTATGGGGGAATCGTGGCAGGATAGGGTTGAGCTTGCCTTAACTCTCAAGGGGCTTAGTGTTGATTCGGTACCTATCAATTTTCTCATGCCTATAAAGGGAACCCCCCTTCAGGATGTTCCTGCTTTGTCTTTTCCTGAGGCGCTGAAAATTGTTGTTTTGTTCAGGTTGCTTTTGCCTGATAAGGAAATAAGGGTGTGTGGGGGCAGGAATGTGGTATTTGATGAGGATAATAAGCGTCTAGTTTTGAGGAGCGGTGCTTCAGGCATAATGGTGGGCAATTATTTGACAAGGAGAGGATTTGATATAGCTTCAGATCTTCGGGATCTGTCTGCTTTGGGCATGAGTGTGGTTTGAAAAACATCTCATTGAACCACCTCCAGAATAATGATATATTTTCAAGTTATGATAAAAGTTAAGAGATTTGAGAGGAATAACAGAGGGCGTGATTTTGTAGTGGGGGATATTCATGGTTGTCTGTTTGCCCTTGAGCGTTTGCTTGAAATGGTTGATTTTGACACATCCAAGGATAGGCTTTTCTCGGTAGGGGACCTTATAGATAGGGGTCCTGATCCTCTGGGTGTTGTTGGACTGATAGAGAAAGGTTGGTTTTATCCTGTGAAGGGTAACCACGAGGTTATGATAGTTGATTTCTTCAGGAGGTTCTCTGAGAGTGGTGGTAGAGACTTTTATTCCACTTATCTGCTTTACGAGGGTGGATGGATATTTGATGTGCTCAATGATTCGGTGAAAAGAGGTAGATTATATGAGTGTTTGGAGCTAATAGAGAGTTTGCCGTTGGTTATAACTGTGGAGTCTGAGAATAGGTTTAATGTGGTGCACGCTGAGTTAATAAAAGAGGATGAAGACGGAAAGTATATTTCTGTGTATGGGGATGAGGATATAGATAATGAGTTTGCTGGCTTATCCCACGGTGAATATGTGATGGCTGAGAGAAATATGGTGTGGTCAAGGAAACTGATGGAATATGCGGGTAGAGGAATAAAACTGCCGGCCAGGGTGAAATGGTTGTCGGATACGTATTGTGGTCACACTGTACACCATACCGTCAGACGTGTCTTTTCTCATATTTGTATAGACACCGGGGTTTATATGCCTCTGAGGTTTGTAGGTGAGTATGATTATGGTCTTACTATGATGGAGCCTGCGACGGGGAGAAGTTGGCATATCAATACGCTTGACGCTTTAAACAGGTGAGGAGTGAATAGTGGGTATTCTTAAGAGTATATTCGGTACGAAGAACGAAAGAACACTGAAGTCTATACAGCCCTATGTGAAGAGAATAAATGCTATGGAACCGGAGATTTCTTCCCTCAGCGATGAGCAATTGAAGGATAGAATGAACACTTTAAGAAAGCAGCATGAAGATGGTAAGTCGCTGGACAGTCTTCTTGTTGAGTCTTTTGCTATAACGCGTGAGGCGGCCAGGAGAACCATAGGTATGAGGCATTTTGACGTTCAACTTATAGGCGGGTACGTATTGTATAGTGGTGCCATAGCAGAGATGAAAACAGGAGAGGGAAAAACTCTGGTTGCTACGTTGCCACTGATACTGAGGGCTATGACTAAGAGAGGGGTTCATCTGGTCACTGTGAATGATTATTTGGCTAAAAGGGATGCATTATGGATGGGGCCGATATATCTGTTTCTCGGGTTTAGCGTGGGTGTGATACAGCAACAGAATAAGTCCTACAGGGTAGAATGGGATGATCCTTCTAAATTTACGGTGAAGCTTGTAGAATGCCTGAGAAGAGATGCATATACCGCTGATATTACATACGGGACTAATAGCGAGTTTGGGTTTGATTATCTCAGGGACAACATGAGTTACTCACTTGATGAATATGTACAGAGGGATTTTTATTATGCCATAGTGGACGAAGTTGATTCCATTCTTATTGACGAAGCGAGGACACCTTTGATTATATCTGGTATAGTAGAGAAGCCTTCTTCTGAGTACTATAAAATAGATAAGGTTATAAGGCAACTTTCTGAAGAGGACTACGAAGTTGACGAAAAAACAAAAAATGCGTTTTTCACTGATTCTGGGATAGAAAAGGTTCAAAAACTCCTGAAGATAGACAATATATACGATGTAAGGTATATGGATACCCTTCATATGCTGAATCAGGCATTGAGAGCCCATAAGGCTTACTTTAGGGAAAAGGATTATATAGTACAGAGAGGTAAGGTTGTCATAGTGGATGAATTCACGGGTAGACTCATGCCTGACAGGAGGTATTCCGATGGTTTGCACCAGGCTCTTGAGGCTAAAGAACACGTTAGGATTCAGAAGGAGTCTCAAACGCTGGCCTCAATAACGTTTCAGAACTACTTCAGGATGTATGAGATACTTGCAGGTATGACTGGTACTGCGGATACCGAGGCGAGGGAATTCAAGGAGATATATGATCTGGATGTAGTGGTGATTCCTACCAATAAGCCGATAATCAGGGTTGATCACAATGATGTGATATATAAAACCCACAAAGAGAAGGTGGAAGCGATTATAGAGGAAATAGTGAGGAGACATAAGAAAGGTCAGCCTGTCCTTGTGGGTACAACGAGTGTTGAGAAGTCCGAGGAGTTGCACAGGTTGCTCATAAAGAGGAGAATACCTCACTCCGTTCTGAATGCTAAGCACCACGAAAAGGAAGCTGAGATCATTGCGAAGGCCGGGGTAGAAGGTGCGGTTACTATAGCTACCAATATGGCGGGCCGAGGTGTTGATATAAAACTTACCGATAAAGCTCGGGAAGCAGGAGGACTATTTATACTTGGTACCGAAAGGCATGAATCTCGGAGAATTGACAACCAACTTAGAGGGCGTTCTGGTAGGCAGGGTGACCCAGGTGAATCAAGGTTCTTTCTCTCTCTTGAGGATGATCTTTTGAGAATATTTGGTTCCGAGAAGATACAGGCTCTCATGACGAAGCTGGGGGTAAAGGATGGAGAAGCGATAGAGAACAAGCTGATAACGAAAGCGATAGAGAATGCCCAGAAGAAGGTAGAAGAATATAACTTTGATTTGAGGAAGAACCTTCTTGAGTACGATGATGTAATGAACAAGCAGAGGAGCGTTATATATGAACAGAGGAAAAATATTCTTAAAGGTGCCAACCTTAAGGAGGATATTCTTCAGTACGTGGAGAATCTTCTATACGAGATAGCCGATGAATTTCTACCGGCGAGGATGGATCCGTCAAACTGGGATATAAAGGGGTTTAATAGGCAGATGAGACAGTTCTTCAATGTTGAGTTTGAACTTGACCTCTCGGATATAGGGAAGAAGAGAACCAGGGAAGACTTGGTGGAGGATGTGAAAAACAGGCTATTTGAGATATATAATACGATGGAGGAGTTGATTTCCCCTGAGCGTATGAGGGAAATTGAGAGAGATGTAATGCTCCAGGTCGTTGATACATTGTGGAGAGAACATTTGAAGAATATGGATTATTTAAGGGATGCTGTGGGTTTAAGGGGGTATGGACAGAGGGATCCCCTTGTGGAGTATAAGAAGGCTTCCTTTGAGGAATTCGAGAGTATGATTCATAGGATACAGGAAGACGCGGTAACAATTATATATCACATAAAGATAGTCGTTGAGAACTGAGTGGATTCACACTCCTTTTGATAATTTTCTTATATTTGCCAGGGATAAAGAAAAGGGACTGGTAAGTAGGATTTGGTTTTCCGATGTTAATATAGGGGCTCCTTTGAGTGGGTCACTTCGGGTGGACTTAGAAAGGGTTTTTGAAGAAAGGGATGTGGGTGTAGTTGATGAATCCGTGTTTGATATGGGTTCTGTTGATGGGAGATATAAAGCTGTATATCTATTTTTGAGAGGAATGTTGCGGGGAGAAGTGTATACGTATAGTGAAGTGGCAGAGATTGTATTTGATGACTCGAGATTCAGGAGGTTTGTAGCATTGATACTCGGTAAAAACCCCTTTACGTTTCTTGTGCCCTGCCATAGGGTCGTGGGAAAATACTCCATTGGTGGGTATAGCCCCGGAGTTTGGCTTAAGAGGAAGATTTTGCAGTGGGAGGGTGCTTGTGTAACCTGCACGTAAGGAGACAGCCCTATGAGGGCTGTCTTGAAGGTGGGCTGAGAGTGGGAGTTGAAAGCCAGTTTAAGTAGAAATCCGAGCAACCATAGTGCAAGAATCTGTAAAGCAATGACAAGAACGATAACGTTACTTGTATAATATTCTACTTGCGCTTAAAGTCAAGCATTAAACTTGAAAATGGTATGGTGTATTTTGTATATTCTTCTCCGTTGCGGAGGTGATGTATGAATTACACTACTCTTGTCCTTGTTGCTTTTGCTGTGTTTCTTATTAATCTCCCGTTTGGATACTGGAGAGCGAATTCTGAAAAATTTTCAAAGCAGTGGTTTCTGGCCATCCATATACCGGTTCCCTTTGTTATATTACTGAGGATTTTTTCTGACATAGGTTGGCATTTTATCACATTCCCCGTGTTGATATTTTCTTTCTTTCTTGGTCAATTTCTTGGGGGCAAGCTTGTTGTATTCAAGAGTGGGAGCACATGAGTTACAGTACACATTTCTTGAGGCCTGTATGTGCATGTGTAAACATGGATAGTGTTGTTTTTAATCTAAGGCAAATAAGAGGGCTGCTTAGTAGAACTACAAGTATAATGGCTATTGTGAAAGCTGATGCATACGGGCATGGTGCGGTTGAAGTTTCAAGGGCGGTTCTGGAAGAAGGGGTATCCTACTTGGGGGTGGCTTTCTTAGATGAGGCTATTGAGCTTAGGGAAGCGGGCATAGATGCGCCTATACTGATACTCGGATATACTCAGCCTGAGTATGCGGATAAAGTGATTGAGTATGGTGTTACTCAGACTGTTTATACTCATGAGCTTGCTGAGTCTTTATCTAAATCTGCCGCTCGTGTAGGCAAACCTGCAAGGGTTCATGTGAAAGTGGATACGGGGATGAACAGACTGGGTGTGCCTTATAGGACTGCGTGTAGGTTTGTAGAGGATGTGTTCCATATGAGATATCTTGAGGTGGAGGGCATATTTACCCATATGTCCAGTGCGGATGAGAAGGATAAGGGATATACTGAAAAACAGTTCAAAAGATTTGTGAATGTTTTGGACGAGCTGAAAAAGAAAGGCGTCTACATCCCCCTGAAGCATGTTGCTAACAGTGCTACCATCATTGACTTGCCGAACATGCAGATGGATATGGTGAGACTGGGTGTAGCTTTATACGGTCTTTGGCCGTCCAATGAGGTTGATAGGTCTCGTATCTCTCTTAGGGAAGTGATGGAGTTGAAGACAGAAATAGTTTACGTCAAGAGTGTTCCTGAAGGTGAGTTTGTGAGTTATGGGCGTGCGTATAGGACCACTAGACCATCCAGAATAGCCACCGTGCCACTGGGATATGCGGATGGTTTTTTGAGGAGACTGTCAAATAGAGCTGAGGTGCTGGTGAAGGGAAGAAGAGTACCTGTGGTGGGTAGGGTATGTATGGATCACTTTATGATTGATGTTACAGATGTACCGGGTGTTTCTATTGGAGATGAGGTTGTTGTGTTCGGCCGTCAGGGGGAGGAATTTATATCCATAGATGAGGTTGCATCACATTTGGATACGATAAATTATGAAGTTCCTTGTCTTGTGAGTAAGAGAGTTAAGAGGGTCTACACCCGTGGCTTGAAGTAGTCCAAATACCATTCCACGAATTTTGATACCCCTATGTCTACAGGTGTACTGGGTTTATAATAAAAGTCCCTGATGAGATCATCGACATCAGCCCATGTTGCCTTTACGTCCCCAGGTTGCATGGGGAGAAGTAGCTTTTTCGCTTTTCTGCCGATGTTTTTTTCTATTGCTTCAATATAGTCCATCAGTTTTACTGGCCTGTTGTTTCCTATATTGTAAACCCTGTAGGGGGCGACACTTGAAGCCGGATCTGGCTTGGAGGCGTTCCAGTTACCATTTGGATGTGGGGGAGATTTCATGATTTTCACAACGGCCTCAACTATGTCGTCTATATATGTAAAATCTCTTTCCATCTCACCGTAGTTGTATACCTCTATAGGTTTTCCTTCTATGATATTTTTCGTGAACTTGAATAGGGCCATATCAGGCCTGCCCCATGGCCCGTATACGGTGAAGAACCTTAGTCCGGTCACGGGAATGTTGTACAGATAGCTGTACGTGTGCGCTATAAGTTCGTTTGATTTTTTTGTGGCCGCGTAGAGGCTTATGGGATGATCGACGTTATCGTGTACAGAAAATGGGAGTTTTCCGTTGAGTCCATATACGCTGGAAGAGCTTGCAAATACGATGTGTTTGACACCCGAAGCTTTGCTTTCCTCGAGTATGTTGAAGAATCCTACAATGTTTGTTTGGATGTATGGTTCCGGATGCGTAAGGCTATGCCTAACTCCAGCTTGAGCGGCGAGATTGCATACAATGTCTGGGCTGTGGGAAAAAGCCCTTTTGAGTTCGTCTCTGTTTGAAATGTCGCATTTGTAAAATATGAGTTTCTCTGAGGAGTCTGTCTTCTTCTCTTCGATGGTTCTCCTGTTTAGGCCAAGTTTTTCAAGTCGTGCGTACTTAAGGTTTACGTCGTAGTAACTGCTGATGTTGTCCACTCCTATCACTTCTACCCCGGAACTTATAAGCCTTCTCGCGAGGTGAAAACCTATAAATCCCGCTATGCCTGTTATGAGGGCTTTCACTGTTTTACACCTATTTGGTAATACTCAAACCCGTGGTTTACTAAGGTTGTTCTGTTGTATTGGTTTCTCCCGTCAAAGATTATATGTTTTCTCATTCGCCTTTTCATCTCATAGAAATCTGGGCTTCTGAATTCTTTCCACTCTGTTACGAGGAACATTGCGTCTGCACTGTTGAGTGTATCGTACTTGTTATCTTTGTATTCTACCTCAAGTCCCTTAAGCCAGTATTCTTTTGCGTTTCGCATTGCGGCTGGATCGTAAGCTTTGATATGAGCTCCAGCTTCCAGAAGGCTTTTGATCAACACGATTGATGGGGCTTCTCTCATGTCGTCTGTTTCTGGCTTGAAACTCAACCCCCAAATAGCAAACGTGAATCCTTTGAGGAGATTTTTTATCTCTGGGTAGATCTGCTCTGAGTCGTTGATGTTAATTTCTATTTTCTTGAATCTTTTGATGGCTTTCACGAGGAGAGAGTACTTTTGCATCTTGTTTACCCTGACCACGGAGTTGAGTATCATAGGTGTGTATCCGGTTTCCTCTGACGTTTTTATGAGCGCACTTAAATCTTTAGGAAAGCAGCTTCCTCCAAAACCCACGCCGGGGTACAAGAAACTGTAGCCTATCCTTCTGTCGCTACCCACACCTATTCTTACCATATTCACATTCGCCCCTACCCTCTCGCATATATTAGCTATTTCGTTCATAAAACTTATTCTTGTTGCAAGCATAGCGTTGGAGGCGTATTTCGTCATTTCTGCTGAGCGGGGGTCCATCACTATGAATCTTTCATGGCTCATTGTGAAGGGTCTGTATAATTCCCTGAGTGTCTCTATGGTTTTTTCGTTTGTTGAGCCTATGATTATTCTGTCGGGTCTCATAAAGTCTTCCACTGCTTGTCCTTCCCTTAAAAATTCGGGATTGCTTGCCACATCAAATTCTGGTTTACTGTTTGAGTCCTTGAATCTTTTATCCAGTTCTGAGGAAATAATTTTCCTTACGGCATCAGCTGTTCCAACTGGTACTGTTGATTTGTCAACTATGAGGGTGTACTTATCCATCAGTTGTCCTATTTCTCTGGCAACCCCATAAACGTATTCCAGGTTTGCAGCGCCATCATCTGCCTGAGGTGTTCCGACAGCTATGAATACTATGTTAGAATGATTCAGTGCTTCTTTAAGGCTTGTCGTAAAAAACAGTCTTTTGTTCAAATTTTCCTTTATTAGGGGCTCTAGATTTGGTTCGTATATAGGTACCCTACCAGATTTCAAGTCTTCTATTTTCTTTGAGTCTATGTCAACGCATACAACGTCGTTGCCCATATGGGCAAAACAGGTGCCTGTTACCAGTCCTACATATCCCCCACCAACGATTGCGATCTTCATTCCTTATCCCCCTCAGTTCTTTCAGCGCTCAGGGTATCAAAGAGAGGTATTCTAGTCAATGGTTAAAACCATCTGAGTAAATATACCTCCAGTATCCCAAAGTACTCATGTATGGCTACGTAGCTGTTTTTGAGATTCCCCATTTGGGGTAGGAAGTCCCAAAAATTGTACGGCCTCGGATCGTACAGAAAATCAACCGCTTCTGGTACCACGTTGAATCCGAGTTTTTTAAATATCATTTCGCTTCTTCTCATGTGGTATGCGCTTGTTATCAGGTAGATGTTCTTTGATAAGTTCATCTTCAGGATTAGTTTCAAAGTATATCTGGCGTTTTCCAGGGTATTGAGGGATTTTTTTTCGTAGTATACTTTCACTCTGGTATGGAAAATCTTTTCGATCATTTCTACATCGTTCCTCGCTAATACTGTTTCGGAGGGGCGTTTTGTTGCTCCGCCGGAGAATATCATAGGTACGTCGTTTTCCTTGGCAATTATTAGGCCGTACATTAGTCTTTTAAACGTCCCTTCTCCTGTTTTGATAGGATCTATTGGAGAGCCACTTCCCCCTAAGACAACAACGAGATCTGCTTTTCTGTGAGAGTGCTTCATGTAGGGTGTTTCTAATGGTTCGAGTAGTAGATTTGATACAGGTGTTATTGATAAGAGGTAGAGCGATAAAATTACAGAAGCGATAATCAATTTGTAGTGCTTTTTTATGCTCACCATCAGTGCTGCTATAAAACCCCCCGGTGGTAGTACGACGTATGTGAACAGCTTTGCTATGATATATAGAGGGGTCATTGTAAACCTATATAGTGCGCGTACGTTTTCTTTATTCCTTCTTCAATAGGTGTTGTTGGTTTCCAACCTAATTTTTTTATTCTGCTTATGTCCAACAGCTTTCTTGGGGTGCCGTCTGGTTTGGAAGTATCAAACGTAATTGTTCCTTTGAAACCAACAATATCTTTTATTAGGTGTGCTAATTCTGCTATGGTTATATCACTTCCAGTTCCTACGTTTACAAATTCACCTATATCCTCGTAGTTATAGTTTTCCATTAAGTGTACACATGCGTTTGCCAAGTCATCCACGAATAAAAATTCTCTTCTCGGTTTACCTGTTCCCCATATTGTTATTGTGACAGAATCGCTCGTTGCTTTTATACCGTAAAAATTCAGAGCTCTTAACACTTCTGACTCCGATGAAGTTTCTGTTATTCGTGCTTCTGGAGTTATATTGTCACCATTTTTTAGCAAATCTACCTTGATGGAGTTTATATTTCCTTGTTCTATTAGTTTTCCAAGATGAAATTTTCTTATCAATGCAGGTAATACATGGGAATCCATTAGATGAAAGTTATCATTTGGACCATATAGATTGGTTGGCATCACTGAAATAAAATCAGTATTGTATTGTTCGTTATAGTATCTACATAACTTTATAGCAGCTATTTTTGCTATAGCATAGGGCTCATTTGTAGGTTCTAGGCTGCCAGTCAATAAATATTCCTCTTTTATAGGTTGAGGGGCAAATTTAGGATAAATACAAGAGGATCCTAGGTTTAATAGTTTTTTTACTCCATATTTATAGGATGCGTTTATAACATTGGCAGCTATCATCAAATTGTTGTAGATGAATTCGGCCTTATATGTATTGTTTGCTAATATGCCTCCCACCCTAGCAGCTGCCAAAAACACATAATCTGGTCTCTCCTGCTCAAAAAAACTATCTGTTTCTCCCTGATTAGTCAGATCTAAATCAACATGAGATCTTGTCACAATATTTCTAAAACCAGTTTCTAATAGTTTTTTGATAATGGCTGATCCTACTAATCCCCTGTGACCAGCTACGTATATTTTGGCCCCTTTATCCATTTCTATTCCCCTTCATTCCTCTGTTTTTCTCACTTTATACCCACCATTTTTGAGGTATAAATCTCTTTTAGCAAGCTCAATGTCTGATTCTACCA
>CAZERD010000044.1:0-13534 GCA_964515405.1 uncultured Desulfurellales bacterium
CAGCCAGGGTCTTGTTGTGCGAGATAACGAGTACTGGTTTGTTCAGGTTGGCTATGATGTTTGCCATGGTGAATGTTTTGCCTGATCCTGTTACACCGAGCAGGGTCTGATACTTAACGCCGTTCCTGAAATTCTTTGTAAGTTCTTTTATAACCCTTGGTTGATCGCCTGATGGTTTATATTGGCTTTTTAGCTTGAATATGCCCATTTCTTAGGTGTGTTTTCTTTTGAAGAGATCCCTTGTTTTGGATATGATTCTATCAATGAATAGGATACCGTCAAGATGATCTATCTCGTGCTGTATTACCACAGCTTCAAACCCTTCTGTTGATAACAAGTGTTCTTTACCTTCAAGGTCTATGTATGTTACCTCTATTTTTTTGGCTCTATTCACATTCCCCGTATAGTCAGGCACGCTCAGGCATCCTTCCCTTGTGATCATGATACTTGTCCAGTTTGTTATCTCTGGGTTTATCATTATCAATTTGCCGTGGTTTATCTTTTGCCCCTTTTTGTTTTTTGAGGCATCAACGGCTATTATTCTCAAGTTGTAGCCTATCTGAGGTGCTGCTATACCTACGGTGTGGTGGTAGTAATCCATGGTATCAAGCAGATCCATTGCAACCTGGAGGACTTTTTCGTCTATATCCCTTATGGCTTCGGAAATTTCTTTAAGTCTTCTGTCGGGGTATATTACTATATCTCTTCTGGGCATTCTAAAGCTCGTAAGTTTCTACTTTTCTTATTGAGTAGTCAACGTTTATTTCTTCCGCTCTTTTGTTAAGTATTGATCTGAGTTCGGTTTCAGTGGTGTTCTCTGCTGATATTTCCATTACCATCACATATGTGGGTTTAGGAGACTTAGTGAGTTTTGTCTTCAGGTCCACAATATTTATGTTGTTCTCTGCAAGGGCAGAGGAAATTGAATATACAATTCCTGGTTTGTCTGCTCCATATACTGAGATTATAAATCTGTTGTTTTCATTGTTAAGTATTGATCTGAGTTCGGTTTCAGTGGTGTTCTCTGCTGATATTTCCATTACCATCACATATGTGGGTTTAGGAGACTTAGTGAGTTTTGTCTTCAGGTCCACAATATTTATGTTGTTCTCTGCAAGGGCAGAGGAAATTGAATATACAATTCCTGGTTTGTCTGCTCCATATACTGAGATTATAAATCTGTTGTTTTCATTGTTTTTGTATTCCAGTTTTGTTCCTATGAATCTGACGGATACGCTCAGCCCCATGTCTTTGCGGGAGTCTGCAAAGGCTTTTTTTAGCTCTATGGTACCGAATTTCTTTTCTGATTTTGCTATCATAATCATGGAAAACTGATCTGCAAGCAGAGTAGAGGAGGAGTCTTCTATATTGAAGTTGAGTTTGTATAGTACTTTTGTTACGGAAGCCACAATACCTGGCTTGTCTTTGCCTATAACTGTTACGGCGTAGTAATATCCCATGACAAACTCCCATCTTAAAAGTAAAGGGAAAGGCAGCCCCTTAGGATGCTTTTTTCTTGCCGAGGTAGGCCTCTTGTATTTTTGGTGATTCAAGGAGCTCCTTAGATGAACCTTCCATAACAAGCTTTCCTACCTCTAAGACATAAGCGTAGTCTGCGAACTTCAAAGCTGCCTTTGCGTTTTGCTCGACGAGTAACACTGTAACCCCACTGTTGGATATATCCTCCAGCGTTTGGAATATCATTTTAACAAGTACTGGAGCGAGTCCAAGGCTTGGTTCGTCAAGGAGCAGTAGTTCTGGTTCGCTCATTAGGGCGCGGGCTATGGCTAACATCTGTTGCTCTCCGCCGGATAAGGTTCCAGCAAGTTGTTTCTTTCTTTCTTTTAGTCGGGGGAAGAGTTCATATACCCAGTCAACGACCTTTTTGTTTGGTTTGTTCTTTGTGTAGGCTCCTAGCATTATGTTCTCTTCCACTGTGAGGATACCAAATACCCTTCTCCCTTCTGGTGATTGGCTGATTCCTAAGGATACTATTCTGTGTGCTGGGATTTTGGTCAACTCGTGCTTACCTTTGTAGAGTATGCTTCCAGATTTGGCCCTGATAAGGCCACTGATGGTTCTTAGGGTGGTAGTTTTACCCGCACCATTTGCCCCCAGTAGCGTTACAACTTGCCCCTTGTGAACCTCAAAGGATATACCCTTTATTGCTTCTATTTCGCCATATGCAACGTGTAGGTCCTTGACACTTAAGAGTGTTTCACTCATTGTCCTCACTTCCTAAGTATGCTTCTATAACAACAGGGTTATTCTGTATTTCATGTGGCAGTCCCTCTGCTATCTTCTTGCCAAAATTTAGAACGCAAATGTAGTCTACTATGTTCATAACAAGATCCATGTTGTGTTCTATGAGCAAAACTGTTATGCCGTTGTCTCTTATGGTTTTAATGGACTCGGATAATAATTCTCTTTCCTTGTCATTTAGGCCTGCAGCAGGTTCGTCTAAAATGATAAGTTCTGCTTCTGTGGCTAGAGCTCTTGCCATTTCTACCTTTCTCTGTATGCCGTACGGAAGGCTTGTTGCATCAGCGGTAGCATACTTTGTCAAGTCGAAGAAATCCATTATCTCTTTGACCTTCATCCAGTTCTTTTTTTCATCCTTCCAGTAAAAAGGAGTGTGTAACAAGCTGTGTATCCAATTCTGTTTACTTCTTATGTGTCTCCCTGACATTATATTTTCTGCTACACTCATTTCCTTGAATAGCCTTATTGTCTGAAACGTTCTTGCTATTCCTTTTTTGACTATGGCATGCGGAGATAATCCTTTTATGTTTTCACCTTTAAATATTACTTCACCTTCTTCTGGTTTGTGAATCCCGGTGATGCAGTTGAAGAGGGTTGTTTTGCCAGCACCGTTTGGTCCGATTATGCCGTATATTTGCCCTTTTTCAACGGTTATGGATACGTGATCCACTGCTACTAGCCCACCGAATATCTTTGTTACATCTCGTAATTCAAGAAGAGCGCTCATGTTTTTGCTTTCTCCGTGATGTATTTCGGTATATTACCGAACTTTACTGGCCATATCCCGTTGGGCTTCAAGATCATTATCAGTATCATGGCTACTCCGAATATGAGGAAGCGGGCAGTAGCGAAGACTCTAAATATTTCGGGTAAGACGAACATAAAGAACGTCCCGAGGAGAACTCCACCTATAGAACCGGCGCCGCCTACCAATACGATGGTAAAAAACAGCACAGATTGGGTGAAGTTGAAGGCCGTGGGGCTTGCTGTGGAATATTGGACTGCAAATAATGTGCCGGCACCGCCAGCTATGGCTGCTGAGAGACCAAAGGCAAATATTCTGTAAAGGCGTGTGTCTATACCCACACTTTCTGCTGCAAGGTTATCCTTGTTTAGATAAAATAGAGCTCTTCCCGCTTTGCTTGTATCCAGGTTGTGCATAATTATTAGCGTTAGGATTAGGAAGAATAGGGATAGGTAGTATATTGATGATTGGGTGGAGAACTGGAATCCGAATATAGATGGGACTCCTACGCCAAATATTCCGTTTGGGCCACCGGTTATGCCAAACGCGTTGTTATCAAGGAATTGAATGAGTACTATGTTGAATCCCAGTGTACCAACGAGAAGATAGTCACCTCTTAGATGAACTATGGGTGCCGCTATTAGGATTCCGAGTATTGTTGGTACTATCATGGCGAAAGGGATTGTCCAGAATATGGGTATGTGGAGCATTGTGTTGAGGATGGCTGTTGTGTATGCTCCCATTCCGAAAAACATAGCGTGACCCATATCAAACATACCACCTCTTCCCAGAACTATATCCTGGCTCAGTGAAACTATGGAGTAAATGAAAAATGTGGCTCCTATGGCTATCCAACTGGAGTTGGTGAACAATGGGAATACAATAGCCAGTCCGATTAGAATCGGATAAACGATTTTTTTTGACATTACACCTTCTCCGCTACCCTTTCTCCAAGTATTCCTGTTGGTCTAAAGATGAGGATTACTATGAGCAGAACGTACGTGAATGCCTGTGACCAGGCGGTTGAGATGTATCCCGATATGAGAGCATTAAATACACCAAGAAGCACACCACCTATCATTGCCCCTGGGATATTTCCGATACCGCCTATGATGGCTGCAACAAATGCTACGAGTCCATAGGTCCAGCCCATGTTGAAGAAGACCTCTCTGTAGTATATTCCGATGAATAGACCTCCTATGGCGCCTAAGGCTGCACCTATCATGAATACGCTTACGATAATTTTGTTGACGTCTATTCCCATCAGTCGTGCTGCGTCCTGGTCGATTGCTGATGCTCTTATGGCGGCTCCGAGTTTGGTTTTTTCTATGAAGAGGTACAAAGCAAACATGAATCCAAAGGATATTATCAATATTACACCTTGGACGAAGCTTATATATACGCCGCCTATGTTCCACACTGTGCTTGGGAATATGCTGGAAGGAACAACCTTAATATTGGGGCCCCATATTAGCATCATACCGTTTTCAAGCACCATGCTCGCACCGAGTGCTGAAACCACGGCACTGAGTCTGGGAGCACGTCTCAGTGGTCTATATGCTACTCTTTCAAGCACCACTGCGGCTATCATCATGGCCACCATGGTGAGAATAAACATAAGGATGACAGTAAAAGCGCTTGGGGAGTGAGCCCCCCCAAGCATGCTTAGGAATACCAGCCCGATATAGACTGATAAAGCTACGAGGTCCCCATGAGCGAAGTTTATTAACTTTAACACCCCGTAGACCATCGTGTAGCCCAACGCCACAAGGGCATACAGACCACCGATAGTCAAACCGTTGACCACTTGCTGTATAAAGATTTGCATTTTACTTTTCCCTATAAACCAGCACTAATTTACCCTCTTTGTTTCTCCTGAAAGCCATGAACAGGTTGCTAAGCCTCTCGCCCTTGCTGTTGAACGTGATCGGCCCCGTGATGCCCGGGAAATCTTTCAGATGATGAAGGAAATCTGCTACCTTCTTTGTATTGAATGTCTTTGTTTTCTCTATTCCATACACAATAGCTCTGAAACCATCGGCATTTGTGAGTGTCCAGATGCTCGGAGGTAGCATGTGGTATTTTGCCTTGTAGGCTTTTAGGAATTTCTTTGCCTCGGGATATGGGAGTTGCTGAGGTGTAGGTACATAGATTGCGTATGTACCCGCGGCAGCTTTACCGGCTAACTTGTTGAAGTCTGGGTTAACCGTTGAATCGCCTCCTACGAAGTCAGCTTTCATCCCTAGTTGGACCTCTTGTGCTCTCATAAGACCTGCATCCGTGTAGTAACCTGTAAATACTATCACATCTGCATGGAGTGATTTAACTTTGGTAAGTATGGGTGTAAAGTTTTGGGAACCGGAGCGTATCTTACCCCTGAAGATGATATTTCCACCGAGCTTTTTGATGTATTGTGCGTACTGGTTAGCAAGGCCGGTGGAATACACGGAATAGTCCGAAATCAAGGCTATTCTCTTGTACTTTTTAACCTTAACTAAGAATTTTGCTGCAAACTTCGCCTCTGCTGAGTTGGGGAATGAATTTCTGAAGAATGTCCAGTAACCGGGTTTTGTCAGAGCATTGGAGGTTCCGTCGCTTGTTTGAAGTATGCCTGCCCTGTAATATATGGGCTCTGCTACCTGTGTACAGGTTGATGTGTATGAACCAATAACCGCTATCACTCCTGCGTTCACAAGGTTCCTCGCGCAGATGGCAGCTTGCTGGGCTGTGCCCTGATCGTCGCACACTATGACTTTGATTTTCTTACCCAACAGACCACCCTTAGCGTTTTGTTCTTCGGCTAGGAGTTTAACTGCGTTGGCTATTCCCTGTCCTTCATTTGCGAATTGTCCTGTTATTGGGGCTTGGACACCAAATTTCACGATACCACCTGCAAATACGGTTGAGGCGATAAACAGAATGCTTGCCAACGCTGCTACGAACGATAAAAATCTTCTACCCATGAAACACCTCCCTTCTTCAAGATTGCTAAATTTTAATTTACCACATTTTATCCTTAAGTCAACATTATTTTTTCATTATATTGAAATCTTTATTGTTAACCCTTAGTTAGTTGTGTACAGTTTAGTTTCACAAATCGCTGTAAAAAAGAGTGATGTTAGCGTGTATAATTTTTGTATTTGATTTTCATATATGAAAAAATTTTATCGGATGCCGCTAGGTTATAGTTGTTTGTTGAATATATTTTGGCTTGAAAGAGTCTCTGTTTTTCAATATACTTCCTCGTGCATTTGGGCGGTTAGCTCAGATGGGAGAGCGCTACCTTCGCACGGTAGAGGTCGGGGGTTCGACTCCCCTACCGTCCATTGGGGGTTTCTGTGGATAGGATTGTTAGAATGGTCATATCTTCAAGGATATACAGCTTAGCTCGTGAAACCCCTGTAACGCCTGCTTCAAATCTATCAAAGCGTTTTAATAACACAGTTCTTCTGAAAAGGGAGGATTTGCAGAGCGTTTTCTCTTTTAAGATAAGAGGGGCTTACAATAAAATACTGAGTTTGTCTGAGTCCGAAAGATTAAGAGGTGTTATATGCTCTTCGGCTGGTAATCATGCACAGGGGGTTGCCCTTTCTGCAAGGAAGCTTGGTATAAGAGCTGTTATAGTGATGCCCAAAACTACTCCCATTATAAAAGTTGAGGCTGTTAAAGGATATGGGGCTGAGGTGATCCTTAGTGGGGATAGCTACACGGAGGCTCATTATTATTGCATGAAGCTGGTAAAGGAAAGCGGTATGATTTATATTCCGCCGTTTGATGATGAGCTGGTGATAGCGGGGAATGGTACCATAGCCAATGAATTGATTAGGCAGATTGATAGGGATATAGACTTCGTCTTTGTACCTATCGGCGGCGGTGGGTTAATTGCTGGTATTGCTTCATTTATTAAAATGGTGGATCCTAAGGTGAAGATTATAGGTGTTCAACCAAAGGATAGTCACGCTATGTACCTGTCATTTAGGGAAGGCAGAAGGATAACCTTGGATGATGTGGGTATATTTGCTGACGGTGTTGCAGTCAAAAGTGTTGGGGAGATTACGTTTGAAATGGTAAGAAAATATGTTGATGATATAATACTTGTTTCTGTGGATGAAATATGCTCGGCCATAAAGGATGTCTATTATGACACGAGGAATATTGTTGAACCTGCTGGTGCTTTAGGGGTGGCTGGTTTTAAAAAATACGTAGAGTTACACGGTATGTGGGGGAAGACAGTTGTGGCTATAAACTCTGGTGCTAATATGAACTTTGATAGATTATCGTTTGTTGCCGATAGGGCTCTGATAGGTGAGAAGCAAGAGGCTTTGTATGTGGTGGAACTTCCTGAAAGGCCGGGGGCTCTTAAGGATTTCTGTAGGCGTGTAGTGGGCGACAGAAATGTTTCAGAGTTTGATTATAGATTGACCAATAGGGAGAAAGCATATGTATTGCTTGGGCTTAATATAGACTATAAGAGTGAGAATAACGCGTTTCTTGAGAAGGCTAGGAGAGCGGGTTTTAAAATGAGCGATGTAACAGAGAATGAAATTGCAAAGAGTCATATAAGATACATGGTGGGAGGGAAAGCTCATATAGCTGAGAATGAGGTTCTTTATCATTTTTCTTTTCCAGAGAGGGCAGGGGCTCTTTTGAGATTTCTTGAGAACATGAAGGATAACTGGAATATATCCCTGTTCCACTATAAACGCCATGGTGGGGAGTTCGGTAGGGTGCTTGTTGGGTTCGAAATACCACCGGGTGAGATGAGTGAATTTAGGGCTTTCCTCGATAGGTTAAACTATTCCTATACAGAGGAAACTGGTAACCCTATCTGTAATGTTTTTCTCTGAGACATGTCACGTTTATATTCATTTACCCTTTTGCTATAGAAGGTGTCCCTATTGCTCTTTTGTTTCTTATGCCAATAGGATAGATTTTCTCGGGAAATATATGAATGCTTTGCTCGAAGAGATGAGGCAAGACGAGTGGTGCAAGGGCAGGAGGGTGAGTACGATTTATGTGGGTGGGGGAACCCCTTCTCTTGTTAAGGTTGATTCTCTTGAGTTCATTTTTGAATCTTTGTACAAAATGTTTGCTGTTGTTGAGGACACTGAAATAACCCTTGAGGTTCATCCTGTTGATGTGAAACGTGATAATGTGCGTCATTGGAGGGAGATGGGTATAAACAGAGTGAGTGTTGGCATTGAATCAATGAGTGATAGGATTTTGAAATCTCTAGGCAGGATTAATACCAGTAAAATTAATGTTATGGCCCTTGATAGGTTGTTTGAGGGTGGTTTTGATAATGTGAGTGTTGATATTATGTATGGTGTTGGCGAGAGCAGGGATGAGATTGATCATACACTGGAGCAAACGTTTATCTTTCCCGTTAAGCATGTGTCATGTTATCTGCTCACTGTAAAGAAAGGTACCGTGCTTGATGAACTTGTGGAGTCAGGCAGGGTTTCACTGCCGGACGATGATATGGTAAGTGACGTTTACTTGTATCTTACTGGTGTTCTGAGAGATATGGGATTTGCTCAGTATGAGATATCAAATTTTTCCTTGCCCAAGTATGAGAGTAGACATAATTCAGCCTACTGGATGGGGTATGAGTATCGTGGATTTGGGGTTTCTGCTTCTTCATTTGTGGGTGGTGTGAGGTTTAAAAACACGGATTCTTTGGATTCTTACTTGTCTTCTTTGGAGCATGACAAAAGTCCAGCTTCGTGTTTTGAGTATTCGTTGAAGGAGTACAGAATGAGGGAGATATTTGTGCTTATGCTTAGGACCACACAGGGTGTCGATGTGGAGTCCTTTGGTGAGAGATTTGGCATAAACATTGAAGATTACTATGGAGATAAGCTTGAGAAAATGGTAAGATTGGGATTTATAAAGAAAGAGGAGGGAAGGATAAAGCTTACCTCCCCTCAGGCTATGTTTGTTTCAAACTGGATATTCAGTGAGTTTATTTAGTTTCTTTTTCTTTATGTATGGCACTAACTAATCTCCTCGTAATCTCTGTATCTGATGAGTTTGTAGAGTTCTTGTCGCGTTTGCATTTCTTCAAGGAGTTCCTTTTGGGTTCCTTGCTTTTTTAGAAGGGTGAATGCTTTCTCGATAGATTTGTTGGCTATTCTGAGTGCTGTTACAGGGTATATTACGAGTTTGTACCCCATCTCCCTAAACTTCTCTATCTTTATATAAGGTGTTTTGCCGAATTCTGTCATGTTGGCAAGAAGCGGCTTTCTTATTTCCCTTGAGAATTCAATGAATTCGGCTTCTGTCCTCAAGGCCTCTGGAAATATTACATCTGCCCCAGCTTCGGAATAGGCTTTTGCTCTATCTATGGCTCGGGATAGACCTTCAACAGAATTTGCATCCGTTCTTGCTATTATAAGTATGTTTTTGGAAACCTTTTTTGCTGCTTTTATTTTTTCTACCATATGATCTGTTTCTATCAGTTCTTTTCCTTCCAAGTGTCCGCATCTTTTTGGTAATTTTTGGTCCTCTATTTGGATGGCCGCTGCGTTTGATTCTTCCATCTCCTTTGTGGTTTTTATTACGTTTAAAACCTCTCCGAAGCCTGTATCCACGTCGGCTATAATGGGCAAACCCGATGCTCTGTATATGTATCTTGTGAACGTTGACACCTCTTCAAGCCCTATGAGACTTAAATCCGGCATACCAAGGCTCGCTGTGAGGGCAGCCCCGGATAGATATACACACTCAAATCCCGTTTTTCTTGCTAGGAGGGCTGTTATGGGGTTGTAGACGCCTGGGACAGGTACTATATCCCTTTCTTCTATTAGCTTTTTTAACATGATTCCTGGGGATGTCTCTCTCTGTTCAACAAGCCATGTCATTTTTTTACACCACAAACATGTTTGAAAGTTTGGATATGTCTTTGCATTTGTCTAATTCCATTACCGCATTTACTATTCTATCCGCCTCACTGTATGTAATTATTCCATCTGTGTTATCCATGAATTTCTTTATGAGCTCTTGGTCATCCATCCTGTTTTTGGCATGTCCTTTTGGATAGAGTACATATTCAGATCTTGTTTCCCCTTTTCTTGTGGATATGGTTACCCTTGTTGGTATTCCTTCTGGATAGAGGTTTGATAGTTCATTTTTGACTTCCACACGGACTTTGCTGTTGAGTATTTCTAATATTTCTCTCCGTTGAATATTTTCAGGCTTAAACGATTCCTTGGAAATGTTGCCGTCAACTATGCCGGCAACGGTTATGTACTGTAGACTATGATCGGCTGTTTCTTTTGTTTTTGGGTTCCATTTTTCAGGATCTTTTACGATGATTTCATAAGCTGCTTGGAATGTTTCTATGATTACATCTCCTACCTCGTCAGGTGACTTTACGTAGGTATGGAGCTTTTTTGCTATGTCAACAGCGCTTTGTGCATGGTACTCGACGGGATAGCGTTTTATGTGGGTGTCCATGATTCTCCGCGGGTTTGCACCGTTTTTTATGGATCTTAGTGCGTTCTCGTCAAAGGGTTTTCCGTCTAGGAGCTGTTTGAAAAACCCCATATCCCCGGAGAAAGGTTTGTATGGTCCTGTTATACCTTGGGAGGCCAGCAGTGTAGAGAATATGGCGTTTCTCACTGAGTTTGCTGCGGCTGCCCCTTTCCATGCCGATAGCTCGCCTGATCTGGTTTGCCTCATTGAGGCGTGAGGTATGATGGATATGGAGATGGCGTGCTGAGTGGTTTCTGGTGATAGATCCAGTAGCTTTGAAACACCACATGCCTCACCTATAGCTATGTAGTTTACGTGATCCCATCCGTGGGCTCTGAGGGATGCAGCGTCACACAGGCTCACTCCTATTTCGTATGCTATAGCTATGGATAGTATGAGTTTTTCTCCACTGATGTGTTTCCATTCTGCGAGTGCCCATAGACCTGGTATCATGTCGCTGGGATGTAGTGGCTCTAGAGATAGATATGTGTCGTTGAAGTCCAAATATCTTACAAGTAAACCGTTAACAAATGCTGCTGCTTCCGGTGTTGTTTTGAAGTTTGTTCCGAAAATATGGGCACCGTCTTTGAGGGGAAACATATAGCTGTATCGTCTTGCCATCTTCGGTGGTGGCTCATGGAAGGCGGCATACATAACACCCACGGAATCAAGGATTCTCCTTTTGACCTCATGAGAGACGTGCCTGTCCACATGATTAGTGTTGTATGTGTAATCTGCAAACATTCTTGAGAAGTTATCCATGCTCCACCTCACTCGTAGAACGTGGTGAATTCCTCTACGGGTATCCTGCTCAGTCTGAGTTTATTTATGTTAGCTTCTGCATCCGGGTAGCCCATTGCCATTGCAAACACGATTATCTTGTTTTCTGGAATGTTTAACGTTTTTCTTATGACATCTGCGTAGGCTGTTATAGATGTTTGGGCGCATGTTCCGAGGCCATATTCAACAGCCAGCAGCATTATTGTCTGGGCGAATATACCTAGATCTATGAAGGATTCTTCCCCAAGATTCTTTTCCCTTATGAATATTAGCTCTACAGGAGCTCTAAAGAACCGGAAATTCTCTTTAATGTGTTCATCTAGGGCTTCTTTATCTTTTTTGGGATCTATTCCCTTATGATCGAAGACGGCGACGTTACATGCCTTTCTTCTGTCCTTTATAAAGGAGGGTGCTTCTTTATTACCGTATGTGAAATCGTATTTTCTTTCAGCCTTTGATTCGTAAGCTTCTATAAGTTTTTTGGAGAGCGTTTCTTTTGTTTTTCCCATGAGAACAAGCACTTCCCATGGTTGTGTGTTATGTCCGGATGGTGCGAACCTTGCAGTGTCGAGTATTTCATATACTAAATCTCTGTGCACAGGTTTGTTCAGATAGGCTCTTACAGAAAATCTCTTTCTTATGGTTTCCCTTACAGTCATTTTTACCTCCTATTGGTTTTCTTCGATGAATTGTTTGTACAGTTTAACTTCGTATCGTGAGCCTATGATCAATGGTACTCTGTCGTGTAGTGTTTCTGGTTGTATGTCCAGTATATTGAAATAACCGTCTGTTGCGGCTCCACCAGCCTGTTCAACCAGGAATGCCAATGGGTTACCTTCATACAGCAGTCTTAATTTCCCTCTTTTGTGTTTTGAGTCTGCTGGGTATAGAAAAACTCCACCCTTCAGCAGATTTCTGTGGAAATCTGCCACAAGTGAGCCTATGTACCTTGATGTGTACTGTCTGTCGGGATGATTTTTCAGAAAGGTTACGTATTTTTGGGTAGCCTTGTCCCACTTGTCAAAATTTGCTTCGTTTACACTGTATATTGATCCGTGTTCTGGTATTTTTATATTGGGATGAGATAATAGGAATTCTCCAACGCTTGGATCAAGTGTAAATCCATTGACACCTGTCCCCGTTGTGTAAACAAACATGGTACTGGATCCATATACAACGTATCCGGCACCAACGAGTTCTCTTCCTTTTCTTAACAGGCTTTTATATGGGTCGTTGACGCGCTCGTCCTCCAGCTTTTTGTATATGCCAAATATTGTGCCTATGCTTACATTTACATCTATGTTGCTGGAGCCATCCAGCGGATCAAACACTATAGCATACTTACCGCGAGGGTATTCTTTGGGTATTTCAATGGGTTCTTCGTCTTCCTCGGATGCCATGGCGCATATTTTCCCTATGTGATCCAGGGCTTTTATCATCTCTCTATCTGCGAATACGTCCAATTTTTGCTGGGTTTCTCCGTGGATATTTTGGGTTGAAAGTTTGCCCAGTATGTTCACCAGTCCTGCCTTGTTTACCTCTCTTGAGATTATCTTGGCTGCAAAAGCGATTTGTTCCAGTATCATTGTGAAGTCGCCTGTAGCATGTTCGTACTTCCTCTCTTCCTCCAGCATAAACCTGCTCAGATTTACAAGTTTTTGACTCATCTTATATACCTCCTGTTTTCTTTATATTTCACATGATAAACTTATCAATTATTTTGTGGTATTTCCAGAGAAAGACGATGTAGGCCTTGCTTTTAGTGAGAAGGCGCTAAAAAGAGGAGAAATAGAAGGCAGACAAGAAGAGGACAAAGAAGAGGCGAGTGCAGGTCAGACCTGCATCATGTTAGAAAGTGGATGGAGCAAGGCCCTACATCTCATTGAGAACATGCGAAAGTTTAATAAATTAAACAGAAAAGTCAAGTAAAAATTGTAACTACATGAAAATAACAAATTAATTTTTGGTTCATTGAAATTGATAAAAAGTTATCCTGGATTTGTGATTCACTTTACTTGGTTTTTTGTATACTTTTATATGCTTTATGTATTTTTTCAGGTACTTGAAAAGCGCGTAAAATTTGTTACCATTTCCCATAGGTTGTGGAGGAGTGGCCGAGTGGTTTAAGGCGGCGGCCTTGAAAGCCGTTGTACCCTTACGGGTACCGTGGGTTCGAATCCTACCTCCTCCGCTGATTGTGGAGAGGTGGCCGAGCTGGCTGAAGGCGCTCGCCTGCTAAGCGAGTGTAGGGTCAAAAACTCTACCGCGGGT
>CAZERD010000045.1:0-12671 GCA_964515405.1 uncultured Desulfurellales bacterium
ATCAATCCCCGCTTTGGGTGATATTCAGCACCATCCTCTACAGAGAACGAATCTTGTTTTTCGGTTGGGGTACTCGACTTTACTCCTTTATTGGTGTACTCCTCTATCTCGTTACCTGACCTTACATACTTTGTCACGAGATAGTACCCTGTACCGTTATTTTGAGCTTTATCTACTATTGTAACTTTTCCTTCAACCTCACTGTTGTTTATTCCTTCAACTACCACCGGATACTTAGTCTCGTTATCTATATTGACCCTTCCAAAACCATCCAGTACGTTTATTCGTCCACTGTTGTTTGTGCTTACTATCTTGCCAGAGATGAATACGGTTCCACCCGATGTATTTATGTCCGGTATAATGATTTTCTTGGTGTAAGTATCAAGAATGGCCTTAATATTTCCCTCAACTACACCATTCTTGTAAACATAGCCTACCCCTATGTTTATGTATCTCTTTCCAGTTTCCGAAGCTTTCTGAAAGGCATTGTTGACCTCGTTATAGGTTATAGTGAGCTTTCTGTCTGGAATTCCACTCTGTATTGTTCCGTCTATATTGACTACATACGCATTTATAAAGATATCATTGCCTGCCACTGTGTAACCCTGGACGGCAGAGTTTAGTTCGGTGCTGTAGTCTTTGCTGATGTTGTTTAATTTACCGCTTTTGCTATCCTGCTCCAGCTTGTAGAATTGCGAAGCAGGACTCTTTCCCACAGTGTAGATTCCATTGGGATTATTAAATACAAACTCTCCATTTGGCGCTTCCAGACTTACAGAGTCAGCAGATATTCCCTCTGTTGCAAATATGCTACCGTAGTCATTTTTAATTGTAACACTACCGTTCAAGTTTGTTATACCGCCATTCCCTGTCTCTGAAGCACCACCTTCATTCACTATGTACCCCAGTATAATAGGGGGACTGTACTCTGTCATGCTTATACCATCCACATCAACTGTGGTTTTCTGGAAGGTATTGTTTATGTATATTTCAGGCTGTTGGGAGTTTACGCTCGTTTCGATCTTCTTAAACTTAGCACTGCTGGCTGAACCATCCAGCAAGGCTATATCTGAGTTGCTGGTGATTCGAACCCCATTGAACAGTATATGCCCCCCAACATCCCTCGGTATAGTGATAGGTCCAACTTCAAGCGGTAGAGGAGACTTGTTTATTATCTTTACGGTAACATCACCTGGTGCACAAAGCTTCCCTGTCCCGGATAACAGATCAGCTCTTATATTTATGTTCCCAGAGGAAGCAAGAATCGGATCCACCTTTATAACATCTGTTGTTTCTTGTGAGGCCTCGTCTTTCTTTTCTTCTTCCAAGGCTTTTATTTCCGATTCTATGTCCTGCTTGAGCTTATCGTCACCATAACCGTAGAGGCTTTCTGTGTTCCTGAGCTTCTGTATTTCCTTGTCTATATTGCTTGCAATTCTCACATCCTGTATTATAGAGAAGGAAATGTTTTTGCTTTGTTTATCTGGACTCAAAACTCGCACTAAGCTGCCATTTTCATCTACCGCCTCCCATTTGTGCTTCTGGGGATTAAAACACACAGTATTAAGCACAGCTTTCTTAGAGGTTCTCTTGTATACATCCTCCTTATAAACCCACTCAAACTTTTTGTCATTACTTGAATACTCATAATCATAAGCTTTATAAACTGTATTCCCACTATCGTCCTGAATGGATCTTATTTCGTAAGATGGGTCCACTTCGTTGCCATCTTTATCAACGTAGTATGTATAATCCTCAACATGATAGCCTGGGTTAAAGTTTTTCCCAAAGGTTAGAAGTGTGTGTCTATAGGTACCCGTCTGCACAGTACCATCTATCTCAACAGTACCCCTGCCTCGATTTACCCCATTGCCAGCCAATGTATCAAGCGAACCGTCAGCTTTCCCTCCAAACAAGTCTACCAATTTTTCTAAGGCCTTCCTTGAAGCATCCGTGGCCTTGCCAAATCCATAGGCAGACAGAAACCCCTCTGTAGAAACTATATTGGTGTTAGTGCCTGATGCCACTCGCGCCCCAGAATCAATTTTCACAGTAGCATACCTTGAAGATAGTGCATTGGCATCTGGGGAACCACTGTATGCTACGGGTGCTTTGTTGAAAACATTTGTAGTAGCATTCGTAACTATTTCACCGTTGCCCTTGGGTGTGGCACCAGAGAGGAGATTTATCTCCTTGAAGGCTTCCACATTGGCATTGTTCTCTATATAAATACTGTCATACACCTTTACAGACATCTCAGACTTACCCTGGCCTGCAGTTGCCATACCCCAGGTTGAGGTGTTAGCACTAACTTTACCATCTGAATCCGTGTCTGCTGAGATAGTGATATTATCCTCAGAGTATAACTTTGAGTTTTTACCCAGCGTTATGGAGGTTCCAACATTATCAACAGTTAAACTCGACTTAGACTCGGCTCCTGCTATTAACCCACCAGCATTTAGTTTCGCCTTCTGATAGAAGTGGAAGTTATTATACGCTTTTATCTTGATGTTGCCTGAATAACTTGTATCGTCAGAGCTCCTCACAGAACTCATACTTGCATCTTTATCAACATTCACATAGGACCCTGTGTTACTAACATCCGTATGGCTAAAGGAAGCAGCTCCTGAATAAACTCCCCCGGAGCCTTCGTTCGAGTTATAGTTAACTTCATCCTCATTGAGACTATTGTTTGAACTGATGAATATTTCATGGGATGTCACATCTGTATCACTGCCTATTTCGATCTTTGAATAATTGTTGTTTATCGTGTCAGAAGAGTAAGCTCCACTCGCCCCAACGATAGAAGCATTTATACTATCTGCTATGCTATGGAACTTCACGAGTCTGCTTGAGAGAATGCTAAATTTCCCAGATGCTACTATACCGGTGCTATTTCCCAAATAGCTCTTGGTGGTCCCTTTAGAAGTTGTTTTAGCTATGGAGGCGTTCCCGGATACAGCACCTCCTGAACCTGCTAAAGCATAGGCATGATTAAATTCACTACTTGAGGCTTTGATAGATATATTGTTTGCCACAATTGCAGTGTCACTGTCTATAAACGAAGCTACGTCTGAGGAATACTCAGAGTCGGCTACACTTGCACCCAATGCCAAAAGCCCCATATTTACTCCGCTTGCGGAAGAGTAATCCTCTGTATTGGATGCAGAAGATAGATCTAGGTCTCCAGAGATGGTCAATATATCATCCTTACCAATAAAGGCTTTTGTTGAACCTGAGTTGTTGGTTTTAGAGACACTGCCATTGGCACCGAGTAGTGAAGCACCAGTAGAAGATATAGATTTAGCTTCAGCATAAGAGTCTCCATTGTGAGATCCACCTTCATACGAGTCTACTGCGCTAATCATCAAGGAACCTGCTGTTACTGAGGAGTTATCATCAATGAATGCCAGTATATTTGGATCGACAGAAACTGTTGCCACCGATGCCCCAACCGCTAGGGCACCCAAATTTACACCCAAAGCCTGTGAACTTATATCGTAAGAATCCGAGGAGCTTATGCTAAAAATATTTGACGATGATACGTTAGTTTTTCTGCCTGTGTATGATTCTACCGTTGGAGAGTAGTCAACTTTTGACACAGCAGCCTGGGCCGAGACAGCACCCGCATTCATAGGTACAGCTTTTGAGTTTATTGAGTCCGTTAATTTGGCGGAGATGTAAACATAATCAGAAGATAAAGTGGCACTGTCGCCTATGTACGCAAAGGCACTATCTGAATCTGACACATGGGATTCAACAACCCCTGCCACAGAGCCTCCAACATCGGCTCCAGAAGCCACTGACGCTAATGAGGAATAACTACTGCTGTCTATAGCTACACTCCCCGTAGATAAAGTAGCACTATCATCTATATAGGAAGAGGCGACACTCTCCGAGTCCATGTAGGAAACAGCAGCTCCTAAACCTATAGCATCACCAGTCCCACCGTATGTGTATAAATGACCGGAATAATTAGATGTAGAAATGGAGTCAATAGAGTTATCCGAAGAGACAGTAGCATCTCGACCAATATAAGATACAGCATCACCGAAGTTCCTCTGAATACCCACTGAACCGTCTATACCAACAGCCCCTACCCCTTCACCCCCAGAGTAGGTAGTGAGGTTGGCTGTATTCAGGGCTTTGAGTTCAACATAACCTCCATCCGCCGATATATCAGCATTATTTCCTATAAAGGCCTCTGTGGTATCCGCTAAGGGAGTACTGTCACTAAAATCACCTTCAACAGAAACATCACCTACAGTTGAGGAAGCTAATGAATTTACTCCTGAGTATCCGGTATTTATGTTCCTTCCCACACTGGCAGTATCATTGCTGATAGTTTTTCCCGAGTCGCTTAGTGACTTTAATTCATCACTATCCATATGAGAACCTACATTCGTCACAGAAACCGAGCCAACTACGCCACCTACTCCGACTCCAAAAGCTACAGTGTAGGAGTGTGTTTCATTATTAGTAGAAGCGTTTATAGATACATCACCGGTAGAAGTAATCGGTTTTGTTGAGGATATATAGGCCGCATTTGTGCTGTGTACTGATATCACGTCAACAGCAGCTCCAATAGCTCCCTCTCCAGCCTCAAGATTCCCAGAGGTATCGTGTAGGTAGTTGTTGTCTTCAGAGTTAATGTTAATGTCTCTGCTCTTCACGGTTGTTTTCTTTCCAATACAGGCTTCGGTGTCTGTAGATACAGAATCAACAATTACGGAGCCACCAATCCCCATGTACTCGCCTGCAGCAGCATTAGCAGTGTACATCTTTACAATCTTGTCTGAGGTAGATTCAAGTGCAGTCTCACCAGAAGCACACAGTGATGAGTCTGTTACATACGCCTTTGTAGTATTCCCGATTACAGCTACAGCTATGGACCCACCTATACCGGCATCCTCGCCTATGGATGCACTCCCTATTACTAGACCGGATGTTTTCGAATCCCTGCTCCCCACATTAACAGAATCGTATGCGTATATTCCTATATTACCTGAAGAGCTCAGAGTAGATCCACTGACATAAGCATTATTTGTATTGGACATATACACAATTCCCAGAGAGCCAGCTATAGAACCAGTGGTGGTAAAGGCTCCTCCTACTACAACTGAATTTACACTTTCAACAGAGCCTGTGCTGACGTTGATAGACCCTCCAGTTTTCACCTTAGACCCAACAATATCAGCAGAGATGCTGTTTCTGAACGTGTTCACATCCACATCAATACCAGCTCCCAGAGAAGAACCGGCGTTAAATCCTCCAGATTTTACGTTGACGCTACTTTCATTAAATGCCCTAACGGTAACTTTTTGAGATGCTTTTGGTTCTATATTCTTGTCTATCTTCGAGCTAGCTATATATGCGTTTGTATTATCCTCAAATGTACCAATCGAAGCAGCACCCGAAAAACCAAAACTACTGGAAGTAGTGAGCTGAACTGCTCCCGTCCATACTCTCACATTCTCCCTTGAATCAGATATCACAGCCAAGCCGGATATATTTTTATTGGCTTTCTTTTTCTTGGCAGTATCCACTGATATTGCGGCGTCGCCTTTTGAATCAACGGTGGAACCAGAAACGTAAGCTTCTGTTTTGTTGTCCAAGGTGTCTACCACCGCTGATCCTCCCAACCCCATCGTGTTGCCATCCATGTTTATTGATACAATGCCACCGTACAGACTAATTCCTCCTAAATAATATGTGGAAACAGCTACTGAATCATCTGTGTTTACCGCAGAGCTACGGATATATGCCTCGGTAGTATTAGCATTGTTGTTAATTACAGCATTTCCAGACAGGCCTATCTTTGAAACGCTAGCGCTCACAGATACGACATCTTCCTGCATCTTTTGGGTAGAGTTGATCTTAATGTTACCATCAGAGGAAAGTTTGGTATTGTTCACGTAAGACTCGACATCATCGGTGGTATGATTGTACGCTACAGATGCACCGACACCTGTTCCTTTGGAGGAGGTACTTGCCGAACCGGCAACAACTGTAATTTTGGGGGTACTCGAAGAGTTAATGGATAAACCATTATCCGCTTTAATACCATTATAGTTGTAAGAATCCACATAAGCTCCATTACCCATATCAACGTTGTTAACCGAGAGGGAAGCTGAAGCAGCAAGCTCGCCCTCTGAACCTGAACCGGATACAGAAATATCCCTAATACTGTTGTCGTTACTTGACTTCACGGAAAATGAACCATCGCTGGAGATATCTGAATCATACGAGTATGCACTCGTACTACCCCTCAGTTCATTTATAGCGATTGCGGCTCCAGCCGAGAATTTGGCACTGGACACGGAACCGGCAGCGGTTGATACATTCCTGTCGTTCTCCGCGCTAATACTTACATCTTTAGTTGACGATACGCTTGACCCTGCTATGTATGAGTAAGTAGAGTCGTTTAGCTTATTTAGAGATACAGAGCCAGCCAAAGAGCCACTAACTTTGTTAGAACCACTCCAACCAACAGATCCGCCCGCGGCTATGCTCGTTAGAGCTCCATCCGTCTTTGAGCTTAACGACAGCGAGGAAACATACGCATTCTTCCAGCCCGAGATTAGAGACTTTGTATCCATCGTAACATCGTTTTCAGTATAGGAACCCTCAAGTCCTACAGAGGCTCCGTTGCTGCTGGAAACGGCTGCACCACCCCCTATAGCGTTTACATTCGTTGAGTCCTCTGAAAGTATATCCACGACACCTGCTACATTCTTTGATGCTTCTGTTTTTTCTATCTCAGCTATAGTTTTGTCATTTACCACGTTAATTGATGAATCACCAGCGAATGCTATACCTGTCCTGGGTGTGATAAACTCGTTAGGATTGCCTGTACTACTCTCTTCGCCAAATAAGTGCGGTAAGCTCATGCCATCCAATGGGTCTGTTTCGTCAAAGGAGTTTCTTACTGCTACCGATCCAGCAAGCGTCCAAGTGCCAATGATACCTGGGTTTATTGCCTTTATGGTCAAAGGTTTGTTAGAAAATAACGCCCCAGAGAACCTTGCTTCTGTATCCCTGGAGACACTAGTTACGCCTACTGAAGCACCTATACCCGCACTGGACGACTTTAAAACATTGCCTGCTACATTGACAAGTGTTAACGGATTGGAAGACTCAACATCCGCACCGTCCGTCTTCAACTGCAGTTTAGTGTTAGAGGAAACACTTGCTGTGGTTATACTGCTGACACTGAGGTACGAGAACGTCCCATCCACTCCGTAAGATTCCGAACTACCACCTGATACACCCACAGAGATATTATCCGTGGTTGAATGCGACTCGACATCAAGGTTACCACTACTTATAGTTGTGTTGCCCAGAGTATTTGCTTCTGTATCCGTATTGTAGTATATACCCATGTATGTTCCACCAACTGCATTTTTACCCGAATTTCCTGTCCCTAATCCTATAATACCGCCGAAGTTAGCTGTCTCCACGTCATTATTTGCAAGGATGGAAGTTTCATCGCTACTAGTAACATTACTATCCTCTACATAGGCTTTGGAAACCTCATTGAACTCAGCTATATTTATAGAGCCAGCAGTTCCTACTTGGGTACCATGCGATTCACTTCGGGCCCATGTGGTGAAAAACCCGTTCTGTATCCCAAAGTTTGCATTCAGTTTGTCTGTTATATCTGAAGCGCTGTGGATCTTCTGCCACGTTATTTCATAAGGCATGTTTATACTGGAGTGAACATCCACATTCTTGGCAGAAATATTTGCCTTTTTCACATATGCTTCAATCTCGTCCTTTGACAGAGTTATATCCAGTGCTCCCGCTACGGCGTTTTCCTTGGCATTTTGATCGTTAGTATCAACGCTAGCACTTGCACTACTCTGTATGCCATTCGTTGAACCTTCCGCATACTGAACGCTGGCCTTCACATTGGTACTACCCTGTGAAGCTATCCTACCCCCATCTACACATGCTTTGACTGTGGACTGATTCTTCAAATACGTGAATGCAGCTGATATTGCAAGTTTACTTAAGCTACTTTTCTTGTATAATGGGATGTTCTTAAACCCAAATTTAACTGACAGGTTGTCTATGGAGCTATTCGTTACCTTCACAAGAGCATTGGATACGGTTCCATTACCAACTGCTGACGAAGAGCTAGCCTTATTTTTATCGGAGATAAGAGAGGATGATATTGTAGTGTCTCCCTGTTTTGAAATCACTGTACCCCTGACTGTACTCTCAACATCGTCCTTAGATTCCAAAACAGTAACACCCGTACCAATAGTACCGTTCTTATATGCGAGTCCACCCGTAGAAACTTTTATATACTTCTCACCAGATGACTTTACAGAAACACTCGCCCCAGTAACACGGGCGTTTGAGCCTACTGTTACAGTTGATTTCAAATCAGACCCCCCATAAGCAACAGAGACATCAACCTTTGAACCCCTGCCTTTACCAAGCGTAGCAGTATAAGCATATACATTAAGCGTTTCTTTAGCAGAGGATTCTATGTCAACTTTACCAGAGGAATTAATTGTACCGTTCACTGCTATAGTTGATGAAGGCTTAGCAGAACCATACGCCACATTAGCGCCAGTAAACATAACGAGTGTCTTCGACGTTGCCTCCGAACTCGCCTCTATAGTTATACTGTTTCCTTTAATCGTTGCTCCACTTTCCACAGTAATAGCCGCACTGGGAGAAGTTGAAGAGTATCCTCCGGGGGAAATGGGATTATCACTTATAAAACTCAGTGTCACATCTTTGACATCATCACCACTTGCAAACTCTGCGTCGTGGACGGAATCTGCTTTTAACACTATCTTGTTTCCAGCTATCTCTGCCCCAGACCCTATTCTGATGCTTGAGGATACAGATGAGTCAGCATATTTTCCACTGTTTAATGCTTCGATGTTTATATTCCCAGCCCTACAATTACTGGGAGCAGACGCTAAAAGCTTTACGTTCTCGCCTATTGTGATACTTGGAGCACTCATAGTGATGCTCCCTGAGTTACCATTGTTCTTCTCCGTGGATATGGTAACATTATCGTCTATCTTTATGGACGAGCTGGCTTCCAGTTCGTAGTTGCTCCCGTTAAGATCCTGATTTTCCGAAACTTCAATCTCTTTGGGGTCCACAAGTATTGTTCCATCTTTCCCGTATTCTGAAGAAGTCCTCAGGTCACCACCGAGTACAACTTTACCCTCGGAACTTATCTCAACTAGTCCACCATCCGAGTGTTCTCCCAAGCCTTTAGCCTCTACGATAGAAAAGGAATGAAGATAGGTTAGTTCTCGTGAGAACAGGCTTATCTCACCGGCGTTAGAGTTGCTTATGCCATTAGCCTTTATAACACCGTAATTATCCACTTCTTCACCCGAAACAGATATGGAGCCTGAACTGGAATAGGGTTCCACTGAGGAGACCTCTATAGTGCCAGTGTTAACTACTTTCCCACTGTTACCACCGGATAAAATTACCTCTCCATTTTTTCTAATTATAGAGTTAGCCTGTATTACGCCAGAGTTATTAACCACAGAAGCAAATATGCCGTCCTCCGCACTAGCCGTCAACAGCACTTCACCACCTTTGGAAGTTATAGTACCGGAATTAGAGATTCCTGAAGACAGTACTTTCCCGTCAGGTCCAGTTACCTTTTGACTGATTTTTCCATGTACCTCATAGTTTATGAGTCCCGCACCGGAAAAGTCAAATGTGTACGAGGTGCCTGAAGCTAATACAATCCTGCCCAATTTAGCTATCACAAAGCCCTCATTGGAAACAGAGGGAGCTACCAAACACACAAAACCATCCTCGGAAACCTTTATTCTCCCTTTATTTATAATGTAAGACAATTTTTTACCGGTTAACTGGGTAAAATCGTACTTACCCGAAAGAAAGTCAGGGTTGTTTATATTTAGTGTTGAAGCGACAAAGGCCGCTGTGTCTATAACTGCGGTTTTTCCAAATACTATCCCGTTCGGATTTATAAGAAATACCCTTCCGTTGGCTTTAAGCTTGCCTAATATACTGGAAGGAGAACTTCCAATGACCCTGTTTAACACAACGGCCGATATACCTGGTTGCTTGAACCTGACAAGTTCATTTCTCCCAATGCTGAAAGCTCCCCAGTTTATTATCGCTTTGCCTGTGTGTTGTGTTATCAGCATCTCGGTCGAGCTCGGCGCTGAAATAGTAACCCTGCCACTTACAACATCAGCACCGTTTGGCAGGGCTTTGGCATAAGTGGTAGCCAATGTAGAAGCACATAGTGTACACATTGCTATCTTTCCGAAAGGCACAATCTTGGTATACTTTAATTCTCCATTGCTATTGCGGAATTTGAACCTGCTATTCCCACGGAACCACTTCAACAGTTTACAAGCCCTACCGCTCATTGCTACCTCCCTTTTCTATACGACCTTCATCTGTTATGTAAAATGTAAAACGATATTTGAATAAGCTTGAGAATGAATAAACACTTTTTTGTACATTTGGCTTCATTTTGTGTTTTATATTTCTTTCAGTTCCATACATTACCCCCTGCTACCACAGTGTCCTTTTGGCAGAGACCATTACTCCATCCACTTTTGCCTTAAAATTATAACTACTCTCCCAACATTGACAATACAACCTACGCTGTATTTTTTGTAAGGTGAATACTGTATTTTGGTATTTTGGTTGGGTCAAGCGGGTCTCAGTAGTATAAAACTCACGACTCTGCTACTACTACACAGTTGACATGATTGCCATGAAATGTATTATGGTAAATTGGATTTGTTTTATGAATTTTGGGGAGGTGTCGGAGATGGAATGGATAAGGAATTTCAAAATAAGAAACATGCTGATGTTTACCCTGGGTTTAATACTCATGGCCCTTATAGTGGATGGAGTTATTATGTACTCAACCATTTCTTCCATTAAACACGAACTACACTTTCAGAGAACCGTGGTATTGCCTCATGCTGTTAGCTTTCTCAGGCTGAACACCGATGTTATAAAGATACAACAGCTCTTCGCTGAAGTAGCAGCTTCCAGGGGTGTATATAGTGCAGGGATGGAAGAGGCAAACAAATACTATCGCCAAGCCTCACAGGAAACCAACTACCTCATCAAGGAGCACATAAAATATCATAAACCCGAAATGGTACAACTCCTCAAAGCATTCAAGTCCGAGCTTGAGAAATACTATACACTTGGGAGCACCATGGTAAAGGAGTATACAAGTCAGGATGTAGCTGGTGGGGAGAACGTAGTGAAGCAAATAAATACCCTCGCCAAAAAGCTTTCCGAAAAACTAACAGCTCTTGCCAATAAACACATAAAGAAAAGCAACGAATTATCCCTTTCAGTGGATAAATCCCTTGGCTTTTTAGAACGGATAAGTGTGCTTTTATTCGCAACCATCATGGTGGTAGTCATTCTCTCTTTCGGCGTGATAAGTTATATACTGAGACCCATAGGGAGCATAAACGAGTACATAAGAAGACTCGCTAAAATGGATTTCACAGCACGTCTTGAGGTCTCAGGCAATAATGAAATTGCAGAGATAGGAAAAAACCTTGTGAATTTGAATAAAATGATAAATCACATAAAAAGTCTCATAGAAGCAAGCAGAAACATGACAAAAAGCACCGGTGACATAAGTCTCAGACTTTCAGAAATGACCAGCAGAGTCAGAGAAAGCTCATCGAGACAGAACAATCTAATTTCTCAGATAGTAGATACAGTAAACGACATAAATTCCAGTCTTAGCGAAGCGGAGGAACTGTCCAGTAACACGTATGAGGATGTGCTGAAAACAAGCAACAGCTTCTCAAATGTAAGCTCAAGTGTGGAAGAAATATTCTCTACGGTTATAGACAACGCCAAAAAGCAACAGACCCTTGCTGATGAGCTTTCTAAGCTTGAGAAAACAACAGAACAGATCAAGAATGTATTACATGTTATAAGTGATATAGCCGATCAAACTAACCTTTTGGCTCTAAATGCAGCTATAGAGGCTGCAAGAGCAGGAGAGCATGGTAGAGGGTTCTCAGTTGTAGCAGACGAGGTTAGGCAGCTGGCAGAAAAAACCCAGGGGTCACTAGGAGAAATAAATGACACGATAAACATGGTGGTCAGGAGTGTTTCTGAAATAAGCGAGAAAATGAAGAAAGACGCAGAGAATGTGCAGACCATATCGGAAAGAGTTAATTTCATAACAAAGGAAATGGAAGAAGCTGCAACGGTGATGGAAAACACCGTGAATTCCACCAAAACAGCTCAGGAAAACTTCGGTCGTGTACTTCAAGAGAACAGCATTTTGCTTAACCAGATAGAGGAAGTTGCAAGAATAGCAGATAGCAATGCAGAAGCAATGAACGAATTGGAAAAGTCTGCCCAGAGTTTGAAAGAGTTGATAGAGAAACTTGATTCTGAGATAAGCGATATAAAGATATAGCTCACATAAAGTAGAATTGACTTTCAATCTCTAAGGTGATAAAAATCGGTATCTGTGGGCGAGCGTGGCGGAACTGGTAGACGCGCTGGACTTAGGATCCAGTGCCCTTGTGGCGTGGGAGTTCGAGTCTCCCCGCTCGCACCATGGAACACGTGCTCTATCAGCGTACTTTTTATTGAATATCCGGGGAGACGGTAGAAAAGTGGAGAGTTGTATCAAGAATCTTGAACATATAGCT
>CAZERD010000046.1:0-12581 GCA_964515405.1 uncultured Desulfurellales bacterium
GGGTGTCAAAGAGTTTAAAATTCCTTGCATACTGTTTTCTAATCTCATAAAGTGCATCCTCAGAATTTTCCTTATCAAACTTGTTGAGCACCACCATATCGGCATATTCAAGCATGTTTATTTTTTCAAGCTGCAGAGCGGCTCCATACTCAGGCGTTGTCACATAAACATTAACATCAGAAACCTTTACCACCTCTATATCATTCTGACCAGAACCAGCCGTTTCAACAATGACAAAATCAAACCCTGCGGCTTTAAACAACTTTACCACATTCGAAGTCGCTTCAGAAACAGATGTACTAGCAGCCCTCGTGGTCAGCGATCGCATATACAAGGAGTCATGAGGCAAGGTATTCATCCTTATCCTATCAGCTAATAGGGCACCACCACTCCTCTTTGTAGGATCAATACCAATAACACCTAATCTCTTTCCTGGGAAATTATCAACAAATCTCCTCAATATCTCATCCACAAGGGTAGACTTTCCTGCACCACCAGGACCAGTAAAACCAAACACTTTGAATCCCTCTTTGACATTCCTACTGGCATACTCATTCAGGATAACTTGATGTTCTTCACTCCACCTACCAGAGCTTATCATATCTTCCACAAAGCTTATAGCCTTTGGAAGATACTTCTGCGGCTCTTTGAGGTAATCCTCAAACCTGTCGGGATCGTACACACAGAAATCGCTATGCTCAAGGATATAGTCAACCATACCCTCAAGACCCATCTCAACACCGTCCTGAGGGGAAAATATCTTCTCTACACCATATGATTCCAGCTCCTTTATCTCAGACGGTACAATAACACCCCCACCGCCACCAAATATTTTGATCCTGGGAGCACCATGCTCCATAAAAAGGTCTCTGATGTACTTGAAAAACTCAACATGGCCACCTTGGTAAGATGTAACAGCCACAGCTTGAGCATTCTCCTCCAGCGCGGCATTCACTATCTCATAAGCACTCCTGTTGTGACCAAGATGTATAACCTCAGCCCCTTTATCCTGCATTATCCTTCTGAATATGTTTATAGAGGCATCATGCCCATCAAATAAACTTGTAGCAGTTACTATACGGATAGTATGCTTAGGAACATACATACAACCCCCCTTAAAACTCTAGAAAAAGAAACAAAAAACCCATATTCGTCTGTTACAATTTTTAGAATTTTATATCTACCTAAGTGAAAAGTCAAATTAGACATAGAATTTCTAAAAAATTATCAAATTTATATTGACATACGAAACAAGGTTATTTATAATAAAACCATGAGGATCGAAGTAGAAGAAGTCGGGTTAAGGGAAGGTCTACAAAACCTTACTATAGAAGTATCACTGGAAACAAAAATAGAGTTCGTTGAGAGGGCCATAAAGGCTGGCCTCGACAGAATACAATTGGGGTCCTTTGTAAACCCCAGAAAAGTACCCCAAATGGCAGACACCGATACACTATGCGAACACTTCATACAGACAAAACCTAGAACAACGTTCACAGCTCTTATACTCAATGAAAAGGGGCTTTCAAGAGCCGTGAAGAGCGGAGTAAAACACATTAATATATCCATATCCGCCAGCAAAACACACCAAAAAAAGAACACCGGAATGGAGCTTGACAGAGCACTTTCGGAGATTGAAAGACTAATAAGATCAGCAAAATCGAATGGTATGAGGGTTAGAGGAGGCATACAAGCTGCATTCGGTTGCCACTACGAAGGAAAAGTAGATTTCGGCATAATCAGAGAAGAAACATCAATGATTATAAGCGCCGGTGTGGACGAATTCGGTCTATCAGATACCTCAGGTTTCGCTACACCAGCTTCAATAAAACACACAATAACACTTCTAAAACCCATTATAGAGGATACACCAGTTGCCCTACATCTGCATGACACGACAGGCATGGGGCTTGCCAATGCATTATATGGTATAGAGTCAGGCGTCACAATACTCGATTCCTCAATATGCGGTCTTGGTGGGTGTCCATTCATGGAAGGGGCTGCCGGAAATATACCAACAGAAGACATGGTATTTATGCTAAAATCGTTTGGTATGTTGGGAAAGGTATCAATGGATAAAATCATAGAGTTCTCCAGATTCATAGAGAGGAAACTGGGTATCATATCAACATCCAAAATCATACACGTATACCTTAAAATGAAGGAGTTAGGTGTATCATGAATCATGAAGACAATTCTGGAAATATAGCAAAGGTTGTCTCCATAATTGATAGCTTCAAAACATCCAAAAGTGGCATGAATCTCCAAAAAATATCAGAAATAACAGGAATAAACAAAGCCACAGCTTACAGAATATGTAAGGTCCTTGTGGACCACAACGTTCTATTCAAGGACAACGTCCACAAGATATACAAAATAGGTCCAAAATTCCTTGAGTGGACAATGGTTTTCAGGGAACATCTCAGTGCATACGTGGAGGTAGAGGATATACTAAGATCCATATCAAACGAAATAAACGAAACGGTCACTATCTTTAAAAGAATAGGATTTGAAAGGGAATGTCTGTTCAGACACGAAGTGAAAGAACAATTAAGGTACACTATAGAACCTGGAGAGAGATTGCCTCTCAACAGGGGAGCAGGAGGTAAAGTCATACTTGCATTTTTTGACAGCAAAACGCTCCAAAGGTATATGGATACGCTAAAATTCACTAAAAAGGAACGAGAAGATTTCATCGCTAGTCTGGAACGCATACGGGAAAACGGGTTTTACTTCTCATACGGAGAGAGAAGTCCTTACGCCGCAGCCTTTTCAGTGCCTCTATTTGACAAACGGGGAACCGTCTTCGGTTCCCTATCTGTCTCCGGACCGATAGAAAGGTTCAAAGAAAGGTTCAAAGAGAAACACGTAAGTTTTGTAAAAGCTAAAGCTCTAGACATCCAGATACTGCTCACCGCAACAGGAGAGGAATAAATGTACAGTGTGCTTGAGGGCATCAAGGTACTGGATCTGACCAACGTCCTTGCAGGACCATTCTGCACCTATAATTTAGCTATGCTTGGAGCTGAGATAATAAAAATAGAAAAACCAAACGAAGGAGATTTGGCCCGTAGATTAGGAGCAAAAGTGGAATTTAACAGACGACTTATGGGGTCGTCCTTCCTTGCTCAAAACGCAAATAAAAAAAGCATCACCCTTAATCTAAAAAAGAGTAAAGACAAAGAAGAATTTCTCAAACTCGTACCAAAAGCTGACGTAATTGTGGAAAACTTCCGGCCTGGGGTAGTCAAGAGTCTGGGGATAGATTACGAAACAGTAAAAAAGATAAACAGCAGGATCATATATTGCTCAATATCTGGATTCGGCCAAAGTGGACCAATGGCACACAGACCCGCGTATGACCAGATAATACAGGGAATAAGCGGATTGATGTCCGTGAATGGAGACGACACATTGAACCCGTTAAGATGTGGATTCCCCATATGCGACACGGTAGGTGGACTCACAGCCGCATTCTCCATCGCATCAGCAATAGTTAAAAGATTCAAAAGTAACAAGGGCACCTACATAGACATATCCATGCTTGATGCTACTCTCCCAATGCTGGGATGGGTGGTATCAAACTACCTTGTGGCAGATATTAAACCACGACCAATGGGAAACGAAAACTTTACCTCAGCTCCATCAGGCACATTCTATGCCGCGGATGGTCCATTTAACCTTGCTGCAAACGAAGAAAAACAGTGGAAGCGCCTCTGTTTAGCTATACACAGGGATGATCTACTCAGGGACAAAAGATTCAAAACAAGGGACAACCGGAAACGACACAGAGCAGAGTTAAACAAAATACTCAACACTGAATTCAAAAAACACAAAGCAGACTACTGGGTTAATAAAATGACAGAGCTTGGAATACCGTGCGGTGAGATATTAAAACTTGAAGAACTGCTTGAATCTGAAGTAGCAAAGCACAGAGAATTGATAAGCACATATTACATACCATCCCTAAGCACAAACGTGAGAATACTGAACATAGCCCCCAAATTCTCAGGAATCGAGAAACTAAAACCTTCACCGCCGCCAGAACTGGGGGAACACAACATGGAGGTACTTGATGCAATAAAAGAACAATAGAATCTACTCTTTTAAGAAAGGAGGTGCATCATGAAACGCTTTGCAGTAAGGATTGTCTCAATAGCATGGGTCTTTCTATTGGTTACAGTACTGATCTCGGGGTATGCCTTAGCAAAATCCACAATAACCATCATATTCCCCAAAAAGGTTTCACCAACGTATCCCGGTACTATCAACACCGAGATATTTGGAAAGCTTGTCCATGAATTCTCCGGGGGGAGAATAGTAGTAAAGGTGTACCCCGGCAGTGAATTGTACAACGTCAAAGCTGGGTTACAAGCACTCACCCAAGGAGCAGTTCAAATGATGAACCCACCAAATGGACATTTCGTAGCCTATAGCCGATTGTTCCAGTTAATAGAAATCCCGTTCATCTTCAAAACAAATAGAGAATTCTACTCATTCCTGTACGGTAAGATAGGAAACGAAATACTCAAAAGCTTGGAAAAAAGCAATATTGTGGGCATTACATACGACGACGAAGGACCATTCATAATAGCAACTAAAAACAGACTTATCACCAAACCTTCGGATTTCAAAGGATTGAAAATCAGAACATCCGGGCATCCAGTAATGGAAGAGGCCCTCAGGCTACTCGGTGCTTCTACTGTAAGAATCCCACTGGGTGAAGTATACAGTGCTGCCCAGCAGGGCGTTATAACCGGCTGCGCAACAACACTCGCAGCGTATGTAACAAGGCATCTCTATGAGGTGCTCCCCTATGTAACACTTTGGCCCGGACGCGTTGCACATGTGTGGGTTGCCTCAAAGTCCTGGTGGGATAACCTTGATCCACTCGACAGATACATAATAAGCGTAACAGCAAAAGAAAGGGCTCTTGCGTACGACTACGAGGTATGGAAAGATAAAGACAAATTCGTGAAAGAGATAGAGAAGAACGGAGGTAAGTACCATGAACTGTCACCCAAAGAGCTAAGAATCATGCGTCAGAGAATAGCACCGCTCTACAAGAAACTCAGAAAGCAGTTTGGTCCTATAGTGGATGAAATATTATCAGAATACTAAAAACAGACCGGCCGAGTGGCCGGTCCCCTCATCTTCCGGAGCGGAAAAATGAAGAAAAACTCAGGCGTTCTAAAAATACTGCTGAAACTGGACTCGGCGGTAGCTAAAGCTGAAATAACAATAGCAAGCGCATCCATAATGGTAGCGTGTGTAATATCCATGTACACCATAACAATGAGAAACCTAGGCGAAAACACAGCTGATTGGGTTCTGACACTGCCAATAATGTTAATGACGTGGGCAACATTTGCCGGCGTGGGATACAACATTTCAACAGACAGTCATATAAAAACAGATTTCTTTATAAAAAAACTCCCAAAGCAACTGCAAAAAGCAATCCTTGTAACAATGTATCTGATGCTCATTGTTATCTCTGTCATGATATCGTACTTTGGAGTCATCTCCACAGAAGTATTCATAAGAACACACTACAAGCTGTACGAAATGTTTTACACCCCATTTTACATTGTCTTTCTTATATTACCAGTAAGTGCAGCACTCTGGTGCTTCCATCTGATCGTAAGAATATTTAGAGAAATAATGCTATCAGAAACAGGAGATAGTGTAGGGATATGAATAGCGTATTTATAATAATGCTACCGTTCGTATTCTTGATATTCTTTATGGCTATAAGGATGCCAGTAGGATTTGCGCTGATAATATCCAGCGTGCTGGAAATGATAGTTACAGGCAATCTACACAGTCTCTATCAGATACCAACCGTGTTATTCTCTTCTGTCGGGCACTACACATTCCTAGCCATCCCATTCTTCATACTGGCAGCCGAATTTCTGTCTGATGGCGGCATAATATATCTAATATTTGAACTGGTATCAGCCTTCCTCGAAAGAGTACCAGGAGGACTGGGCGTAATAACGGTTATAGTAAGTATGTTTCTATCATCAATACAAGGCTCAAGTGCAGCCACAGCAGCAGCCCTCGGTAAAATAGGGACAGATGGCATGAAAAGGGAGGGATACGATGAAGCGTTTGCCGCCTCACTTATAGCTGCATCAGGCGGACTAGCCATCATGATACCACCAAGCATCGCCATGATAATATATGGAACGCTTTCAAACACATCTATAGGCAAATTATTTTACGGAGGCATAATACCAGGAATAATAATAGGAACAGCCCTCATACTGTATATAATGATCACATCCTACAAACGCCGGTACGGCATGGACAGACCAAAAGCAACATGGAAAAAGAGAATGGAGCTGGTAAGAAAATGCCTTCCACTGATATTCTTCCCTATCCTCATACTGGCAGGATTCTACACCGGCAAACTGACAGCTACAGAAATAGCCACCATAAGTGTGTTCTACTCAGCTTTCATAAGCATATTCATATATAAAACCATCAACTCAAAGAATATAATGGGGGTCATCCAACACGCCACCAAGGTAACAATCTCCATATTCATCATTATAGCGGGTGCCATATTGTTTCAGCATGTACTTGTACTATCCGGGTTTTTAGCAATGCTACTTAATATAATACATCATTCATCCCTTACACCGTTCAAGTTCCTAATCATAGTTAGTGGGGTTCTCTACTTCCTTGGAATGTTTATGGAAGGCGTAGCGCTCAATGTGTTGACCACACCAATCGTAGCACCGATAGCTGTATCCTTGGGAATCAATCCGGTTCACTATGGCATAATACTGATACTCAACATAGAGATAGCCCTCATATCACCACCTGTCGGCCTGAATCTGTTCGTCCTGTCAGCCGTAACATCCATACCACCAGAGAGAATGTACAAAGCCGTATGGCCAGTTCTGCTTATACTTGTTGCATGCCTCCTCATTCTCATAATATTCCCTCAACTAACACTTTTCCTCCCAAATCTCCTTATACCTAAGCATGTCTAAGCTAATCTGTAGAATTCTCCCGGGTGGACACACCAACAACATCATAAATAAAACACTTCCCCAGAATACCCGTAGTAAGTACCGCCATACCGCACAACATAACAAACCTGCTGTTAACCACGTAGCCACCCAACAGCAATCCCGTACCACTAAACAGTCTTGCCACCCTATCCAAACCACCAACGTTACCCCTCACCAATCACCTCCTGTTACTTAAACGGAGCCTTGGGAATACCTTTGAAAAATCTACTCCACCTGACCCTTGGAGGATTCCATGTCCAAGAACCATATATCAGGAAAGCCTCCCCCAGCAGATCCCTACTAGGCACAAACCCCCAGTATCTTGAATCATAGGAATTATCCCGATTATCGCCCATCATAAAATATTCCCCTTTCGGCACAACTATAGGACCCCAATTATCCCTTGAACCCCCACCCTCGGTGTGCGTTGACACAAACGGAGCATAGCAAGGATCATCTCCCGGTTGAACATGCTTAGGACATACAAACCCTCCTCTAAAAACAGCCCACTTATCATGGTAAGGCTTACCATTTATATACAACTGCTTGTTAACCATCTTTAGCACATCCCCTGGAACCCCAACACACCTCTTTATAAAATCCACAGTAGGATTAGGCGGAAATTTGAACACTACCACGTCACCAACATGTGGGTGACTAACAGGGACAATAACAGAGTTAATGAATGGAACTCTTATCCCATAGATAAACTTGTTCACAAGTATGTGATCCCCCACAAGCAGTGTGGGTTCCATAGAGGCCGAAGGTATTACAAACGCTTCCACTATAAATTGCCTTATGAACAGAGCTATAACCAAAGCAATAAGAATAGATTTCACCCAACCGTACAGCTTCCCCTTGTTCATACTCACCTCAACTCCATAAGCTTGATAAATGCTTCCTTTGACACATGAACATCTCCCAGCTCCTTCATTTTCTTTTTTCCCTTCTTTTGTTTTTCAAGAAGTTTCTTTTTTCTCGTAACATCCCCCCCATAACACTTGGCTAACACATCCTTTCTCAAAGCACTTATCTGTTCTTTAGCTATTATCCGCCCATCTACCTTAGCTTGAAGTCTTATTTCAAATAATTGTCTTGGTATATATTTCCTCAGGTTCGACAAAACCTCCCTCGCTATCCTGTAGGCCTTCTCTCTGGGCACTATCATCGAAAAAGAATCCACTTCCTTACCATTTATCAAAACTACAAGTTTAGTTAAGTTGGACTCCCTGAAACCATCAAACGTATAATCAAAAGAAGCCTCTCCCCTCGAATAGGATTTCAGCCTATCATAAAAATCAGCCATCATGCTGGAAAGTGGCAGGAGATACTTTATCATTACCCTGTCCGAAGATATATATAAAACAGATTGTTGCTCTCCCCTCTCATCCTGCAATAACCTCAGGATACTCCCCACATACCGTGCGGGCGTAATAACCTCTATAGTCACATACGGTTCCAATATGGATGATATCTCCTGAGGGAACGGCAGCATAGAGGGGTTTGAAATTTCGACTGTCTCTCCATTCTTCTTTTCAACTTGGTAAAGCACAGAAGGGGCTGTAACAACTATATCCAGACCAAATTCATCTTCAAGTCTCTCCTTGGTGATATACATACTCAAAACTCCAAGAAAACCACACCTAAAACCAAACCCTAAACTTTCCGACCTTTCCGGCTCTACAAACAAAGAGGCATCATTAAGTTGAAGCTTTTCAAGCCCATTCTTCAAATCTTCATACTGATCTGGCTCCGTAGGGTAGAAACCAGCATAAACAAAAGGCTTAGGCACCATGAAGCCTTCCAGTGGCTTATCCACAGGACGAGAAACAAGCGTCATGGTATCACCTACCCTTATATCCTTGATGCTCTTTATGTTTGCTATAACATAACCAACATCACCAACAGCAAGTTCATCGAGTTTTCTAACCTTAGGGGTATACACACCCAACTCCTCCACCTCATACTCTCTACCTGTTGAGTATATAAGTATCCTGTCACCAATCCTCACAGAACCGTCAAAAACCCTGACAAGAAATACAACGCCCCTGTAATTGTCGTACCAGGAGTCCATTATCAAGGCCTTAAGCGGTGCACTTCTATCTCCGGAAGGCGGGGGTACCTTTTCAACTATAGTCTCAAGTAGAATGTCTATACCTACATTATTCTTCGCTGAAATTGGTATAGCGCCAGAAGCATCTATGCCTACTGCTTCCTCTATCTCCTTTTTTACCTCTTCAACATCAGCGCTGGGTAAATCTATCTTATTTATCACCGGTATTATTTCAAGATTATGCTCTATGGCAAGATACGCATTGGCAACTGTTTGAGCTTCAACACCCTGTGTTGCATCAACAACCAGTAAGCATCCCTCACAGGCCGAAAGGCTCTTTGACACCTCATAGCTGAAATCTACATGCCCAGGTGTGTCTATAAGGTTTAGGTAATATTCCTCATTCTTATAATTATACGTGAGCCTAACGCTCTGAGCTTTAACTGTTATCCCATGTCTCCTCTCAACACTAAGAGTGTCAAGAAATTGTTCTCTCATCTCCCTCTTGGAAAGACCACCGGTGTTCTCTATAAGCCTGTCAGCAAGCGTACTTTTCCCATGATCTATGTGGGCCACGATTGCGAAGTTTCTAATCCTTCTGAGTTCCATGTTTTTCCCCTAGCAAGAACAAGAAGTTTTTCTCAACAGAGTAAAGCTTGTACCTAAACTCTTTGAATAATCTCGCCATTTTTGTATCCCAAAGCTTGTAGAATTCTTCTAAAACCCTCAACGATTCCTCAGCTCTCTTAAAGTTGGCAACAGCTATATCCATAACTGAATCCCTTGCCATTTCAAACTCACCCTCTAGTACCGTACCCACATCGCCGTTTGTGTCCCTAACTGAAAGACTGTTAAAGTACTCTTCACCACGTTGGGTAAGCCTCATCCTCATATCCTTCAAAAGCGAGGAAATATCTCCCCTATTAAGCACAAAACGGGCTATATCCTCAACAACTCTCAGTGCCTCACGCAATCTATTGAAATTGGCATCAACAACCCTCAATGCCTTCTTCTTCTCCTCCTCCATAGATCCTCAAACTCCTCCTCATAAACATTGGCTATATCAACCCTGTTTATGATAAGTATATTCTCATCGTTCCTAACAAAGGCACTGGCAGTCCAGTTAGCTGACCCTGTCTCCACGATGCTGTCATCAAACACAGCAAACTTGTCATGCAATATACCCTTAACACCATACCTGCTGTGTGGTTTGGCAAAAGCAACAACAATGCCATGGGACTTCAAATAAGCATATTTGGTGTACTTATTTTCCCCAGGAGTATTGGCGCTTCTATCCAATAATACCCTTACTTTCACACCCCTCCTCTTAGCCTCCACCAGCGCCTGAGCAAATCGTCTGTTTGTAAAAGAGTACATTGCAACATCTATGGTACGACGAGCATGTTTTATAAGATACACCAACCTATACTCCGCAGCATAAGAAGGAGTGAAATAGACTTCTATCTCCCTTGAATAGGAGCTATTCAACAACGGCAAGAAAAAGAGAACAACTACCAGAGGGAAAATCTTCCTAAACATTGTAATTAGGTGGCTCCTTCGTAATATAAACATCATGCACGTGGCTCTCTACAAGGGAAGCCTGGGTTATCTGTATGAACGTTGTCTTTGTCCTGAGTTCTTCAATTGTCTTACAACCAACGTAACCCATACCCGATTTCAATCCTCCAACAAGTTGAAAGAGAAAATCCTTTAAATCCCCTTTGTATGGAACTCTACCTTCCACCCCCTCCGGTACAAGCTTGTCGCTGTCCTCCTGAAAATACCTATCTCCGCCACCTTTTCTCATTGCACCTATTGAACCCATTCCTCTATAGGTCTTATACTTTCTCCCCTGATATATAAGGGATTCGCCCGGTGATTCCTCAACCCCTGCTAGAAGGCTACCTATCATCACCGCAGAAGCTCCAGCAGCTATGGCTTTAACTATATCCCCAGAAAACTTTATTCCCCCATCCGCTATAATCCTCTTTCCATGGAGATCAGCCTCCTCAGAGCACTCAGAGATAGCCGTTATCTGAGGGACACCTACACCTGCAACCACCCTCGTAGTACATATGGAACCAGGTCCTATGCCTACTTTCACAATATCAGCTCCCGCATCACATAAACTCCTCACACCCTCCTTCGTTGCTACATTCCCTGCTATAAGCACAACATCCGGGAACCTGAGTTTTATCCTCTCAACCAGATCCAATATATACACCGAATGTCCATGGGCTGAATCGACCACAAGCACATCAGCGCCCGCACCCACCAGAGCTTCTGCCCTTTCAACGCCATCCCTAGTACCTATGGCCGCTCCCACCATAAGCCTACCGTGTATATCCTTGCTTGCCTGTGGATACTGTCTCCTCTTGTTTATATCCTTTATGGTAACAAGCCCTCTGAGCCTAAAACCTTCATCCACTATAGGTAATTTTTCTATCTTGTTCCTCTTAAGATATTCCTCCGCTTCATCCAAGGTCGTACCAACGGGAGCAGTGACAAGATCATCTTTTGTCATGATGGAATCAACCCTCTTTGAATAGTCATGCTCAAACTGAACATCGCGATTCGTTATAATACCTATAAGTTTACCTGTTTCATCAGTTACAGGGATTCCAGAGATATGATACTGAGCCATGAGGTCCAGTGCATCTCGTATGGTGGCATCCGGTGAAATGGTAACAGGATCCAGTATCATACCACTCTCACTCTTCTTAACCCTAACAATCTGCCTGGCTTGCTCCTCTATTGACATGTTTTTGTGAATAATACCCAATCCACCGTTTCTTGCCATCGCTATAGCCATGCGATACTCTGTCACGGTATCCATAGCAGCGGATATTATAGGAACCCTTAACTGAAGACGATCTGAGAGATGAGTAGTCGTATCTGCCTCTTTCGGCAAAACGGACGATTTCTGAGGCACAAGAAGCACATCATCAAACGTTAACCCCATCATTTGTTTTATTTTAAGCATAACAGAACCCCTTATATCTCCAACTGCCTAAAATCTGCAACCTTAAGAGCCATGTGCTTTATTCTGTTCAACAATGCCAACCTATTCCTTCTCAAACTCTCATCCTCTTCCATCACCAGAACCCTGTCAAAAAACTTATTTATTATATCTCTCATGGAAACCAAAGTATTAAGCACACCCTGGTAATCATCTGCCCGTATATTTTTAAGCTCCAACTCAGCACTTCTTACACTTACAAGCAAAGCTCTCTCCTCCTCATCCTTAAGGAGTGACTCATCAACCTCCATTCCACTGAACCCCTCGGGCACTATATTGAACACCCTCTTTATGGAAAATCTATAAGCTTTATCTCGATCATGTCTCACAAAATCGCTCAATGCCCTAAGCCTTAAATACGCATCAAACACATCCCTAAATCCAGCAACCACCACACCAGATATAACATCATGGGGAAACTCAGACATATGACTGAAAAACCTGGCTTTAATGAAATCCATTACCTCACCTACAGATACTGTCCTAC
>CAZERD010000047.1:0-12218 GCA_964515405.1 uncultured Desulfurellales bacterium
CAGGACTGTAGGTGCAGGTGTGGTGACAGAGATTATTGAGTAGGGGATGAGTATGAGGGAAATAGTTTATCTTGCATGTTCGGAATGTAAGCGGAAAAATTATACAAGTACCAGAGACAAGAAGAAATCAAGACAGAAGCTTGAGTTGAATAAGTACTGTCCATTTTGCGGAAAACATACTTTACATAAAGAGGTGAAGTAGGCCAGTAGCTCCAATTGGTAGAGCGGCGGTCTCCAAAACCGCATGTTGGGGGTTCGAGTCCTCCCTGGCCTGCCATTTTTGTTATGTTTAAAAAGGTTCTTAACTTCCTGGACGAAGTAAGATTAGAGTTTAAGAAGGTTGTCTGGGCAACGAAGAAGGATACCATAAGCGCTACAATCTCAGTGATTGTTTTTGTTATAATTGTGGCTACTATTTTGAGCTTAATAGATTACTTGTTGTCCATGGCACTGAACGCTATACTGTAATTTCTCAAGGGAAGGTTGAAAGGGTATATTATGAGTGACGTGAGGTGGTATGCTTTACATACGCAGGTGGGGTATGAGGAGAAGGTAAAGAAGATGCTTGAAAACAAGATAAAGGTAGAGGGTTTGGAGGATGATGTTGAACAGATTCTTGTTCCTGTTGAAGAGGTTATAGAGATAAAAAACAGGAGAAAAGAGAAGGTGAAGAAATGTTTGTATCCCAGCTACGTATTTATAAAGGCACGTATTAGTGATAAGTTGTACAATTTGGTTAGAAAAATGTCTTATGTGTCGGGTTTTGTTGGTTCCAAAACGGAGCCTATTCCCATGGACGAGTCTGAGATAAGTATGATACTCAAAAAGATTGAGGAATCTAAAGAAAAGCCGAGGCTTTCTGTGTTCTTTGAACATGGTGAGACAGTTAGAGTACTAGATGGTCCATTTGCTAACTTTACTGGGACCGTGGATGAGGTAGATATAGATAAGGGTAGATTGAAAATACTGGTCAGTATATTTGGCAGATATACACCCGTTGAACTTAACTACAATCAGGTGGAAAAAGTTGAGTAAGGAGATGTAGGGGTATGGCTAAGAAAGAGGTTATGGCTCAGATTAAATTGCAGATAGAAGCAGGTAAAGCGACACCGGCTCCGCCTGTAGGTCCAGCCTTGGGGCAGCATGGTGTCAATATAATGGATTTTGTTAAGAAGTTTAACGATGCGACGAGAGATAAAGAGGGTATGATTATACCCGTTGTGTTGACTGTTTATAAGGACAGATCGTTTGATTTTGTGCTTAAGACCCCACCAGCCAGCATTCTTATAAAGAAAGCTTTAGGTATAGAGAAGGGGTCCAGTGATCAGTTGAAGGTGAAAGTTGGTAAACTATCGAAAGAAAAGCTTGAAGAGATAGCTAAGATTAAACTTCCTGACTTGAATACGGATGATTTGTACAAGGCAATGAAAACTGTAGCTGGAACAGCACGGAATATGGGGGTTGAAGTTGAGGAATTTTAGGCGATTTTACCACGTTTGTGGGAGCCTGGAGGTTTTTTATGGGTAGAAAGTACGAAGAAGCGCTTAGAAAGTATGACAAATTGAGAGAGTATCCACTGGACGAGGCTGTAAGGATTCTCAAGGAGATAGCCTATGCTAACTTTGATGAAACGGTTGAAATGCATATGAGACTTGGGGTTGATCCGAGAAGGTCTGACCAAGTTGTCAGGGGTAGTGTTGTATTGCCCCATGGTACCGGGAAGCAGGTACGTGTTCTTGTATTTGCCAAAGGTGAGAAGGTTAAGGAGGCTGAAGATGCTGGAGCCGATTATGTAGGGGGTGAAGAGTTTGTTAGCAAGATTCAGAAAGAGGGCTGGTTTGAGTTTGATAGGGTTATTGCTACTCCAGATATGATGGGTGTGGTTGGGAGACTAGGCAAGATGCTTGGTCCTAGAGGGTTGATGCCTAATCCTAAGGTGGGTACGGTTACGTTTGACGTGGCTGATGCTGTTAAAAGAGCGAAGGCCGGTGAGGTTGCTTTTAGGGTGGATAGAACGGGCAACGTACACGCTGGGGTTGGTAAGAAATCTTTCCCGGATGAGCACCTTGTTGAAAACATTAGAGCTTTTTATGATGCTGTGGTCAAGGCTAAGCCTGCGGCAAGTAAGGGTAAGTATATTAAATCGGCCTATGTGTCTACCACACATTCCCCAAGTGTGAGGATAGATGTACAATCAATATAATGTTTATATAAGTCTGAGACAGTGGGTGGGTTTTTGTCCTTAAAGTGTGCCTGCTTGAGACTTTAGCCCGCCTGAATTGAAGAAAGGGGGGATGCGTTTGAGAAGGGAGAAGAAGGTTAAGATGGCTGAAGAGTTAAGGGAGCGGTTGAATGGTGCTAAGGCTGTTTTTGGCCTTGAGTATAGCGGTTTAACCGTTCAGGAGATGGAATCTATCAGAAATGAGGTTAAAGCTGCTGGAGATAGGTTTAACGTTGTCAAGAATAGGATACTCATCAAGGCGGTGGAGGGGAGTAAGTGGGAGAGTATTAAGGAAGTTGCATCCGGACCGTTGGCTTATTCTTTGTCTTTCTCTGATCCAGTGGCTCTTGCAAAGATACTTGTTGCGAAGGCCAGAGAATTTGAGAATTTAAAACCCAAGTTTGGTATGCTTGAGGATGGCAAACTCCTGAATGAACAGCAGGTGAGAGAACTGAGCAGACTTCCATCACGGGAAGTGCTACTTGCTCAGGTACTTTCTGCTATGAATGGGCCGGTTAGTGGGTTTGTCAATGTGCTTGCTGCTAATTTACGCAATCTTTTGTATGTATTGAAAGCTATTGAGGGTAAAAAGAAAGAATCTTGATGGAGGTTGTTGAAAATGGCTGAGATTACGAGAGAGGATGTTATTAAATTTATAGAGAATATGAGTGTTCTTGAGCTCTCCGAGTTCGTTAAGGAGCTGGAGGAAAGATTTGGCGTCAGTGCTGCTGCTCCTGTGGTTGGCGTTGCTGCCGCTGCTCCTGCTGGAGAGGCTGGTGGTGAAGAAGCGGAAGCCGAGAAAACTGAGTTTGATGTTATATTGAAGGGCATAGGTGATAAGAAGATACAGGTAATCAAAGTGGTAAGAGAGATAACAAGCTTGGGGTTGAAGGAAGCCAAAGAGCTTGTGGATAGTGCTCCCAAGACTGTAAAGGAAAAGGTAAGCAAGGAAGAAGCTGAGGCTATAAAGGCTAAACTTGAAGAGGTAGGGGCAGAGGTAGAGATAAAATAATATTGTTTTTCGGGAAAGGAAGTGGGAGGGACTTGCTCTCTTCCACTTTTGGCTGAACAATCTTTTCACATATACCAAAGAAGAGGTGAGTAATGGCTAATCCCATTAAGCTGGACTACAGAATGAGGGTTAACTTTGGCAAGGTCAAAGCTCCCATTGATATACCTGATCTTCTTAGGCTGGGGATCAAGTCTTTCCAGGACTTTATCAGCAAGGATTCTAACATAGAAAAGAATATAGGGCAAGCTTTTAAGTCCGTTTTTCCAATAGATGATATCCATGGGAGGTTGAGGCTTGAGCTTGTTGACTGGAACATAACAGAGCCCAAGCTTACACCTGAGGAATGCAAGGAGAAGGGCCTGTCTTATTCCGGTTTTTTGATGGCCAAGTTAAGGCTTACTCTGTGGGATATAGATGAAAAGACTGGTGAGAGGGTAAGGGTAAGGGAGATTAAGGAGCAGGATGTTTATGTTGGAGAGATATTCCTTATCACTGAGAGAGGGAGCTTTGTGATAAATGGAGTGGAAAAGGTTGTGATAGGGCAACTTCATAGATCGCCTGGAGTTATATTTAAGCTTCTTTCCCAGGTTGGGGGTAGGAATCAGTACTATGGGCAAATTATACCTGATCGGGGTAGCTGGGTAGAGTTTGAAACAGACGCAAAGGGTATACTGTATGCGAGGATAGATAGAAAGAAAAAGTTTCCGGCGGTAATTATACTTAAAGCACTTGGTTTTGAAGATGATGAAATACTAAGGTTATTCTACACACCTGTTCGTGTCTCCATTAAGGATGGGGAAGTGTTTGTTGAGTTGAATGAGGATGTGGCGGGTAAATTTTATGCCTCCGAGGATATAGCTGTGGATGGGAAGACCGTGGTCTCAAGATCTAAGAAGATAACAAGGAGGGCTTTAAAGGAGCTCCTGGAGAAGGGGGTTAATAGGGTGCCTGTTAGGTCTTCGGATCTTGTGAACATGTATTTGGCTACTCGCGTTGAAGTAGATGACGATATAGTGGGGGTGCCGGGTGTTCAGATAACAAAAGAGCTGATCAATAGGCTCAAGAGGAAAGATAGTGAATTTGATGTGGTCTATAGTGAGTACAACGATCCCCTTATTGCCAACACTGTTCTCAGTGCCAGAGAGGTGCTTGAAAAGAAGAGGCAGACAATAGGATTTGAGATAGCTGACGATGATGTAGCCAAGGTGTACATTCATACACTGTTAAGGGCGGGGGATCATACGTCTATTGAGGATGCCGATAAATTTTTCTATGGTCTGTTTTTTGATCCGGATAGGTACGACGTTTCTAAAGAGGGTAGGATAAAGATAAATGAGACCTTTGGATTGGATATACCGTTAGATGTTAGGACTCTTACCAAGGATGATTTTATAGGCATTATGAAGCACATACTACTGCTTGAGAACGATGTGGTATCCCCGGATGATATTGATAGTCTTTCTAACAGAAGGGTTAGTCTTGTGGGGGAACTCCTGTACTACGAGTTCAGGAATGGACTCTTGAGAATGCAAAGGCTGATAAAGGACAGAATGATTATGAGGGATCTTGACAATATAACCCCGTATGATGTTATCAATGTGAAGCCAGTGGCTCAAGCGATTAAGGATTTCTTTGCTACGGGTCAGCTTTCTCAGTTTCTTGATCAAACCAATATTCTGTCGGAGATTTCCAACAAAAGGAGGTTATCCGCCCTTGGGCCTGGTGGTTTGACCAGGGAGCGTGCAGGATTTGAGGTAAGGGACGTTCACCCCACGCATTATGGTAGGATATGTCCTATAGAAACGCCGGAAGGCCCCAACATAGGTTTAATTTCTTCCTTGGCTCTTTATGCGGATATTAACGAGTATGGTTTTATAGAGACGCCTTACAGAAAGGTTTACAATGGGGTTGTGTCAGATGAGGTGGTATATCTTTCTGCATCACAGGAGAAAGGACACGTCATAGCTCAGGCAAATGCACCTTTAGATCCAAATGGTAGTTTTGTCAATGAGTATGTATCTGCCAGGAAAAATGGTGAGTTTATAGTGGTTAGGAAGGATGAAGTTGATCTAATGGATGTTTCTCCTAATCAGGTTGTCTCTGTTGCTGCTGGTCTTATTCCGTTTCTTGAACACGATGATGCTAACAGGGCTTTGATGGGTTCCAATATGCAAAGGCAAGCTGTTCCTCTGATAAAGCCCGAGGCTCCTCTTGTGGGTACTGGTCTTGAAGGTATAGTTGCTAAGTATTCAAGAAGAGGCGTGTTTGCAAAAAGGGATGGTGTTGTTGTAAGGATAGATGATGACAGGCTTTATGTGGCTTGCAGAGGGGATAACGGTTATGAGATAGATGAGTATGAAATAAGAAGATTTATAAGGTCCAACCAGAATACTTCTTTTTCTCAGAGACCGCTGGTTAGGGCTGGAGATACTGTGAAAAAGGGTCAGATAATAGTGGACGTTCCAACATGTGACAAGGGTGAGCTTGCTTTGGGTAAGAATGTGTTGGTGGCTTTTGTACCATGGAGGGGTTATAACTACGAGGACGGTGTTGTTGTATCTAGAAGGGTAGTGGAGGAGGATATATATACGTCCATACATATTAAGGAATTGGAGGTTTTTGCGAGGGATACAAAGGTTGGAGTTGAGGAAATTACGGCAGATATACCAAACGTCTCTGCTGATATGCTTAAGAATCTTGATAAAAATGGGATAGTTAGAATAGGTGCTTATGTTAAACCTGGTGACATTATAGTGGGTAAGGTTACGCCCAAGACGGAGACTCATTATTCTCCTGAAGAAAGATTATTAAGGGCTATATTTGGGGAAAAGGCGGCTGAAGTGACCGATACCTCATTGAGGGTTCCTTCTGATGTTAGTGGCATAGTGGTTGATGTTAAGATACTTAAAAGGAGGGGTGCTCCTCAAAATCAGAGGGGCAAAGAGATACTTAGAGCTCAAAAGGAGAAACTGGACAGGGAACTTAGAGAGAAGCTTAATCTTGTTGAAAGGCTGAAGCTCAAGCATTTCAGAGAGGAAATAGCTAAGTCTCCTCTGGAGAAGGATGTTACCGTTGGGAGGAAAACCTTTAAAAAAGGAAAGACTGTCACAGAGAGAGAGCTAGAGAATCTGTCTGAATCTGAATTGAAGAGATTCTTGAAGGTTTCTCTTGTTAAGGATATAGAACAGCACTACAAAAATCTTGTTAAGATAGCCAATGATGTTCACTCGAGAAAGGTGAAATCCTTGGAGAGGGACGATGAGCTCCCGCCCAGTGTAGTTATGGGTGTTAAGGTATATATAGCTACCAAGAGGAAACTGTCAGTTGGCGACAAGATGAGTGGTAGACATGGAAATAAGGGTGTTGTTTCTAAGATCTTGCCGATAGAGGATCTGCCTTTCCTTGAGGATGGCACGCCTGTAGATATTGTTCTTAACCCTCTTGGTGTTCCATCAAGGATGAATATAGGACAAATAATGGAAACCCATCTCGGTTTGATCTCAAAAGGCCTTGGCAGAAAGATAGATGAGCTTGTGAAAGCCGGTAAGAGGGATGCTATCAGGTCCCTTATGAAAGAGATATATGATTCTACCGAGGTTGATGAGTTTATAGATTCTCTGAGTGATAATGAGTTGGATAGGTATGCTGTTGAATGGAGTAATGGTGTTCATTTTGCATCCCCAGTGTTTGAGGGTCCCAAAGAGGGGGAGTTTGAAAGACTCAAGAAACTAGCTGGGGTGGAAACGTTTAAATTTGATTTGTATGACGGTGTGACTGGAGAAAGGTTTCTTGAGCCAGTAACTGTTGGAGTGATGTATGTTTTGAAGCTCCATCATCTTGTTGATGACAAGGTTCATGCAAGGAGTGTGGGGCCTTACTCACTTGTTACTCAGCAGCCGCTGGGTGGAAAGGCCCAATTTGGAGGTCAGAGGTTCGGGGAAATGGAGGTATGGGCTCTTGAAGGGTATGGGGCGAGTTATAGCCTTCAGGAGATGTTGACAATAAAATCTGATGATATCAGTGGTAGAAACAAAGCATATGAAGCACTTGTAAAAAGAAGGCCTGTGCCTCTGGGTGGAGTTCCAGAATCATTTAACGTGCTTGTGAAAGAGATGCAGGCCCTTGGTCTTGATTTAGAACTCTTGAAAGAAGTAAAAAGGAAATAAGGGGGACTTATGTTTACCGTTTTAAAGAGCAAACCAAAGTCTGCTAAGGATTTTGATGCTGTAAGGATAAGACTTGCCTCGCCTGAGAAGATAAGAGAGTGGAGTTATGGAGAGGTTAAGAAGGCGGAGACCATAAATTATAGAACGCTCAAACCTGAGAGGGATGGTTTGTTTTGTGCGAAAATATTTGGTCCTATAAAAGACTATGAGTGTTTGTGTGGTAAGTACAAAAGGGCTAAATACAAGGGTATGGTATGCGAAAAGTGCGGGGTTGAGGTCACAGAATCCAGTGTGAGAAGGGAAAGGATGGGTCATATAGAGCTTGCAACCCCGGTGAGTCACGTATGGTTTCTGAAGAGTATTCCAAGTATAATGTCTTCCTTGCTTGATATAAAATCAAAGGACCTTGAAAGGGTTATATATTATGAGGCCTATGTTGTTACTGACAGTAGTGTTGATGAACTACCTGTGAAAACGATACTTACCGAAACTGCTTACAGGAAGTATTCTGAAAAGTACGGACTTAGATTTGTGGCTGAAATGGGGGCTGGGGCTATTCAGAAGCTGCTCAAAAGGATAGATCTTACTGAACTTATATACCAGCTCAAGGATGAACTTGAAGCAACCAACTCTGAGTCTAAGAAGAGGAAAATTACGAAACAGATAAGGTTGGTTGAGAAGTTCAAGCGTTCAGGTAATAGGCCTGAATGGATGATTTTGAATGTGCTTCCTGTTCTACCACCAGATTTGAGACCTCTGGTTTCCCTGGATGGAGGTAGGTTTGCTTCCAGTGATCTAAATGATCTATATAGACGCGTTATCAATAGGAACAACAGACTTAAGAGACTACTTGAGTTAGGGGCTCCCTCTATAATCATAAGAAATGAAAAGAGGATGCTTCAGGAAGCTGTGGATGCTCTTATAGATAATGGTAGGAGGAAGCAGGTTGTCAGAGCCTCTAACAACAGGCCTTTGAAGTCGCTAAGTGATTCTATAAAGGGTAAGGAGGGGAGGTTTAGGAAGAATCTCCTTGGAAAGAGGGTGGATTATTCAGGGCGTTCTGTTATAGTTGGTGGCCCTGAGCTTAGGATGGATCAATGTGGACTACCAAGAATTATGGCTCTTGAATTATTCAAGCCTCTGATATACGCAAAGCTGATAGAGGATGATCACGCTCTTACTATAAAAGCAGCTAAGAAGATAGTTGAGAAAAAGGAACCCATTGTTTGGGATATTCTTGAAGATGTTGTTAAGGAGTATCCGGTATTGCTGAACAGAGCTCCCACGCTTCACAGGATATCCATCCAGGCGTTTCATCCTGTGTTAACAGATGAGAAGGCTATAAGACTCCATCCGCTTGTATGTGCCGCTTTTAATGCTGATTTTGATGGGGATCAGATGGCTGTGCACGTTCCTTTGAGTGTGGAGGCAAGGCTTGAATCCGAAGTTATAATGCTGTCGACAGAGAACATCATATCCCCAGCCAGTGGTAAGCCGATAGCTATACCGTCTCAAGATATGGTGTTGGGTCTATATTATATGACCAAGCCAAGGGATAATGCAAAGGGTGAAGGTATGGTATTTGCCAACCGAGATGAGGTATATGTGGCTTACTGTAACGGTGTTTGTTCACTAAATGCGAGGATAAAGGTCAAGGTGGATGATGAACTTTACAATACCACGGTGGGACGAGTTTTATTTAGTTTTATAGTGCCTGATATCGTTCCGTTCAACAATATAAATAAAGTTTTTGGCAAGAAGGATATAGAATCGCTTATAGCTTATCTCTACAGAAATACAGATCTACCAACGGTTGTTGAGTTTCTTGATAAGATAAAAGATCTGGGCTATGGGATTTCAACTAATAGTGGGATATCTATTTCGGTTGAGGATATGGTTGTTCCTCCTGAAAAGAAGGATATTATAGCGCGTGCTGAGGAAGCTGTTAGACTGATCCAGAGCCAGTACGCCCAAGGATTACTTACAGATTCGGAGAGGTATAATAAAATTATTGATACATGGAGCAATGCCACTGAGGAGATAATAGAAGCAACCATGAGAAGGTTAGGTGGTAAGTACGGTGAGGGTTTTAATTCTATATTTATAATGGCAGACTCAGGGGCCAGGGGTTCTAATCAACAGATAAGGCAGCTTGTTGGAATGAGGGGTCTGATGTCAAAACCATCCGGGGATATCATAGAGACCCCCATAAAATCCAATCTGAAAGAGGGTTTGAGTGTTCTTGAATATTTTACCTCTACCCACGGGGCGAGAAAAGGGCTTGCCGATACAGCTTTGAAGACATCTAATGCTGGTTATCTTACGAGGAAGCTTATAGATGTTTCCCAGGATGTGTTTGTAACTATGGAAGACTGCGGTACCACTGAGGGTATAAGGGTTAGCGCTATAGTTGTGAATGGTCAGGAGATAGAGTCTTTGGAGGATAGAATAATTGGAAGGGTAGCTTCAGAGGATGTTGTCAATCCGTTCACGAAGGAAGTTATAGTAAGGGAGGGTGAAGAAATAACAGAATCTATAGCTGAGGAAATGATTAACGCTGGCATAAAGGAAGTACCTATATTTTCTGTGCTCACTTGTAAAGCTGAAAGAGGAGTTTGTGCTAAATGTTATGGGAGAAACTTAGCGAGAGGACATAGGGTTGAGGTGGGTGAAGCTATAGGTATAGTAGCTGCTCAGTCTATAGGTGAGCCAGGTACACAGTTGACGCTCAGGACATTCCATGTGGGTGGTACAGCCACGAGGGCTATAGAGAAGATGGAACTTGAGACCCATAGAGCTGGCATTGTTAGGTATCTCAATCTGTTTACAGCAGAGAATTCCGAAGGGGAGAAGATAGTGTTGTCAAGGAGAGATGCTGCCCTTCTTATAACTGAACCACAAGTTGTAGCTCCCTCTGGGGGTATGTTTGAGGTTGAGGAGGTTAAGGCAAACTATGTGGTGAAGGTGAGTGGTGAGGAGGTTTTTGAGTTTAAAAGGATAAACCTAATTACGGAAGAGGATATTATAAGGGGTGCATCTGAAGCGATAGGTAAGTTTATATTGCCCAAGAAGAGCGGTGTAGCTGTTGAGGAAGGCGAGTCTATCGTGGAAAGGGTGGTTGAAGTCTATGACGTACCCAAGAAGATACCCTATGCTTCCAAGATGCATGTTGGGGATGGCCAAACTATAAAGAGATTCGTGAAGTCTGATGTTGAGGGAACGGTGAAAATAATATCCCTTAAGGGTAGCGAATATATGCCAGTTAATGGTTTTGAGGACGGTGTGGTTAATAGACATGGTACCCATGTGATAATTACCGGAGAGAATAGTGAGGAGCATAGGTATTATGTACCGAAGGGCTCTGTACTTTACGTCAGAGCTGGGGACAGGGTTAAACAGGATCAGCTCCTTGCAGGGTACGAAGATGAGATGAAGAGGAGAATATTTGAGAGCGATCCTACAAGACATATGAGTCATACCATATTGGCTGAATGGGATCCCTATGCTTACTATTTGCTTGCTGGAGTGGATGGGTATGTTAAGTACAGGGACCTTGTGCTGAACGTTACTGTTAGAGAGGAGATAGATAAGGTTACTTCAAGGAAGAGTTTGATAGTAACAGAGAGCAAAAATGCTTCCATGAGACCGCGCATAGAGATTGTGGATGAAAACGGTAATGTGAAGCGGTTCCCTAATATGGACGAAAAGGTGATGTATTACTTGCCCCCAGGTGTGATTCTTCAGAGGGAGGATGGCGAATTCGTCAAAGCGGGTGATGCTATAGGAAAGATTCCAAGGGAGTTGGGCAAAGCTACGGACATAACTGGAGGTTTGCCTAGGGTTACAGAACTGTTTGAGGCTAAGAAGCCAAAAAATGCTGCCATAATAAGTGAGATTAACGGCGTGGTGTCATATAGTGGTGAATTCAAGGGTAAGAGAAAGGTGGTTATCACGTCTACTGCTGGAAAGGGAAAAGTATACAGGGAGTACCTTATTCCACACAACACAAGAATTTTGGTTTACCCAGGGGATAGAGTTGAGATGGGAGAAAAGCTTACAGATGGCTCTGTGAATCCTCATGATATACTCCGGATACTCGGTGAAAGAGCTCTTGAAAAGATGCTTGTTGAAGAGATTCAGCAGGTCTACAGGCTTCAAGGGGTTAGCATAAATGATAAGCATATAGAGATAATAGTTAGGCAGATGCTTTCAAAGGTTGTTATAGAGGATGTGGGCGATAGTGATTATATTGAAGGAGAAGTTGTGAATAAGTTCAGGTTTATGAAGAAGAATGAGAGTCTCATAAGGAGAGGTAAGAAGCCAGCCATAGGTAGGAATTTGCTTCTGGGTATAACGAAGGCTTCTTTGAGTACTGATAGCTTTATATCTGCCGCCAGTTTCCAGGAGACTACACGCGTACTCACGGATGCTGCTGTAAGTGGTTCAACAGACTATCTACTGGGGCTTAAGGAGAATGTTATAGTAGGCAGATTGATTCCAGTTGGGACAGGCCAGAAGAAGTATGATGAACTTGCTATTGAGCCACAAGGTGCTTGACAAAGGAATTTATTATTGATAATTTAACGGCGTTTTGTCTTAAGGAGGTAAAAAGTGCCGACCATTAACCAACTTGTGCGTAAGGGAAGGAAGATAGTTAAGGAACGTAAAAAAACTCTTGCTCTTCAGGGATGCCCACAGAGGAGGGGTGTGTGTACGAGGGTTTATACTACTACACCTAAGAAACCGAATTCTGCTTTGAGGAAAGTGGCAAGGGTGAAACTCACAACCGGCTATGAAGTAACTGCTTATATACCTGGAG
>CAZERD010000048.1:0-11788 GCA_964515405.1 uncultured Desulfurellales bacterium
TGGAAGGATGAATTTCATTTTACGCATTGAGTCGTCGAATCCTCCAAAAAGCAAAACGCTTGAAGAAGAAATATTAGAATCAGTGAAACAGCATGTGGATATGGTAAACCTCGCCGTAAAGGAAAAGTACTTCAACACATTCGCCGTTGAGTTTGTACCCACTGGAACTCTGGCAAGAAGCCCGGTAGCTGGTAAGATAAAAAGGTTGGTTGATAGAAGGGTTTAATGCTGAGCTTGGATCTACTACTTTGTCTTAGATAGACGGCTAAAATACGGTCTCAAAGTAGGTATTGACAGAGGTGTTTGCTCAGTATACATTGGCGTATGGTTGAATGTTTAATAAGTAATTGAATTATACAAACGGTTTTTAAGCCTTTTTTGTTCTCGTGTGGTGTTATTTTGTGTAAGGATGGTGTATGAGTTGTCTCAGGTGAGGGGTGCTAGTGTGTTAGACTCTGTACTTTTAGATCGGGGGAGTGAGTTATGGGAGTTGACTTTGGAAAAGATGAGAAAAATAGACTCTTTATCAGGATTGATGGGAGTTTGGATTCTCTGAATGCACCTGAAGTATATTCTCAGGTGGAGGAGAGACTTCAAGGTCACTCAGGCGATGTAGTGTTTGATTTTGGGAGTCTTGAGTACATCAGTTCTGCTGGACTGCAGGTGTTGCTCATGGCCGCTAAGACCATGAAGCAGAAGGGGAATGAGGTATGGGTGAAAAACCCCAATGGGATGGTAGACGAAGTGTTGAGGATTTCGGGTTTTTATTCTTTTCTTGGAAAAATGGATTAGCTGTGTGGGGGATAGCATGAGGTTTATACTATCGGAGAGCAGGCTTGAGGATGCCCTTGAAGTGGTTAATAAATTCTGTAGGACCTCTTCTCTAGAGCAGTCTGTATGTGCAAAGGCAAAACTGGTGTACGAGGAACTTGTTACAAACGTGTTTGTGCATGCTGTTAAGCTGAAAGCAACGTATCTTGATGTTCGCGTAAGGGAATGGGATGATAGTGTGTTTATTGAGATGTGTTATGATGGTGGGAAGTTTGATCCGACGGTATTTAAGGCGAGAGCAGATTTAGAAACTCCGGTAGAGAATAGAAAGGAAGGTGGTTTAGGATTGCTCCTTGTGTTTAGCTTTTCCAAAAGTTTGGAGTATAAAAGAGAAGGAGAGGAAAACAGGGTGTACGTTGAGATCAGGTAGCACTAGAGATAGACTTGTACTATACCTTCTGCTTGGTCTTGTTCCAACTTTTCTTGTTTTTTCCTATCTCGGAGAGAATTACTCCAAGCGGTTCATATATAGTGGGGCTATGCTGAAGGCTAAGGTGCTTGCTTTGGATTCTGCAAGGCAGATAGAGTATATCGCCTCAAGCATATCCAGGAGGCCTGAGAATATAGCTTTATTGGTTGAACATGGGATTAGTATTCCGTCTGTGGAAAGGACCATGAGGGAGTATGTTTATTCGAGTGGTCAGATATATGGTATGGCTTTGGCTTTCTTACCCCAATATTCTCCGACAGGTGGTTATTTCTGTCCATACTATTATTTTTCCAGGGGTCATATGAGGTTCAAGAATCTGGTACCTCCAGGATACGATTACATGAAGTTTGAGTGGTTTTACAGGCCCATTGAGGAAGACAAAGCCCTCTGGAGCGAGCCCTATTTTGATAAGGGTGGTGGTGAGATATGGATGAGTACGTTTAGTGTACCCATAAGGGATGAAAGCGGGAGGCCTGTAGGTATAGCCACGGCAGATGCAAGCATAAGTTTTTTATCTAGCATAGTATCTAAAATAAAGATACTGAAGTCTGGGGGTGCATTTATACTCTCTACCCGGGGGAATGTGCTCGCACCGCTGGGTAAGTATCAGGGTGAAGGATGTGTAGCCCATATAGTGAGAAACATTCATCAGAGGGCATTTCGTAAACTGGTTAAGGCTATGGAGGAGCAGCAGACTGGTTTTGATGAGGTCTTTTTTGAGGGGAGGAAGTATCTTATTTACCACCTGCCTTTGCATCAGACAAACTGGAGTATAGGGGTGGTTTTCCCTGAAAATGAACTGTTTGCCCCGTTGAAAAGCCTAAATGTTTACTTCATGTTGGCTATAGCTGGTGGTATTAGTTTGATTGTGTTTATAGTGTTTGCTGTATCAAACAAAACCACCAAGGATTTGGTAAAGATAAAAGAGGTTTCCTCCACTATAGCGGACGGGGATTTCAATGTTTCTATACCTGAAGATCTTACTAATGAGGCTAAGAGTGTAGGAGAGGCTCTCAGAAGAATGCAGAGTTCTCTTAGGCTTTACATAAACAAGGTGGAGGAAACTGCCAAACTTGAGAAGGAGCTGGAACTTGCACGGGATATACAGAATACATTTATACCAGCCAACATGTCCGGTGAATTCTCTGGGTGTTGGTTTGAGGCTGTAAGTATTTGGGCCAAACAGGTTGGGGGGGATTTCTATGGTGTATCTCCTGTGGATGATGGTAGAGTAGTGTTTTATCTCGGTGATGTCTCGGGAAAGGGGGTTCCTGCCGCTCTTTATGTTGCTCTTGAGAAAAGCGTTATAGAGGTGTTGCTTGAGCAGGAATATAAACCAAATAGACTTGTATCATTGCTAAATGAGCACATGGTTAAACTTTCAGGTAGAGGTATGTTTTCAACTCTGTTTGTTGGTTTGCTGGACTTGAATGAGGGTTTGCTTTATTGTTGTAATGCTGGACATGTTCCGCCTCTTCTATGTTCGGAGCGTTCAGTTTCTTGTATGGTTGTATCGGGGGATGTGCCGGTGGGAGCTTTCCCAGGGTTTGAGTATAGGCTTATGGAGTATCCGCTTAGCGACTTGAAAAGGATGATTGTCTATAGCGACGGTCTCCCAGAGGCCAGGAACGAGAAAGGAGAAGTTTTTGGTGAAGAAAGAATTGCCCGTGTTGTTCTGAACAGTATGTCGGATAATATTGTACGAGAGCTCATCTCCGAGCACAAACGCTTTGTAGGTTCTGCTGAACTGCATGATGACACCACTGTTCTTGGGGTAAAGATAAGCTGACCCCTCCAGGTGGAGGGGTCAGATATTAGGGCTCTATCTTTGTACCGAGGAGTTTCAAGAATTCTCTTATCCATTCCGGGTGTGCAGGCCAAGCGGATGCTGTAACGAGGTTGCCGTCAACACATGCGTTTGTAAATGTCTCATTAACCTCGCACCACTCCGCACCAGCTTTGATTACATCAGGTTTAACAGCGGGATAGGACATGCATTTTTTACCCTCAAGAACACCTGCTGCTGCTAGCACTTGGGGGCCATGGCATATGGCAGCTATCGGTTTTTTGGCTTCTGAGAAGTTTTTAACAATTTCTATTACCTTTTCGTTGAGTCTTATGTACTCTGGCGCTCTGCCTCCAGGTATTACAAGTCCATCGTATTCATCTGGATTTACGCTGTCAAAATCTGCGTTTATGAGGAAGTTGTGCCCCCTCTTTTCGGAGTAGGTTTGATCGCCTTCAAAGTCGTGTACGGCAGTTTTTACTGTTTCACCAGCCTTCTTGCCTGGACATACGGTATGAACTGTGTGCCCAACCATGGTTAGCATCTGAAATGGTACCATAGCCTCATAATCTTCCACAAAATCACCAACGAGCATTAGAATTTTCTTTGCAGCCATATTCACCTCCTTTCGCTGTTTTTCTTAATTCTAACTCTATGTGTTGCTTTGTCAATATTTGTTGGTATATAACCGCTGTTTGACTTGCTACAGTGGGGTTGGTAGAATTTCAAAAGGGGAGTAAGGATGAATGCTCTATCTGAAGTGCTGATAGTATGTGCCTTTGTATTTATGGTATTGGAGAGTTTAACTGTAACCGGTGGTGTTTTTGCTGCAGCTGGGGTATTGCTGTTCGCGGTTGGGACGGTGATCTTGTACTCTATTTCAACTGTGCTTCCCTTTGTATTTGTATATGTAGTTCTGCCTGTTTTTCTTGCCTTGAGTTTGCTTGTGCTAGTGCTTGCTGTGTTGGGTTTTAGAGCACATAAACATCGAGTTATAATTGGGGATATGGTTGGTAAAAAGGGAGTATGCGTAAAGCCGATCAAGCCTGGGATATATGGTCAGGTAGATATAGATGGTGAACTGTGGAAGGCATTTTCCAGTAAGAGTGTGGGTAGGGGAGAACATGTGGTAGTTGTAGAACAAGATTCACTGAAGCTTAAAGTTGAGTCACTTGAAAAAAGGAGCTGAACATGGGCGGGATGTTTGTTTTTGCTTTTGTTGGTGTTGTGGTTATACTTCTGCTTTCTTCTGTTAGGGTCATACGTGAGTATGACAGAGCTGTGATATTCAGGTTGGGCAGAGTTATAGGCATAAAAGGTCCTGGTTTGATTATATTGTGGCCTGTAATAGACACAATGGTTAGAGTTACCCTCCGTGTTACAACAATTGATGTACCTCCACAGGACGTGATTACGCGCGATAATGTTACTATAAAGATCAGCGCTGTAGTGTATTTTAAGGTTGTGGATCCGCTTAAGAGCGTTGTGCAGGTGAGTGATTATTTCTATGCCATAGCTCAGCTTGCTCAGACCACTTTGAGGAGTGTATGTGGGCAGGCTGAACTGGACAAGCTCCTTTCAGATAGGGAAAAGATAAATTCTGAAATACAAGAGATATTGGATAAACACTCTGATTCGTGGGGAGTGAAAGTCACACTTGTTGAACTCAAACAGATAGACTTGCCCCAGGACATGCAGAGAGCTATGGCGAGACAGGCTGAGGCTGAAAGGGATAGGCGTGCAAAGGTAATCAGCGCTGAAGGGGAATTGCAAGCTGCTGAGAAGCTGAAGAGGGCTGCGGAAATCATGTCTCAGTATCCACAGGCTCTTCAGTTGAGATATCTTCAGACGCTAAATGAGATTTCATCCAAGAACAATGTGACGACTATTGTACCTATTCCGCTAGATCTGTTTGGTGGAATGAAGGGGGCAAAGCCCCCTGAGGCTCAGTAGGATATACCGTGGTCCTTCCAGTACTTTCTTATCATGTTTTTGACATTCTCTGGGAGAGGTACGTATATTAGCTTTTTTGCTATGGTATCGCCGTTTTTGAATGCCCAGTTGAAGAATTTTACTACCCGTTCATTTATTTTTGGTTGGTTCTTCCTTAAGAGGATAAAAGTAGCTCCCGCTATGGGCCATGAGTTTTTGCCTGGTGCATTTGTTATCCAGTTGTCGAACCCTCTTTTGGGTTGCCAGTGTGCATATTTGGATGCTGATTTGAATGTATCAAAACATGGTTTTACGAAGAACCCCTCTTTGTTTTTCATAAGCACATAGTTCATATGGTTCTGGATGGCATATGAGAACTCCACGTATCCTATTGAATAAGGTATCTTAGAAACATAGTTTGCTACACCAAGATTTCCTTTCCCTCCAACACCCACAGGCCAGTTCACGGATTTTGCTGCTCCTACGTTTTTTTTCCATACAGTGCTTACGTCGGATAGGTATGTAGTAAAGATTGCTGTTGTTCCAGATGCGTCTGATCTGTGCACTACGGTTATAGGTTTATCTGGCAGTTTTACGTTTTTGTTGAGTGATTTTATGGCTGGATCGTTCCATTTCGTTATCTTACCCAGATATATCATGGCGAGTATTTTGCCTGTGAGTTTTATTTGTCCTGCTTTTATCCCAGGTATGTTGACCACAGGAACCACGCCGCCGGTTACGGTTGGGAACTGGAGTAGACGCCATTTTTTTTGTTGAGCTGGAGTGATTGGATCGTCCGTGGCTCCAAAGTCAACGGTTTTGTTCCTTATTTGCCTTATCCCTCCTCCGGAGCCTATTGGCTGATAGTTGAGCCTTATTCCGGTTTTGTGGGAGTAGTAGAATGCCCATGCGTTGTAAATGGGGTAAGCAAATGTAGAACCAGCCCCACTTATTACGCCGCCTGCATATCCAGTTACCTGAAACATCAACAACAAACCAAGCACCGCTAACAACACTCTTTTGACCATCAGATCACCTCCTAACCTTTTTCTTTGCTTATGTTAGCGGGTACGTTTTAAGGAAGGTTAGTGTACCTGTAAAAAAGTTGTAAAAGTGTTTGATAAAAATTTGACTCACGTGTGTGTGTTGTGGTATTGGGATCATCATAACAGCGTATGAGTTTTTGTTGGACGGTGTGGTTGATAAAGGTTTTTGAGGCAACGGGGTTTCTCAGGTGTATCGATAGTGCTTGTCTGATGATATCCAGATTTCTATATGCGTGGGAATTAGCTGAGTTGTGATGAAAAAGATTTTTAAACCAAGTTTGAAAGCATTTTATGCACTTGTGGGCTTTTTTGCTCTTACAGTATTGTTTCTCATAGGTATAAGGACTGCCGAGAGAAAACTTACTGCTGATTTTGTGGACAACTCTGTGGCAGAGATTGTTCAGGTGGCTAGGAATATAGTGCTTCGCCTAAAAAGAGAATCTTCAGGTGACATAGTACATCTCTTACTGAGCGATAGTTCTGTTAGGAAGATTGTTGAGGAAAGGCTCAGCATTTTGTTGAGTAAGTATGTAAAGGCAGTGTATATAGTGTACAGAGATAAGGAAGGGCGCTTTAGGCTTGTTGCCTCCGCTACAAGTGAGCAAAACAAGAGTGTGGCTGGTCAGACTGTAATGTTTTATTCGGCTGCGTGGATTAGAGCTTATCGTTCTGACCGAGAGATAAATGTATTTCATAGGCACTTCAGAAGCGTGGCTATAACGTCCCTTATCCCCATCTCTGCTGGCTCTGGTAGGAAAGTTATGATTGTAGTGGATTTCTCAAGGCTGAAGGTTTTGAAATCAGAGAAGCTTATAGAATTCTATAGAACCGTCGTAATTGTTATTTCCGTTTTGACTGTTTTAATTATAGTGCTCTATGCTCTGAACTTTTTGGGATATCTAAGGTTTAGAAGAATGGCTATGAGGGATGCTCTCACCGGTGTTTTCAGCAGGGCTGCTCTTGATGAAATCCTGTCTTTCATCAATCTTTCGGATTATGCTGTTTCTGTAGTGGATGTTGATCACTTTAAGAGAATAAACGATACGTATGGGCATGATGTTGGTGATGTGGTCTTGAAGAGTATAGCGGATACAATGAAGCAGCAGGTGAGGTTAGGCAGTGATTATATAGTAAGGCTTGGCGGGGAAGAGTTTCTTTTGCTTATAAGGAAGAAAAGATGTGGGGACTCTTGTGAGTATGCTGTAAATGTTCTGGAGAGAATAAAGAGGAGTATTGAGAATCTGAGGATTGATGTGAACGGTGAAAGTATAAGCGTTACAGTTTCCATAGGTATATTTACGAAGACGGAGAAGATTAGAAACATAGAAGGAGCCATCAAAAAAGCTGACCGTTGTTTGTACAAGGCTAAGAATAACGGTAGAAACAGGCTTGAAGTATGGCTCTCGGATTAGCGGCATTTTCCTCCTATTGTGCATACCCCGTTTTGAGGTATAAAACCTGTTGAGTTGTATATCTGGGCGCCGTTAGGAGTTGAAAGCTTGTTTAAATACTCCTCTATTTTGAATTCCCCTATGAGGATTTTTTTCTCGTCAGGGGATACTGAGGCTATGAGGACGGGTACTTCGTTTATGTTAAGGTACTTGAGAAGGTATTTGTAGTTGGCAACCTTGAGTCTGTACATTTTTATACCTATTTTCTTTGATGTTCTAATCACATTTTCGCAATGGGGGCAGTTGGTGTCATAGATGAGAATCAGCTTTTTGCCAGCGGGTATTGGCTTTATAGGCTTAGGGGGTAGTACCATCCAGAACAGTAACACTATGGATGTGAAGCACAAAAAACCCATTGCGCTTGTTGGGCCGTTTTCCATGGTTCTGAGCAGGGTGAGGAATACGAGGATGGAAAATATTCCAAAACAAAAGTAACATATGTGGTGTACTCTGAATATCTGGTATCCCACCAGAAATCCTTCGCTTGTTAGGGATAAAATTAGAAGGAGTTCTATGAACCGGTTTGGTTTTTTACGTTTCACTTCTCTGATGGAGGCAAGTGTCAATAGTAGGAACATGAGTGCGCCGAGTACAAGAATTGTTATGTCCCCATACCTGACGCTTTCAGACACGAGTTTACATCCTTCCGATGAGCATATAGTTGAGTGGAACATCCTCATTGTTATTTCTGCTATAACGAGTATTGAACCGCCTGTCGCCAATACAATGAACAGCTTTCTCAAGGTTACTCTCCTATTATATTGTCTAAGGTTATCAACTTTTTTAGATAAATGTCAATAACTTAGTTATATATTCTTGAAAAAATTAGTGCTCTTGTATATTATGAGTGACATGGGAAGGGATGAGAGACTGAAGAAGATAGTCAGGCTTTTGTCTGCCTCGGGTAAACCTGTGAGCGGTGGTAGAATAGCTAAAATGATGGGGGTAACGAGGCAGGTTGTTGTTCAGGATATTGCTATACTGAAATCGCGAGGCTATAAAATCATATCTACAGCGAGGGGGTATATGCTTGAAAATCCTGACGGCTCTGTAAAAAAGCTTGTGGCTGTAAGGCATTCAAAGGAGCAGGTGAAGGAGGAGCTTTCCTCCATAGTAGAGCAGGGTGGGGAAATAATTGATGTTATAGTGGAGCATCCCATATACGGTGAGCTCAGAGGGAGTCTTGGAATAAAATCATATGATGATATTGAAAGATTTATGGGATTGCTACACTCATCAGGTGCTGAGCCGCTTTCTTATCTGGCCAACGGTGTCCATTTGCATACCATAGCTACTGACTCTGAGGAAAAGATGGAGAGAATTGTGGAAACCCTCCGTGAGAAAGGTTTTCTTATTGTGTAGTGCGTTTTTTGATGTTTTTGGATAGCAAATAAACGCTCATCGCATATTTTTTGCTGTGGTTATACCTTGTAATTACCCAGAAGTTGTGAAATACAAGCCAGCAGTGGAGTTTGTGATTGAATTTGAATGACAGTACTTTGCCCTTGAGGTTTGGGGTTGTGTGTTTAGGAGTATTTATAATGAATTTCTGGAGTTCTGAGATAGTGTATTCCATTTTGTTTAGTTTCTTGCACTTCTCCGGAGCGTACTGCAATGCTAAGGCTACAGGCGTGCTGGTTTTCCAGCCATTCTTCTTCAAATAGTTTGCAACGCTGCCTATCGCGTCATCTGGATCATTCAGGTTTAGCCCACCTCCGTCAAGGTCAAATCCGTATTCTACGATGCTTGAAGGTATGAACTGGGGTATGCCTATGGCTCCCCCGTAGGAACTTTTTATTTTGAATGGATTTATTTTGTTTTTGTAAGTGTAGACTATGAAGATTTCTAGTTCCTTTCTGAAAAAGGGGTACTTTTTACCCATGTATTTGGTGAGTGTGTAAAGCGTGTTGAGGGCGTTGAAGCTTGGTTTCTCAAGCCCGTAGTTAGATTCTATACCGAGTATGGCTGTGATTATGTATGGGTTTACGCCGAATTCTCTCTCCACGCTGAACAGAAGCAGTTTATGCTTTTTAAAAAATTTAACACCGTTTAAGATGTGCGATTTGTTGATGAATAATGTACTGTACTTGCTGAATTTCATTGTTTTTTCCGGCATGTGGTTCATGAAGTATACGACTCTTTTGGATATCTTTGCGTGTTTGAGGACGTATTTTGTGTAGTGTGCTGGAATGTTGTATTTCTTCTGTAGTTCAGTTGTTATACTGAAAACGCTGAATGCTTGAGTTTTTGTGGCTGTAAGAATAACTATAAAAAGAAAGACTAATACCGAACGCATTTCTAATTTTATAAAAAGTTTTTTGGATAAACAACTTGAAAGAGAGACATATATGTGTAAACTACATTGTATGAGGAAGACAATAATTCTCAGGGACTATATGCTGTCATGTATTGAAACCGGTGATGCAGATGCGGAGTGGACTGTTATATTTCTTCATGGGGCTTGCTGTGATTGTCGTATATGGAGAAAGCAGATGTGGACTATTTCATCTCACGTGAAACTTCTGTTTTTGGATCTACCTGCCCACGGACTTTCTGATGGTGAGCCCTTGGATGACGTGAATGAAATGGCTCAACTTGTGATGGATGTTGTTCACCTTGTAGGTGAAAGTGTGATTTTATGCGGACATTCTATGGGTGGTGCTATCGCTCAAACGTGTGCTTTGAGGAATGAGGGTTCTGTGAAAGGATTGGTTTTAATAGGCACAGGTGCGAGATTGAAGGTATCATCTCAGATATTTGAGGATGTGGAGAGTGGAAGAGGCTTCACACATATGCTTTATTCCAAGTCCACCTCAGAGGAGAAGACGAGTGAAGCCAATGCCATATTTTCCTCGGTTCCCGCAGAGGTTTGTTACAAGGACATGTTTGCCTGTAATGCCTTTGATTTGCTTGACAAAGTTCATCTTATAAATCAGAGGACCTTGATAATCTCTGGTGATGAGGACCTGATGACACCACCAAAATATGCTCGTTTTCTCAACGATAAGATAAAGAACTCTGAGCTTGTGTTGGTTAAAAACGCTGGTCATATGGTCGGGTGGGAAAAGCCAGAAGAGGTTAACAGGGCAATTTACTTGTTTATAAAGCGAATCATGGGCGAACCGCTAAATGCTTTTTGATTTTATACTTCTCCTAGTAGGACTTCTGCTTGTTCTCTTTTCTGCGGAATGGTTTACAAATAGTGTGGAGTTCCTTGGTAACAGATTTAACCTTTCTGAGGCGGTAGTTGGCTCTATCCTTGCCGCCGTAGGCACAGCTTTGCCGGAGACCATACTTCCGATGGTAGCAATACTCGTGCACGGGAGTCGTGCATCGCATGAGATAGGTATAGGTGCAATCGTGGGGGCTCCTTTTATGCTTGCTACTCTAGGGTTTTTTATAACTGGATTTGCTGCTGTTATTGGGTGTGCTACTGGTAAAAGGGGATTGCAGTTAAAGCTTGATCTTGCCAACACGAAAAAGGATCTCTTGTTTTTTCTTTGTGCTTTTAGTCTTGCTGTTTTTTTACCGTTTGCTGGAGTGTCTAATGTGGTCATACTTGTTGTGCTTTCCTTTCTGTATGTAGTATATGTTGCTGTGACGCTGAGGATTAAGAGTACTGCTACCGAAGTTTCAAAGGATTTGATACTTAGCAGTATCTTAAAAAGGTTTAAACCTCTTGAGTCATCTGCAGTTCTTGGTGTGATTCAGTTGATTGTTTCCTTGTCTGTAATGGTATATGGAGCTAATGAGTTTGTTGACGGTATAGAACGTCTTTCGGTGGTATCTGGAGTTAATCCAATGGTTTTTTCTCTTCTTGTAGCCCCTGTTGCAACAGAACTCCCTGAAAAGTTTAACAGTTTTGTTTGGACCATGAGGTCAAAGGATACACTAGCTGTTGGAAACATAACCGGTGCTATGGTGTTTCAGTCTACCTTTCCTGTTGCCGTTGGTTTACTATTTACAAGCTGGCATCTGGACAGTGGAACCCTGCTTGCCGCTGTCATAGCCTTGTTTTCCTCCTTGGTGTTTTTTGTGATTCTTCTGGTGTTTAGAAGAATTAATGGTGTGATTCTTTCCATTTCCGGGATGCTGTATTTGGTTTATGCTGTTTGTGTGTTTCTCTGACTGGTTTAGTAAAGTGGCTTGACAAAATGCAGAAGCCATATATATTTATCTGTGTTTGTTGCTCCCCTGTAGCTCAGCTGGTAGAGCAGGTGGCTGTTAACCACCGGGTCGGGGGTTCGAGTCCCTCCGGGGGAGCCATTTTGATGTCTGTTTCAAACTCATTCAAAGTGTCCTTCCGACTAAT
>CAZERD010000049.1:0-11691 GCA_964515405.1 uncultured Desulfurellales bacterium
TCTTCCCAAGTGTATCCCAGCCATTTTACGTCCTCTATTATGGCTTTCACATACTCTTTGGATTCTTTCATGGGATTTGTGTCATCGAATCTGAGATTGCATTTGCCGCCGTATTTCTCTGCTATCCCGAAGTTCAAACATATGGATTTTGCGTGTCCTATATGAAGATATCCATTTGGTTCTGGAGGAAATCTTGTATGAACCCTACCGTTGTATTTATTTGTTCTTAGGTCTTCTTCTATTATTTCCTCTATGAAATTCAATGGTTTTGGGCTCATTATTACTTCTCCACTAGGTGTTTTTTCGAGAAATGCTATCATAATAGTTGCTCAATTTCAATTGTATGAGAAGGGTATGTGTATGTTTTCTATATCTGATTCTTCGGTTTCATTTAAATCTCTGAAGGCATTTATAAGTTTGAAAGAGACGAAGTTTGACAGGTCTTTGATGGTTATTGGGGATTCTAAGATTTTTCCAGATCTAAGTAGCCTTTCTCTACATGTTCCCTTCAGCAATGGTGTTGATGGTGTAAGCCAGCGTTTGCCGTCATAAAACACGATGTTTGCAAAGGATGAGTCTGTAATAAATCCATTTTTCACTATGAGGATGTCATCATGTTTGCCTTTTAGATTTAGCAGTTTCAATAAGGGTACCCTGTTTGTGTATTTCATGGAGTATTCTATGTTATTGCTTATAACTATTTTTAGAGTTGTTATTTTTCTGGGTGTGTATTTGGAAAAGTGTGTTATATAGCATTTGTTGTTGTAAAATAGTTTTAGTTTGACGACTCCCCTATAGAATTCAGCAGGGGGGTTGATTGTATTGGAGAGAGAAAATTTTGGTTTTTCTCCGAAATACTTTACGCATGAGAGAAAAATTCTTCTTTCATGCCATTCTATGGATTGTAGTTTTCCATTTACAATCTTTATACTTTCAAAAAGTGGGTACATAAATCTTGTCCAGGAGTTCTTTATACTCTCTATAGGGGTCGCTTAGAAATGTTATTCCACCCCCGCTTCGGAAAAATAGTTTATTGTTTTTCTTTTCAATGAATCTTATGCATACAGCACTGTCCAAAGAAAAACCATCAAATATGCCGAAAACTCCTGTGAAGTATCCTCTTTTTTGTTTTTCTACCTCTTTGATTATTTCCACAGTTCTTTTTTTTGGTGCTCCACTGATAGATCCAGCTGGTAGTAGTGTTACTAGTATGTTCCCTATCTTGTTTCTCCAGTTACTTTCAACCACTCCTGTTATTTCGGAGCTTGTTTGGAGAAGCATATTTCTGTTCGTCCTTATTTCCTCTGGGTACATGAATTTTGTTACTTTTACTTGTGAGGATACCATGGAGAGATCGTTTCTTATAAGATCCACGACTGTGAAGTGTTCTGCTATTTCTTTTCTATCTCTTAGAAGTTTATCTTTTGCTCCTTTGTATAAAGATAGATTGATTGTCCCTTTCATTGGATATGATTTTATGGTATTGTTTCTTATCGTTATAAAGCGTTCTGGAGAGAATATCACTATCTTCTTACTGTAGTATAGTTTAAACTTGGCTCTGGAGAAGAGGAAAATTTCTTCTAACGTAGCGTTGGTTTTTATTTCAGTTGGAAATGTTAGATTTATTAGGTATGTTTCACCTTGTTCTATACGTTTTTTTATTGTTTGAAAGGCTTGTTTATATTTTGGGAAGTTGATGGGGTGGAGTTTCAGTTGAATTTCCTTGGGTTTTGGTTCGTGGTAGTCGAAATTTTTGTTGTGGTTTATGTGATACAGTATTTCTTTCTTTGGGGTTTCTTCTGTAGGACATATGAACGGTTTTTCGAGTTCAAAATCCAATAGAAAGAAGAAAGGAATTCTGTTCGAGCCGAATTTGTTTGCTAGTGTTATAAACGTTTTCAGGTCCATTACATGTCTAAGAAGTTTTGTATAATTTTAGTTCCGAAGTCTGTCATATATGACTCCGGATGGAACTGAACACCGAAAATTCTGTATTGTGAATGTGATATTCCCATTATTATACCGTCTTCGGATATGGCTGTGATTTTGAGAGAGGAAGGTAGACTGTTTTCTTGTACACACCAGGAATGGTATAGTCCAACGTAGAATTTTTCTGGTAAATCCTTGAACAAGGGGCATTGGTAAAATATGTAAATTTTTCTTCTTTGCCCGTGGAATACTGGATCTAGTTTTCGAAGTTTTGCGCCAAAGTACAGGGCTATGCTCTGGCACCCGAGGCAGATCCCCAAGATTGGTTTCTGTTTATAGAATGAGGAAAGGATACCTCCAAGTTTTGGGAAGTTGTTTGGGGTTCCAGGTCCTGGTGATATGATGATTTTGCTGAATTTGGCTGCGTATTCTGTTGATATCTTGTCTATGCTTACTACCTGAAAAGTGATTTTTAGGTTTCTTAGCTCATTTACTATGTTAAAGGTGAATGAATCATAATTGTCAACCAGTAGCAACTTACTCATAAAAGTGCTCTTGCCACTTCTTTAAAGGCTCTTTTTGCTCTTTTGATGTCCCTGTTCGTTAGATCTATTCTCATTGATACTCTTATCCTATGACCTCTTTTGGGGACTGTGGGTGGTCTTATAAAGGCTGCTATTATGTGATTTCGACTGAGAATTTCTTTGGCTTTGAAAAGCTTTTCCGTGTCTCCGAGGATAATTGGAATTATTTGAGATGAAGAAGACCCCGTATTGAAGCCTATATTTTTGAGGAAGAATCTGAACTGTTCGGATTTTTTCAAAAGACTCTCTCCCATGGTTTGGTTCTTTAATAGTGTCTCTATGGCTGCTTTGTTCGCTGCGATTACAGATGGAGGTAGGGATGTGGAGTATATAAATCCTCTTGCTTTATTTATTAGAATGGAGATTATTTCTTTTGTGGATGCTATAAACGCTCCAAAAGAGCCAAGAGCTTTACTAAAGGTTCCCATCTGTATATCAACCTCTTTTTCAAGCTTAAATTTGTGTACTATGCCTCTGCCAAAAACTCCAGTTGCGTGGGCTTCATCTACCATTAGAATTGAGCCAGAGTCTTTGGCTATTCTTACTAAGTCTTCTATGTTTGCTATGTCTCCATCCATGCTGAATATGCTGTCTGTGACTATCAGTTTCCTTTTGGCACTTGTGTGCTTTTTGATTAGGTGTTTTAGGTGATCCATATCTGAGTGCTTGTATACAATAGGTTTGGCTTTGGAAAGTTTTACTCCATCTATGATGCTTGCGTGGTTTAACTCATCAGAGAAAATTATGCAATCCTCGGAACATAAAGAAGAAATGGTTGATAGATTAGCGACATAACCGGAGTTAAACACAAGAGCACTTTCTGTTTGTTTGAATTGTGCTAATAGGTTTTCTAATTCATCGTAGACTGAGTAATTACCAGTGATTAGTCTGGATGCAGATGATGAACACGAATTTTGCTTTATTGATTTAATGGAAGCATGTTTTAGTTTAGGACTTTCTGCCAGTGCCAGGTAATTGTTGGAAGCGAGGTTTAGAAAGCTTCTGTTGTTGATCTTTATGTATTTTGCCCATCCACAGTCTATATTGGGTATTTCTCTGAGTAGCTTGTTCTGCTTCAAGTGTTCTAATTCTTCAGAGTAAACGTTTCCGTTATTCATATTGTAAGTATATTAACATATTAAATTGAAAAAGTAAATAATATATGATATCTTTTTAAAAGGGGGTGGTAGCAATGGAGATTTTCAAGGATTACCCTATATGGCATCCATGCACGCAGATGAAGGATCATGAGGCTTATCCATTGATAAAGATTATGAAAGGAGAAGGTGTTTTCTTGTACGATGAGGATGGAAACAAATATATAGACGCTATTTCTTCCTGGTGGGTGAATTTGTTTGGTCATTCTAATCCTAGACTCAACAGTGTGGTAAAAACTCAGGTGGAGACCTTGGAACATGTTATATTTGCTAATTTTACCCACGAACCGGCTTTGAAATTCGTGGAGGCTTTACTAAATGTGGTTCCACCTGGTCTTACAAGGGTTTTTTTTGCTGACAATGGATCAAGCGCGGTAGAAGTGGCGATGAAAATGAGTTTTGGTTATTTCAAAAACCTTGGTAACCTAAGGACTAAGTTTGTTTATCTTGATAGTGGATATCATGGCGAGACATTGGGTGCTTTATCCGTTTGTGGGGAAGAGGTGTATAGCAGAATGTATAAGGAAATAATGGTTGAGAATTTGAGGGTTAAGGGTCCGGATTGTTTCAGGTGTCCGTTTGGGAGAGAAAGAGACACATGTGATGCAGAGTGCTTTGTATTTATGGAGGAAACTCTAAATTTACATAAGAACGATATAGCTGCTGTGATAATAGAGCCTTTGGTGCAATGCGCTGGTGGTTTTAAAATGTATCCTCCAGGGTATCTTAAGAAGCTGAGAAAGTTGACATTGGAGATGGAGATACATCTGATAGTGGATGAGATAGCTGTTGGCTTTGGAAGGACAGGTAAAATGTTTGCTGTTGAGCATGCTGATATAGAGCCTGATTTCATGTGTCTTTCCAAGGGTGTAACGGGCGGTTATATGCCTTTTTCTGTGGTGCTTACGACGGATAAAGTGTATCAGGCGTTTTATGATGACTATACTTCAATGAAAGGATTTTTGCACAGTCATAGTTACACTGGTAACGCTTTAGCTTGTGCTTTAGCTTTTGAGGTGCTAAAGATATTTGAAGAAGAACGTATTTTGGAGAAGAATAAGCCGAAGCAGGATTACTTGCATCTTTTAGCTCAGGAGAAATTCAAAGGTTGTGAGTTCTGTGGTGAAGTGAGAACAACAGGGTTTATTACAGCAGTTGAGTTTGTTGAAGATAAGAGGCTCAAGAAGCCTTTTGATTGGAGAAAGAGGTTGGGTTTTCACATTTACAGAAGGGCTTTTGGGAAGGGAGTATTATTGAGGAACCTTGGGGATGTTATATATTTTATGCCGCCTTACGTTGTGGGGTTGCAGGAGATAGAGAAAATGGTTGATGTAGCTTATGATTCTGCGATGGAGGTTTTTGGTTGAGATATTTAGTGTTAGGTACAAACACAGGGGTTGGGAAAACGTTTTTTTCAGCTTTATTTGTGAAACATTTAAAGTTGGCAGGGAAGAAAGTGGCGTATGTGAAAATGGTCCAAACGGGGTATCCCCAGGAGGATGATGCGCGTTTGGTTAGAAGACTATCTGGTTTGTCTGAAGGTGAGTCTGTAGTATTGTTGAAAAGGAGAAAGCCAGTTGCACCAGCTGTGTTTTTTGAGAGGTTTCCTGTAGGATTTGTGAAGTATATTCTGAGAAAATTTAGTGGATATGATGATGTGATATTGGAATCTTCTGGTGGGTTATGTTCCCCTATGAGTGCGAATTTGTTGAACTATGAGCTTGTAGATATACTAAATGCAGAGGCTATTCTTGTTGTGCCGAATAGATTAGGATGTATAAGTGATGCTGTGGTGTCGTGTCTTTTTCTTGGATCGATTGGTTTGGAGCGGTTTTTTATTGCTGTGAATGACTTTTTCCCTCATTCTGGTGAGCAGCAAAATATTAGATTTATAAGTAAGTTTTGTCCTGGGAAGCTTAAGTTTAGGTTTTCCTCGAGGATAAAGATAATTGCGGGGTTGTAAAGCCCTAGTTTAGGAATCCAGTGTTTTTCGTTTGGGAGTGGGAGGAGAATTTATCCCTTTGTTCCCCAAAGAGAGATTGAGGCTATAAGCATAGATATTCCGAAGAATAGCAGCACCAAGGATGAAATGACGTTTATCAGTTTCAGAGAACGACTGGGTAGTATGGATTTTGTTTTATGCACTGCAAATGGCATGAGGGTTATCCACATTGTGATAGAGGTTAGAAGTCCTGCTACAGCATAGATTACGTTTAGGTTTTTTGTTGTTACATATGCTGCTACACTCAACCAGAATCCTATGGTGTAAGGATTAAGAAGCGTTAGTGAATACCCCTTTGTGTAGGATTTTATTATTCCTGTTGGAGTTTGACTGTTTGGGTTTTCGTTATGTATGGTATTCCTACTTTTGAATATCTTGTAAGATAGGTAGAGCAAAAACATGCTACCTATCGCACCGACGAGAGATAGGGGTTTGTTATTGCTTTTCAGTGGATCCATGATTCCGAGGAGTATGGAGAGAAGATATGTTGTGTCTGCGCTCATAGCTCCAGTTCCTATGAGGACAGCATTTCTGTATGATGTGAGGGCTTCGTTAATTATGAGTATGTTTATGGGTCCTATGGGCATGGCTGCTCCAGCCCCTAGGAGAAATCCGTCAATAAAGGATTTAAACATACCTACCTCCATGCTTGATTTGACAAACAATAAGTATACAATTTTGGTGAAGGTAATAACAGTTCATTTTAGAGGATATCGTGAGAAGGTATAAGGTGCTTGTTGTTGAGGATGAACAGAGCATAGTTGAGTTTTTAAAGATAGGTCTAAGATACGAAGGATTTGATGTATTCGGTGTTGGTAGTGGGGGGAAGTGTATAGATTTTTTGAGAGACAACAAGGTGGATGTGGTGGTGCTTGATGTGATGCTTCCAGATGTGGATGGTTTTGAGGTATGTAGGAGACTGAGAACGATTGGCATAGCAGTGCCTATTATCATGCTTACAGCTAAAAAGGAGGTTTCGGATAGGGTGAAGGGTTTGAATGTAGGTGCTGATGATTATCTTACCAAACCTTTTAGTTTTGATGAACTTCTGGCGAGAATAAGAGCTGTGCTTAGGAGGGTGGCCATCTCCTCCGAGAAGATTGAGCTGTCAGTAGCTGGGATAGTTTTGAATCTTGACACGAGGGAGGTTTTTGCTAACGGGAGGAGGATTTATCTGACCCCTAAGGAATTTGCATTGCTTGAGGTATTGATGAGGCACCCGAGAAAGGTGTTTTCTAGAGAGGAGTTATTGAATAGTGTTTTTGGATACGATTACTCTGGGGGCACCAACATAGTAGATGTACACATAAGTCATCTTAGGGATAAGATGGGTGATAAACCACCGAAACTGATAAAGACGCACTATGGAGTAGGGTATGCTTTTCATCCAGAGGAGGATGAATGAAGCTTTGGGATGGATTATCTCTTAAAGCACGTTTTGTTCTGTTATATTCAGGGTTGCTTGTGTTGATAGCTGGGATACTTGGTGTTAGTTTTTTCCTTGATACGAAGGCGTTGTTGATAGAGCGTCTAGCTTCTGATATGAGAGCACGGGCTAAACCAGTTATACATCACTGGTTGTATGAAAGACATGGCAGAGTGAGGTGTTCTCTTATGAACGTAGCGCTTCCTCTTGCCAGAGATTTGACTTCCAAACGTGAGGTTGCTTTGATTCTTGACTCGCATGGCCGTGAACTGGCTGATGGAAAGTTTCTTCCTGAAGAACCTGATCCGCCACCTCCTGTTCCTTCTTGCTGGAAGGAGGCACTCTCTGGGGATAACGAGGTTACGTACATAACTAAACATGGTGGGGATAGTGTGTTAGTTGTACTGGTTCCTTTGAGGAGTGTTCCGGGTGGCAAAAGAGTCATTGGTGTAGCTCAACTTAGTTCCTCGTTGAGAGATATCAATATGATTTTGAGCAGACATGCTTTCTATTTGGGTGGTGGTGTGGTCTTAACGCTTCTGATGGGTATGGGGTTGAGTGTACTCTTGGCTACCTCGGCTCTAGATGGCTTGAACAGGGTTATTGATACTTGCCGGGAGATTTCGATGGGTAATTTTGATAAGAGGGTGCATTTGCCACGGCGGGGTGATGAGGTGGGACGTCTTGCCAAGGTATTTGATGAGATGGTTGATAAGATTAATGGGGTGTTTCTTGCGCAAAAGAGGTTTGTTGCCAATGCAGCTCATGAACTGAGGACCCCGTTGACGGTTCTGAAAGGTTCTGCTGAGATATTGCTTAGGAGTGCTAAAGATGAGCGTCGTGATGTGTTAGTGCTTTCACGTGGTATTCTTAAAGAGGTGAATAGGCTTACATACGTGTGTGATAGATTGCTTGATATAGCTAAGCTTGAGGGTTCGTTTCAACTTAAGAAGTCTAAAGTTAATTTAGGTGATCTCATTCGGGAATGTGTGTTGAGTGTTCCGGAGGGTGGTAGAAGGATACGGATTGAGAAGGGTCCGTTTGTTGAGTTGTTTGCTGATAAGGAGATGCTTATGCAAGTGCTTTTCAATCTTCTTATTAATGCTGTGCAACATACGAGTGAGGATGATGAAATATGTGTGCGGTGGAGGCTTTCTGTGGGGGAGGTGGTTGTTGGAGTTGAAGATAACGGCGTGGGTATAGAAGCAGAGGATGTACCTCGCGTTTTTGAGCCGTTTCATCGGGGTAAAAATTCTTCTGGTGCTGGTTTAGGATTGACACTGGTTAAGTCTGTTGTAGAAGCCCACGGAGGGAGAATCTGGGTTAGCAGTAAGGTAGGGCACGGTACGCTTTTTGAATTTTCGCTTCCGTTTCGGTAAAAATTTAATGATTTTTTAATGTTTTCTCAGTGACTTCTTAATGCATTGCTCCTAACATAAATATTGAATTGAAGCATTGGAGGTGTTTAGGCGATGGATTATGTAGGTATGGTTTTATTGTTGTTTATTGCCTTTGCCTATGGATGTGCTCCAGGTCCCCCTCCCCCTCCTCCTCTTTTGGGTGGACCAGGTGCTATGGAGTTCGGATGGATAATCTTGGGATTTATAGCGCTTGGCATTTTCTTCGTCGTGTGGAAAAGATCTTGTGAGAGGTCTTCAGAGAGAACCGACTACATTACCAAGGCTTTGAATGACATAAACGAAAGGCTAAGGAAACTGGAGGAAGAAGTGAAACATATGGAAGAAAAGACTGATAGGAGGTATTAAAATGAGATTGTATTTGCTTAGTGTCTTTGTTGTGGTTGTTGTAATGCTATCTACCGTGGTTTTGGCTCAGCAGGCTCCACCTGTTTTGCCCTCTGCCACTACTCCGGGGGTGCAGCCTGTTGCTCCGCCACCTGGTGCTCAGCCCGCTCCGCCGGCTGCTCCTCCTCAACCTGCTCCGCCACCTGGTGCTCAGCCTGGAACTCCCCCCCCTCCGGTGGGAGTGTCGCCTGGCTCTCCTCCTCCAGGCTCACTTCAACCAATGGCTCCCCCCGTGACACCAGGCGCTGTAGCTCCAGGGGTGTTAGCAAATCTGAGCCGAGCATTGAGCTCTGCTAAAGAAGTTAAAAGGTACTTGAGCGCCGGTAAAATATGGACGTTTGTAGGTCCAGGTGGTGTTCAGCAGATTAAGGGAGCTATACTGTATCGGGGTAGAGTGATTGCAGTGGTGAATTTCTCGCCTTCCGATGGCAGGGTGTTACCTATGGGTTTTATTATTCCATCTTCTCAAGTTACACCCGAGGCTTTAAAAGAAGCTCAGTTCCTTCTACCGCAGGTTGTTAAAAACATCGTTGTACTTGATGGAGCTGAGTATCTTGCTCCTGAAAACTCTTGGGCTATACCTTTGTCTTACAATGGTATGATTGTGGGTAAGATGAAGATATACTATGATGGTGTTCATGTAGTACCTGACTATGTAGCTGAAGGAGAAATGAGTGCTGCTCGATAGGAGATGAAAAGAAGGGGGGAGTTTATCCCCCTTCATTCTATTTCCAGGTACTCACAGAAGAAATTCGCAAGATGGAGTACAGTTGTGTGTTCTCCCCTTTTTAGGAGTCCGCCTTCTATCTGCATTATGCAGCCGGGGCAATCTGTTAAGAGTACATCTGCACCGGTTGAGAGTATGTTTTCTATCTTTTTGTTCAGTATGGCTTTTGAGATTTCTGGAAAATCCAGAGAAAATGTGCCGCCAAAGCCGCAGCAGAAATCAGCATCCGGGAGTGGTACGAATGATTCTCCTAATAGTTCTTTTAACATGTCTTCTGCCGAGAATTTTAAAGCCCTATTTTGGTGGCAGGGTATATGGTAGGTACATTTGATGCCGTTTTTTATCTTTAATTTGAGATTGTTTTCTTTTAGGAACATCGATAAGGATTGAACCTTGCTGGATATCTTTTCGGCCTTCTTGTATTCATCCGGCATCAGGTAAAGTGTTTCTGGGAAAAGCTCCTTCAGTGTTGATCCACATGTTGGGCAGAGGACAAGGAATGAGTCGTAATCTTCTGGTTCCCCAAGGTATTTTATATTGTTTTTGACTGTTTCATTTGCACTTCTTTTGTCTCCGGAATGGAAAGCTGGTAGCCCACAACATACCGCTCTTTTTGGTATATCCACTTTTATGCCGAGTTTTGCCAGCATCTGCACCATTGACATGCCAATGGTTGGATACATGTACTCCACGGCACATCCGGGGTAGAAAAACACTAGCTTTGTTGGGTTTGGTATATATGGTGCTGTTTCGAGGAACATCTCTGTGAATGTCTTTTGCTTAAGTGTTGGTAGTACACGGAAGTCATGTCTTTTGGGAATAAAGGGGATGTTTTTCTTCAGGTGTTTTGTTTCTCCTTCGCTTAGAGGTTTTTCCAGTAGGCTTCCTATCTTTGCTATGCTTTTAAAGGTTAGTGGTTTGCTTAGCACGTTTGAGAAAACAGCGTGTTTGATGGGGTCAATTCCATACCTTTCTGACGCTCCAGCGTTTAGTTCTGAAATTAGTCTTTGTATGTCTATCCCTGCGGGACAGTTCTCAGAGCAGGCCTTGCATCCTATACATAGTTTGAGCAGCTCTTTGGCCTTCTCTAAACCGTGGTATAAGGCTGTGTTCACTACGCCTATAGGGCCGGTGTAAACGTGCCCAAATGTATGTCCCCCTACTATTCCGTAGCTCTGACAAACATTTGCACATGAACCGCATCTTATACACTTTAGTGCTTCTTTTACCATGGGGTTGTTGAACAACGAGAGTCTTCCGTTATCCAAGAACACGTAATGTATTTCCTTTTTGCCGTTGTTTTTTATGGACTCGGTGGCACCCTTTATCCATGATACGTAGACTGAAATAACTTGCCCCGTTGCATTTTTGGGAAGAACTCTCATTATTTTAAGGGCTTCTTCAAAAGTTCTTACAAGTTTTTCGTAGCCAAGTATTACTATGTGAACCGGCGGTATAGTCGTAACGAGCCTGCCGTTCCCTTCGTTGGTTACTATGGCTACTGTTCCTGTTTCAGCTACTGCAATGTTTGCACCTGATATTCCCACTTTGGCCTTGAAGTAGTGTTCTCTCAGGTATTTTCTTGCTATTTTTACCATTTTTTCTATCTCATTTTCATCTACTTCCTCGCCTGAGAATTTTCTAAATAGTTTTGCTACTTGTTTTCTGTTCTTATGTATAGCTGGCAGTATCATGTGTGATGGGGTTTCTCCAGCAAGCTGAAGTATCCATTCCCCGAGATCTGTTTCTATAGGTTTGATGCCGTGCTTCTCTAAATATGGATTGAGCCCTATTTCCTCGGCGGTCATTGATTTTGACTTCACCACTTCTTTTGCATTGTGCTTTTTGCATATGGAAGTTATGTATTTACAGGCATCTTCTACCGTTTCTGCTTGATATACGAAGCCACCTGTTAACTCAACATTTCTTTTGAACTGCTCAAATAGCTTGAGTTTTTCTTCTTTTGAACTCTCTTTGAGGGTATTTATCTCCATCCTGAGAGAGTCAAAATCAAGTCCGGCGTAAACCCTTTTGTGAGACTCTTTGTACGTGTGGAAGAAC
>CAZERD010000050.1:0-11640 GCA_964515405.1 uncultured Desulfurellales bacterium
GCTCCAGTGTGCCATAGTCGGTGATGCACTATTTTCCAGGAAAACATCTATTGAGCCTGCAAGTCCTGCATATAAACCACTTATCACGAAGGCCGTTAGGGAGAATATCTGAGGGGAGAAACCGCTGTATCTGAGTCTTGTTTCGTTTTCCTTGATGCCTTTAAGTATGAGCCCAAATGGGGAATACACAATAAAGTATGCTGCTATTACGCTTACCGTCAAACACGAGAGGGCGAAGAAGTAGTAGTGAGAAATAGGCGCCATGGAGATTAAGCTTGCTATTGATGTTCTGTTTATGCCTATCAGGCCGTCATCTCCTCCTGTTAGGGAAGACCATTCCCAGATTATTGTGTATATGCCCATCCCAAATGCCAGAGTGAGTATGGCAAAGTATATTTTTGTTCTGAGCAGGGATAATATGCCGATGGCGAGCGATATAATCGTTGAGAAGACTATTCCTGCGGCTATTGCTAGTAGCATTGAGTTGCTTATGTGGAGTATGAAGAGACCCGTAGCGTAGGCTCCCGCGGCATAGAAAGCCGCATGTCCGAACGAGAGTAAACCTGTTCTTGAGAATAGTATGCTGTACCCTAAGGCGAATATGGACAGTATCATGGTTTTGATCAGTACAAAGGCAGCGAATTTGTGCACCAGGAATCCAAGCACCGAGTAGGATATGAGAATTAGTATCAATATGTATCTCTCTGTTCTTTCATAGGGATCAAAGACTGTTTTCATTTCACCTTAAATGTTTTCAGGAAACAGGCCTGATGGTTTAAACAGGAGTATCACAATGACTATCAGGTATATCATTCCCATTTCAAACGATGGCAGAAATATCACTCCGTAGGACTCAATAAGTCCCACGATTAGCGAGGCAACAAAGGCGCCCCTGAGGCTTCCCAGTCCTCCTATTACGATTACGAGAAAGGCTTTTATAATTACGGTATCTCCGATTCCGCTTGAGGTTACGGTTATTGGGGTAGCCAATATACCTCCCAGGGCGCCCAGCGCTGCCCCGATGGCGAATACGATTGAGTAGAGTAGTGAAACGTTTACGCCAAGGGCGGAGGCCATTTCTTGATTTGTGCTTGCGGCTCTGAGGATTCTGCCTGGCCAAGTAAATTTTAGTACGGACCACAGCAGGACAACTGTGAAAAATCCCATACCTATGATGAAGATATAGTACGTTGGGAAAGGACGATTGAGTAGCATAACGAAACCGTTTAATCCAGGAACTCTTGGTGAAGATATGTACCCAGAACCCCATATTATTTTGGCTGCATTTTCCAGAACAAGAGCAAATCCGAACGTCAGTAAAAGCTGGTAGGATTCGTCTAGCTTGTAGGCGGGTTTTAGTAGGAGTTTTTCCATGAATAGTGCTAATACCCCGACGCTGATAGGGGCTATTACGACAGAGAGCCAAAAGCTCCCAGTGGCCCTAATGATGCTGTATCCTGTGAAGGCTCCGAGCATGTAAAAAGCTCCTTGGGCGAAGTTCAAAATTCCGAGTATCCCAAATACTATGGTTAGTCCACTGGATATGAGCCAGAGAAACATTCCCTGGCTCAACCCCACCAGCCCTTGAAAGAGTAGTGTTTCAAGCATGTTTTATTTGTAGTATGGTGGATAGTCTTCGTTTGTTTTGAATGGGGGATGTGGATAATACATTTCCGCTGGCCATATCATTATTTGGTCCTTCAGTGTTATGTATGGATATGAGGAAGTGTGGGCAACTCTCCCCCAGGGTACCTCGTATACGGCTTGATGGTCCTCTTTTCTTATCCACCGCCTTCCTGCAGGGGTTAGAAGAGTTAGTCCTTCAAGTGTTGTAATTACACTTTTTGTGTCAATGCTTTTTGCTTTTTCTACAGCTTTTTTGTACGCGTATATGGCTGAATACGAGGTCTCTGAAACGTAGTGGGGATATCTTTTCCATCTTTTGTAAAATCTTTGTACAAAAGATGCATTTTCGTTTGTGGGGGGATATTCATACCAGTATCTGCACGAGATCCATGTTCCTTCAGGGTAGTTCCTGCCAAGGGCTTCAATGACATCCATTGCTCCCCCAAGGGAAAGTAAAACTTCTTTGAATTTCTTGAATAGACCGAATTTTTGTCCTTGATTTATGAGGCTTATGAGCTCTCCCGCCCATTCTGTTGTAAAAAATCCCTCAGCGTTGCTTGACATCACCTTGCTTATGTGGGATGAGAAATCGACTGTGCCGAAGTGAGCCCACGATTCACTTACAAATTCAACATCTGGCCTCAATTTTTTGAGGGTTTCTTTGAAGGCTTTCCAGGAAACTCTTCCGAACGTGTAGCTTGGGGATATGGTGGCCCATCTTTTGACGGGGAGCTTTGAGGCTAAGAAAGCTGCACTTATTCCATCCTGATAAGTTGGTACGGAAACCCTGAAGATTTGCTTTATACCTTCTTTATACACCAGTGTTTCATTCAATTGTGATGTTGCAGCGTGCGTTACTATGAGCGGTTTGTTTAATTGGGGCATTATTTTGCCGACTGCGAGAGCCTGGCCGCTTGAGTCTATTCCTATCAATACATCCGCGCCCCACTCCTCTACAAAGAATCGGGCGTTTCTAACCGCTACGGCCGGTTTCAGTGTAGCGTCCTTCATTATGTATTCAATCTTGCTTCCCAGGATGCCTCCGTTGGCATTTATTTCCTCCACTGCCAGTTTAGCTCCCATTTCATGAAATTTACCATAGGTGGCAAAATTACCTGAGAGAACGGCTTGGTGAGCTATTTTTATAGGGTTTTTCAGTTTGATGGTTTTGCTCATTGATGTCTTTGGGAGGAGTTCACTTCCGGCTACTGCAACTACAGACCCAGCCAGCCCGATTTTCATGAAATCCCTGCGGTTAATACGTTTCATGGGGGACCTCCTTTGGAAAGGTTTACGGGTTTTGAGGGTTTCAAGCTAACTTTCCGCAACGAGCCATCAGATGGGAACATTTCATATTCACATTTTTGTCCTATAGCGGGAGGTTTGGGATCAGCATTACTGAGAAGAGTTTTTGCTGCGTTTTTCATTCTGTGGATTGAGGTTTGAATTGGCGAGGATATGGAAGGCACCAAGCTGAAAGAGTAAACCAAGACACTTTTATTCCAGCTACTGTTAAAAACACTCACGTTCTGCCTCTGTGTAAACTCAGGTTTGTTTTATTCAAACATATTTTTGTAAATTTTGCAAGTATTTTTTAAATGTGAACCTTGACTTTGGGTGCAACTATAATAAGTTTTATATTGTTCTGATGATATTTCGTACCACAGCATGTGTAGTACGTGTTTTTTGTTGTTGTGAAGGAGGGATCCTATGGGTGAGGTTGAGAAGAAGATAAGATTTGACAGGCTTACCGGGGCTCATATCCTGTGGGCAAGTACCATGGGGGCAAGCTTTGATCTTGGTATAATGAGCAAGGCTATGTTGATTCCATCGATGAGGACAGCTTCGCAGAGATTGATACTGTACCAGATGAGAAAGGGAGTGTTTCCGTTTATCAATAAAGATAAGCTGTCCAGGGAGGTATTTAGGCTTGCTTTTGATAGTTGTTTGAACGACTTTATGGGCTTTGCAGGGAAGTACGAGGTTCTATGGATTGGCGGCAGTGTGGTTCTCAAGATAGACAGAGATTCCTGTATGTACTGCCCCACTGGTGTGGGTGGTTCTCAGCTTGGCTTGGCTGTTTGTCCTTATCCTCAGCTTTTCAGCGTTTATCTTGATGTGGTACTGAAGAATGGTGGGTTTGATATGATGGTGGGGATGATAAAGGAGGCCGATGGTTCGTATATGGCTAAGGATGGAGACTGGGATGTGATTAGGTTTGATGTGAAGCATGATGAATGTTTTGGGCAGATAAGGGGGATTTTGAGTGAGAGTGTTTCAAAAATTAGGGGCAAAGTGGAGGGAATTAATGGTTTGGATGATCTTGTGAAGGAGCATCTTCAATTTGTTGTAAAGGAAACGCTGGAGATGAGAAGGGAGCTTGTGTTTGTTGCGGTAGCAGATAAGAAAGGTAACACCGTTGTTAGGGATGAGAAACTGAAAAGACCTGCTGTTGAGGAGTTTGATAGGCAGATGGGGCTTGCTGCGTTGAGCAGCGGGAGAGGTGTGCTTGTACAACCCTACCCCCGTGAAGCTGGGGTGCTCATATATGACGTATCGACCCCCATATATGTGGATGGGGAGCTCTGGGGAGCTTTGAGGATAGGATATAGGAATCAGGCCTTTGTAAGGAGTTGTTGACGCTTATGTGTTACCCTTATTTGAGAGAAGGGTGTTGAGCTTCTCATTTATCTCTGCTATTTGCCTCCTTAGGTCTACAATTTCTTCCTTTAGTCTTTCAACCTCTGTTTTCTCGCCGTGTTGTTCATGTATTATGTGTGGCGGAGTGGATCCTGGTTTGATGTTTACACCCATGAGCGCGTCCTTTACCTTTCCATAGGCCCCTGTTACAGGTCTTACTCCAAGGCTTGAGAAGAAGTCCCTTGCTTTAGGGCCCATGTTCCCGCACACTATAACCTCTGCTCCCCTGTCGTGGATAAATTGGGGTATTACTCCGGGCCCGTGTCCCTCATCAAATGGATTTTGCTCAGCGGTGACACTTTTGACTTCGTCGTTTTCAATATCAACAAATAAGTAGAAAGGGCACCTCCCGAAGTGGTAGCTTATTACACTGTCCAGCCCTTTGTCCTCATCAACGGCAAACGCTATTCTCATGATTCACCCTCCATAGATTCGTATAGTTTTTTTCTTGTTTTTACGATATCTTTGGCTATTTCATTAGATATTCTCACTATTTCCTTAACCCTTTCCGAAGCGAGTCTCCAGTGGGCATTTACGCCCTCCCTCCTTACATTCACTAGCCCTGCTGAGAGGAGAAGATTTAGATGACGTGATACCACTGATGGATGGATATTCATATGGTTGTTTATGTACTGAGTGGTTCTTTCTCCGTTTTCCAGCAATTCCACTATCCTCAGCCTGTGTTCACACGCCAATGCTAAAAAGATACTGCTCTTTATTGATATAAACCCTGCGGCTCTGTGTAATTTCCTCCCACATTTCACATTTGCACTATAGTGCAATAAAGAAACTAAGTCAAGTATTTTTTTCTTGACCTTGATAGGGTGGTGTGATAGAAAGGTGCATTCCCCGTTAAATATTTTTTGATGGGGAAGGAAGATTATTTGTCGAGGTGTTTTTTATGGTCAAGACTCTTTATGTGGGTAACCTACCCTACACTACCTCTGAGAGTTCTCTCAGAGAGTTGTTCGAGGCGCATGGCGAGGTGACATCTGTTAAGATTATTACTGACAGGGAAACAGGTAGGTCAAGGGGATTCGGTTTTGTGGAAATTGATTCTGAGGCAGCTGACAAGGCTATTGATGCTCTGAACGGTTACAGTCTTGAGGGTAGAACCCTCAGAGTCAATGAGGCTAAATCTAAAACAAGTCGCAACAGAAGATAAATCCTGGTGCAGCTTCCCCCGAACGTGCTTCGGGGGTTTTTTATCCTTCCAACTTTTCCTTGAGGGAGGTAAGTTGAAGTCTACATTCCTCCACTGTTGAGAGGGCTCTCTTGATTTTCAGCAGGTTTTCCTGAGCTTTGTATTCACTTTCTGTTTTCAGCGTCACAGTTCTTTCAAGGATGTTTTCTATAGTTGAGATTGTGTGTTCTATTTTGTCGTTGAGTTTTCTTCTGAATCTTAGAGTTGTTTCCTGAATGTTTTTTATGAAGGCGTATCTTATTCTTCCGCAGTGCCTTTCAAATGTTTCTTCTGTGGTGGTTTTTATGTGTTTAATTATCACGCCTTTTCCAACGAACAGAGGTAGTTTCCTCCGTATGAACGTTCCTATTATTGCGAGTGCCTCGAGCTGATCTTCAAATTTGAATGAGAATTCACTAAGCTCGGTTAGGCCTTCGACTGTAGTAAATGGCTTTAAGTCAATCTCAAATATTGATGATGCTTTGTCTATTATTTTTTTGATGATTTCGTTTGTTCTGTTGGATAGGTCTTTGTATATTTCTTCTATTTGGGATTTTATAAGCTCTATCTCTCTGGATTTGAACTCTATGAATATGTCTTTTATTTGATTCAGCATTTTCTCTTTTATTGTGTTCTCCAGTTGTTCTGAGCGGAGCCTCTTGTTGAGGTTTTCATTGAAGGTTTTAAGGGCGCTTTCGACAAGCTCGGGCAACTTCTGTTCTTTTAAACTGGATATATCCTCGTCTATGGATTTGTAGAGCGTTTCTATCTTCCCTTTGAGCACGAATTCATTTTCTTCTTCGTACTTATCTACGATTTCCCTGAATTCCTTGAATTCTTTTATTCGTTTTTCAAGTTCTTCTACAGAAAGTTCTTCTGCTTTTTGGCGTAGTTTGTTGGTTGTTTCGAGGGTGTCTGTGTATCTTATCAGGGAATTTATCACAGATAAAGCCAGTAGTTTACCCTTTTCCCTTTTCAGGGGTTCTATGATTCTGCCCTCTACAGCTTTTATATTTGACTCCACGAGTTTTATGTCGTTTTCGGAGTTCTTGGCTTCAAGGGCCATAAGGGCAGATATGGGTACTATTTCTATTTCCCTGTGGAGTTCCTCTTCCAGCAGGTGTTTGTTGAATGCTATAACTTCCTTCAAATCCCTAGAGGAGACTATATCTTTTTTATTTAGCACAAAAAAGAATTTGTCTATATATTCCCTTGCGCTCCTTAAAAATTCCAGCTCCGCTTGGCTGATAGGTGGGTCTGGGCTCATCATGAATATGGCGGCATCACAGTTGGGGAGGTAGTCATAGGCAACATCTGTGTTGTGTTTGAATATGGAACCTACCCCTGGGGTGTCTATTATTCTTATACCACTTTTCAGATACTCCGAGGGGTAGAATACGTCTACCTCTTTCACATGTAGTCTGTTTTCTGGATTATATCTTTCTGTTACGTACTTTTCTATTTCGCTGAGGGATATTTCTTCGTCTTTTTTTTCATTGTTATACTTTATTACGACCCTAATTTCGTCTGAGTAGTCTATGGTAGTTACTATAGATGTAAGAGGTAGAATAGCGGTTGGCAGTATGTCAGAGCCGAGCAAGGAGTTTATAAATGTGGATTTACCCCTTTTGAACTGGCCTATGACGACGAGGTTGAACTTACCTTCTTTGAGTCTGTGTTTTAGGTTATTGAGTTCCGTGGATTTAGCGTCGACAGCTTCCAACTTGTTTATTATGTTTTCTATTTCCTGGTATGTGTTGTTGTCCACTGCATGGCTCTCCAGTAAATGTCCTACGGAGTAGGCTTCTCTATGATAGTTAAAAGCAGTTAAAAGTCAACAAATTACTCTTACGGAAACGTGCATGATAACTTTTTGCTTGAAAGAGGGATCTGTGGACTGTAAAAAGGTGGTATGAGGTATGCAGAAACTCTGGAACAGCTGCTGGGTAAAACCCCGCTTGTGGATGTTAGTGTGCTTTTTAGTAATAAGGCGAGGGTTCTGGGGAAGGTTGAGGGCATGAATCCGTCTGGCTCTGTGAAGTTCAGGACCGCTGTTGCCATGGTAAATGATGCAGAGAGGAGGGAGTTGCTTGGAGAAGGAGTTGAGATTGTTGAGCCGACGAGTGGCAACACAGGAATAGCCCTTGCATGTGTGGGTGCGTTTAAGGGTTATAAGGTTCATCTTGTTATGCCGGAGTACGCGAGCAGAGAGCGGGTCAAACTTATGGAGTTGTTTGGGGCGGATGTCATTCTCACCGATGCTAATAAGGGAATGAAGGGAGCCATTGAGGTTGCCAGGGGTATGGTGGAGGAAAGCAGAGGTAGATTTTTTATGCCTGATCAGTTTAGTAATCCAGCAAACCCTTATGTGCATGAGAAAACTACTGGCGTTGAAATATTTACCGACACTGATGGTCTGGTGGATGCTGTTGTTGCTGGTGTTGGGACTGGGGGTACCATAACAGGGATTGCCAGATATTTAAAGGCTGTCAAAAGAGACGTGTGCATTGTAGCTGTGGAGCCTGCGGCTAGTCCAGCTATGGGTTGCTTTTTGAGCGGAAAGAGTGTGGAGTTTAGGAGCCACATAATAGAAGGTATAGGAGCTGGTTTTTTACCTCCAGTGCTTGATATTTCACTGATTGATACTGTTGAAGCGGTCGGGGATGATGAGGCTGTTGAGTTTTCGAGGATGGCCGCTGAAGTATGTGGTTTAGGTCTTGGGATTTCCAGTGGTGCGGCACTTGCGGCTGTTTCCCATCTTCTGTTGGAGGATAGATTTACAGGCAGTGTTGTGGTTGTGGTATTACCAGACTTTGCCGAGAAATACCTTTCTACACGACTATTTGCTCTATGAAATCGGTTGCTGTTGCCCTAAGTGGTGGTGTTGATAGCGGTGTGGCGGCTTTAATTCTGAAAGAAAAGGGTTACAAGGTAGTAGGTTATACCCTTGTGCTTGGGGGGGGAGAGGATGTTTCCATGGCGAAGAGGGTGGCTGAGACTGTAGGCATAGAACATGTGATTCTGGATGTGAGAAGAGAATTTGAGAAAGAAGTCGTTTCTAGGTTCATAAGCGACTATACTGTATGTAAGACACCGAATCCATGTGTTCTCTGCAATGTGCTGAAGTTTAAGCTTGGTTTTGGGATCGCGAGAAGATTTGGTGTTGAGTATGTATCTTCTGGGCATTATGCCTGCATTAAGGAAGGCAGACTCTATGCTACTCGGTACTTTAAGGATCAAGCATATTTCCTTGCTGGTTTGCCCGCAGATATGCTTGATAGGATTGTTTTGCCTCTTTGCTCTATGAGTAAGGAGGATGTAAAATATATCGCCCAGTGCCGTGGACTGCCTAGGGGGGTGGAGAGTCAGGATATATGCTTTGTTTCTGGTGATTATAGAGGCTTTTTGAGGAGAAGAGGTGTGAGCGGGGTTTCAGGTGTTATTGTGGATACGGGAGGAAGGGTGCTTGCCTACCATGATGGTGTGTTTAATTTTACAGTTGGGCAGAAAGTGAGGGTAGGAGGACTCCCTGTTAAGCTTTATGTTGTCTCGTTGGACTGTAAGAGCGGTGTTGTAGTGGCGGCGCCGGAAGATGCTTTATATTCAACGTATTTCGAAGTTGATGGATTTAATTTTCTTGTTTCTCCGAACAAGATAGACGGGGAGCTCTTTGTAAAGGTAAGGTACTCTGATTCCTATCATCCGTGCCGTGTTACCGGAGTTGATGGAAGATTGGAAATAGTGGTAGAGGATAAGGTTAGGGCAGTGACTCCGGGTCAGTTCGCTGTGTTATATGAGAAGTGGGGGGATGGTTATCTTGTGCTGGGAGGGGGGTGGATTGTTTGATTTTTGTGGTGCTCAGATTAAAATATAGTGTGAACTAAACAGGATAAGGAGGTGATCATGAAGAAGATAGGTGTTGTGCTCTCGGGTTGTGGGGTAATGGATGGTTCTGAGATCCATGAAGCTACACTGACCCTGCTGTTTCTTGATAGGGAAGGTGTGGAAACGGTAATTATGGCTCCAAACGTGAACCAGTTGCACGTGGTAAACCACCTTACAAACGAAGAAACGGGAGAGACAAGGAACGTGTTAGAGGAATCAGCAAGGATAGCGAGGGGGAACATTAGGGATATAAAGGACGTTAGAGCTAGTGACATAGATGGTTTGGTCTTTCCTGGTGGTTACGGTGCTGCTAAAAATTTGTTTGATTACGCCGTAAAGGGTGTAAATTGTTCTGTAAACCCTGAGGTTGAAAGACTTATAAAAGAAATGCATTCAGCTAAAAAGCCTATGGGGTTTATATGTATAGCTCCTGTACTTGCAGCGAGGGTGCTGGGTGAATATTCGCCTAAGCTTACTATAGGGAGTGATAGACAAACTGCTGCTGATGTAGAGAAGCTCGGCGGCAAGCATGTTGAAAAATCCGTGGATGATATTGTGTACGATGAGAAAAATAATGTGGTATCAACGCCGGCTTACATGCTTGGACCTTCGATTGCTCATGTGGCCAAAGGAATTGAGAAGCTTGTTAATAAGGTTGTTTCACTTGCCTGACCCCCCTTTTGGGGGTTTTTATTGCCTTTTAAAGTTATAAAGTTATCAACTTTATATTATAAGTGCTTTTGTTGATTTATACTCACTTATTTTTATTTAACTTATATCTATATTTTAAGCATTCTCATAGTGTTTTATAATTATAATTTTATTTTTCTTGACTTTTAAAGTTAGAAAGTTATAATTAAATTATCAATATCTATGAAAGGGGGGGAGTATGAGAAGGATGGGCATTTTTGGGCTTTGTGTTCTGGTGGTGGTAGTATTAATGTTTTCACTTCTCCCCGGTACAGTTCTGTCTGAAGGTAACCCTCCTGCTTCCCATAGGACAAGCATGTTGACCAGATATGAGCGAACCGCTCTTGTCAAACTTATGGTGAATGAAAAGTTGGCAAGGGATGTATGTGAAGTAATGTATCAACAGTGGGAGACGTGTACTTTTTTCAGGATGTTCCGGACTAAGAAGAGGGACTTGGGGGAGATAAAAGAGTTCCTTGTGTCTCATATGGTACCCAATCCTATTAAGGGGTATGGTGCTGGAAGCTTTCCATCTCAGAGGGTGAGGGAGCTTTATAAGGGTATGACGCTTAAAGGTCAAAGATCTCTTGTGGATGCTATAGAGGTTTGCTCCTCCATTGAGAAGGGCAATGTGAAACTTATCAGTCAGTGCCTTAAAGAGGTTCAAGATGCTAAATTGAGGGATCTTTTGAAAAGATTGCTGGCGGAGTCCCAGTCTCATGTGAGAATGTTTTCTGGTTGTCTTAGGAATCTCGGCGTGGCTGGTTCTATTCACTATCCGTGTCTTTAACGTTTTCGTTTACGTGTAAGGGATAAAGTTAATCAAGGGATTTATTTAAACAACTAACATACTTCTTGATATATGAGATAGTATGTCATAAAATCACAGATAGATGGAGGTAGGGTAGGTGAATTAGGAAGATACCTTTAAGCTTTTCAAGGAGGTTTAAGATGAGTGACAAGATGTGTATTACGGTTATGAGCGGCAGCATTGATAGGCTTGTTGGTATGGCCATTCTGGTGAGTGGAGCTGTTGCCATGGATACTGAGGTGGAGCTTTTCCTCCAGCTGTGGGGTGTTTATGCGTTCAAGAAAGATGTCATAAAAGAGAATATGAACCTTGCTGAGTTTCCGGAGAAGCTTCCACAGGTGGGGAAGAGAATTCAGGAGTTAAATCTTCCAATGTGGTATGACATGCTTAAAGAAGCCAAGGAAACGGGACTGTTGAAGATATATGCTTGCTCTACGGCTGCCTCTGTGTGGGATGTTAAGGAGAGTGATCTTGAGATGGTAGATGAAATTATAGGTGCAGGCGAATGGATACTTAAGAGTAAGGGAGCGGCGATAACTTTGTTCATATAGGAGGTACATTCAAATGGCTGAACTGTCAGTGAGTGAGTTGAAGGATCTTAAGGTTGATAAAGTTGTGGATGCGAGAGGTACGTCCTGCCCTGGGCCTTTGCTTGCTGTGAAGAGGTCTATTGGGGAGGTTTCCATTGGCGGTGTTATGGAGGTGTTGTCATCAGACCCTGGTACCAAGAGGGATGTTCCCCTTT
>CAZERD010000051.1:0-10487 GCA_964515405.1 uncultured Desulfurellales bacterium
CCTTCCCTTATTCGTTTATCTGCTGTCTCGAACAGATTAGCTATAACCCTCACCTTTTCCTTTTGCATCTCTATTGGTCTGTTATCAGGATTTTCCTCAATCAGACCTTTATACGCTAATTGCTCTCCCTTTTTCAGGAGAAAGGATCTGAGTATATTGTTCTTTGCAACCAGATAGCCTCCCCCGCTTGCTGCTATTTTGGTCAACGTGTCTGAAAATCTTTCTAAGCTCTTCATTTCTACTCCCCCTCACTGGTTACATTTTATAAGTAATATAAGCAAATTCCGCATAAGTCAAGTCTAATGTTGATTTATCACCATCCATAGCCTCATTGCTTCCCTTCCAGTTGTTCTGTTTATGGCCATTATGCCTAATCTATCCTTGGGTGTGTCTATGGTAAAGTGCTTTACGTACACGAGGTTATCCTTAATCTTTGCTTTCTGCCACCCATTCAGCGTTGTGTACACCATGAAGTTCTTGTACCTTCGGAGGTCTCTTACAGTGGCTCCAATGAATTCAGGTTTTCCACTAATTATACCAACAGGGGGATATCTTCTTTTAAGACTCAATGGCTCCAAGGAAAGTACCCACCTAAAATGTCTCATCGTAGCCCAATACTTTCCCAAGATAGGTTCTCGGGGTATCATGGTCAGTGGGGTATATCTTCCAACGCTGCCTATATCTTGGGTTAGCAAACACTCAAACCCCAATTTTTTGGCTATCCGTATCAATATTCTGTTGTAATCACCATAAGGGAATGCAAAAGCAATAGGTTTATATCCGAGGTAGCGTTTAAAGAAGGATATACTCTTCTTTAAGTCCTGCGTTATCCATGCTTTATATTCTTGGATTGTTTCTCCCTTTTTCAGGTATGCCATATGTGCATGGGCATAACTGTGTGACTGGAAATCTATATGATATTTCATCATTTCTTTTATCTCTCTAAGTGTCATATAGGCAGGATAGTGTTTTTCTATAGCCTCTGTTGGAAGGAATACTGTTGCTGGATACCCGTATTTCTTTATTATAGGGAATGCATTATTAAACACACTCTTGTAGCCATCATCAAACGTGATTACAACAGCCTTTTGCGGTAAGGATTGCTTGTGTCTTAACAGCCTTATAAGCCTCTTAAGTGGGATTACTGAGTAATGATGGACTTTTAAATACTTCATCTGTTTCCTGAATCTATTTATAGAAACATTGGTAGAAGGAGATTTTGGATTACCGACTTTATGATATATGAGTACCACTACATACCCGTAAGAAGTTCCTGAGAGAAATATAGATATCAAAAGCACAATAATCGCTATCCTTTTCATTTCATCCTCCAGTGGGGTTTTCTCTTCTCTGTAAACGCTATCACTCCCTCACGGGCATCCTCCGTGGAGGATAACGAGGCGAATAACTCCGTCATGTAATCTATGGCTTCATGGTAAGGTATGTCTGACATTTTATATATGCCGAGTTTTCCTGTTTGAACAGCAAGGGGGCTCTTTGATGCTATTTCTTCCGCGAGTTTTATTGTTTCTTCTTCCAGTTTCTCATCCTCAACTACTTTATTGAAGATACCGAGTTTTTCAGCTTCATCTGAGGATAGTATCCTACCTGTTAAGACCATCTCAAGGGTTTTTCTTCTACCAATTATTCTCATCAATGGTACAGCCGGACCGAGGCATATAAGCCCCACATTCACGGCTGTTGTACCTATTTTTGCACTCCTTCCAGCTACAGCCATGTCGCATGAAAATACCAGGCCCGCGCCGTTGGCTAATGCATATCCATGAACCTGAGCTATCACTGGCTTTTTCATTCTTGCCAGGGTGTGGTTGTGTTCGTCCATCTTTGCTAAAAACTCCCTGTACTCTTTGTTGGATTTGTTTCCAAACTCATCGAGGGCTATTCCAACGGAGAAGTGTTTGCCATTGGCTTTGATAATAATCACTCTAATCTCATCATCTTTGTCCATTTCCCTAAGCGTATTGTTTAGAGAAACAGCAAACTCCTCATTAAATGTGTTCCACTGCTCTGGTCTGTTTAGTACTACGATACCTATAGAACCCCGCCTTTCCCTGAGAATGACCTCAGACATATTGCACCCCCTGGAGGGATAATTTTATAATTTCACTATAGCACAATGTTTATGTGAGTCAACGGTGGTATGTCAACGGTAATGTTGTGTTCAAATTAGAAACTTGGTAATATTAATAAGAGTTTATTTTTTACAGGAAGGTGTTTCATGTGTAGCATTGACATCATCATTAGAAAAAGTGACAGATGGACGCTCAAAAGCCACCTTGAGTCCCATGGTATAGAATTTATGGAGTGGTTTTTTGAGTCCGTAATAGATAGGTGTATTATTACTCTCAGGGTTTCACACTCCGAGGGTATGAAAACAGTGTATGAATTCCTGAGGTACTCTTCCCCTGATAGTATGATAGTCCTTCCGGATGGGAGGAGAGTAAGACCTGGCAGGAGTGAGTATTCTGAGCTTGAAAGATACGTGAAAGTATACTTTGAAAAGGAGTGAAGATGTCTGTTGTTAGGTTAACGAGTGGTGATCTTACAATCAGTTATAGTATCGATCTGTCGTCTGTTGAACCTGATGGATCAAACTTCATAGCACAGACCAGAATAGAGCTTGCTCTGAAGAAACTTTCAAGATTGAAGTCACCCGATTACAATTGCTATATAAGTGGCAATCTGTCCAAGGGGGACAAACTTGTTGTGAAATCTGTGCTTATGAGACATCTTTCTGGTACAAAGAAGGAGAGGAGAGATTACTGTTACGTGAATAATTTTTTAAATCCTAGGATGCCCAAGCTCCTCGTTTTACCGGCGGGGAAAGGGATCGAACTTTCAAGGTCTATGGAGGAGCTCGTTAAGTACTTAAAAAAGAATGTTCCAGCTATATTTGAGAGTAAAGAGTATGAAAAGAGGATTCAAGCTGTCATTTCTGAGTACGCAGAGAAAGAAAAAGCGCTATATGAGGAGTTAGAAGAAAAAGCGAATGAAATGGAGTTCATCGTTAAACCGTCTCCAACTGGTATACTAATAAATCCAGTTGTAGATGGTAAAATCGTAACGGAAAGGGAATATGATACGCTACCTCAGGAGACAAAAAAAGCTATTGAAGAAAGAAGAAAAAAACTTGAGGAGCATATAAACACTTTTCTCCGTAAAACGAGAGAGATAGAAAAAGAGAAACACGAACAGATAAATAAGATTAATGATGAAATGGGATTATTTGTTGTGGCCCACAAAATAGATGAAATGAAAGAGAAATTTGATGGAATTGATTGCGTTCAGAAGTACCTTGATGAGGTTGAAAGCTATACGTTAGACAACATATCCATATTTCTCCCTCAGAAACAGCAGATGTTTCCATTCCTACAACAAGAGAATAAGTACACAGAATACAAAGTCAATGTGCTAGTTGATAGTTTAGATTCTGAGAGTGTGCCGATTATATATGAGGAAAATCCCACATACTATAATGTATTTGGCAAGGTGGAAAAGCAGGCGTACTTTGGGGCATTTGTAGCCAATTTTACCAACATAGTGGCAGGAGCTATACACAAGGCTAACGGTGGATACTTGATACTTGATGCTGTGAGCGTTCTTTCCAATCCCGGTGTTTGGGAAACCCTCAAAAAGACCTTAGTCAGTAGAAAAGCAACAATAGAAGATCTGGGAGAAAAGTATGGATTCATAGCATCTGAAACGCTTAAACCTGAACCCATGGATGTGGATGTTAATGTAGTGCTGATAGGGCCCGAGTGGGTTTATCGCATCTTGTTTGAGTATGATGAGGAGTTCGGCAAGTTATTCAAGCTCAAGACAAATTTTGATGCCTCTGTGGACGCTGAGGAAGAAAGTCTTGAGAAGTATGCCTCAAGAGTGCTTTCGTTTTGCAAGGAGGCTGGTTTAAAGAAACCTGACACAGGAGGTTTTAAAGCCCTATTTGAGTACAGTTCAAGGATGGCTTCCCATAAAAGGAAGCTTTGGGCTTATACAGACGATGTTTTTGATATTCTGAGGGAAGCTCACTTCGCGTCTGATGGTATGTATCTTGGGTACAACGATATAAAAAAGGCTATAGATGAGAAGGTGTTCCTGAGAAACATCTGGAAGGAAAAGATATACGAGCTCGTCAAAACCGGTCAAATACTTATAGAGCTTGACGGTAAGAGGGTAGGGCAGGTTAACGGCCTTTCAGTGATAGACCTTGGGGATTTCTCATTTGGGCAACCTAACAGAATAACTGCGAAGGTTTTCGCGGGAAACAAGGGTATTCTTAACGTGGAAAGGGAATCAAAGCTGAGTGGCAGAATATTTGACAAGGCTTCATATATAATGATGGGTTACTTGGGGTATATGTATGCTTTTGATATGCCGATAAGTCTATCTGCCACAATCTCTTTTGATCAATCCTATTCTGTTATAGAAGGAGACTCGGCAAGCATAGCTGAAACACTTGCCTTGCTTTCAGCCATAGCCGACATACCCATCAGGCAGGATCTGGCTGTTACGGGCTCTATGGATCAGAACGGTAGGGTACAACCTATAGGAGGGGTTAATGAAAAGATAGAAGGATTCTATGAAGTATGTAAATTGACAGGTCGCCTTGGGAGTAGTGGAGTTGTCATACCCAAGAACAACCTTGATAACCTCGTTCTTTCCGATGACGTAAAGTGCTCTGTTGAGAAGGGAGAATTTCATATATATACGGTGGAGGACATTGATGATGCCATAGAACTGTTTTCAGGGATAAGATCAGGACGAAGAGTAAAAAACAGGTTCGAGAAGGGAACTTTTCACTACTTTGTCAAGAAAAAACTGATGCAGCTAACAAGGATAGCTGATAAAAATGCTGGAGGCAGAATTGAGACTGAGGTTTGTTGACGCTGGTGAATCCCACGGTAGGATGCTCGTGGGTATAATTGAGGGAATCCCTGCAGGTCTAAATGTGGACGAAAGCTTCATAAATAGGGACCTTATGCTGAGACAGTCTGGCTATGGCAGAGGCGGCAGACAAAACATAGAGAAGGATAGGGTTGTTTTTCTCAGTGGATTAAGAAGAGGAGAAACCATAGGTTCCCCAATAGCTATATCAGTGGAAAACAGAGACTTTGAGAACTGGAAGAGCGTTATGTCTCCCTTTGGTGAGGGCGGGAGAGAGGTTTTTCACCCAAGACCTGGTCACGCGGATCTCGGAGGGTACTTGAAGTATGACAGAAGTGATATAAGGGATGTTCTTGAAAGATCAAGTGCACGAGAGACATCAGTCAGGACAGCGGCTGGAGCCTTAGCTCGGCTTGTACTGAGGGAAGTAGGTGTCAGTGTGGTGGCTTTTGTTACTGCTATAGGGAAAGTTAGAATGAATGAACTAAGTGGTATAAACATCCATGAACTGGAGGTCAAAACTGAAGGTTCCCCTGTATTCTGTCCAGATGAACTTGCTACAAGACTTATGATAGCAGAAATAGAAGAAGCTAAGAGAGCCAGGGATACACTCGGTGGTGCTGTGAGGGTAGTTGTTGCTGGAGTAGTACCAGGTCTTGGTTCTTACTCCCAGTGGGATAGGAGGTTGGACGCCAGACTCTCCTATTACCTTATGAGCATTCAGGCAGTAAAAGCTGTTGAAATAGGGGATGGTATTTCTGCGTCTCTACTTCCTGGTTCTGCTGTGCATGATGAAATATACTATAGCTCAGAAAGAGGTTATTTCAGGGAAACGAATAGAGCTGGTGGTATAGAGGGGGGGGTATCCAATGGGGAAAATATAGTTGTGAATATCTATATGAAACCTATACCAACGCTGATGAAACCACTTAAAAGCGTTGATATAAGAACAAAAAAGCAAGTTGATGCGGTAAAAGAAAGGAGTGATGTGTGCGCAGTTCCTTCTCTCTCTGTGATAGCTAAAAACGTTGTATCTATGTGTATTCTTGATGCCTACCTTGAGAAATTTGGTTCGGACACAATGTCTGAATTGAGAGCGCGGATAACGGAATACAGGGAGTATATTTTCTCCAAATGAATATTATACTCATAGGATTCATGGGATCTGGGAAATCCACCATAGGCAAAGTACTCTCTGAGAAGATGGAGAGACCTTTCCTTGATACAGATGAGGTTATCTCTAAGAATGTGGGCCTGAGTATCTCTGAGATATTCAAAAAGTATGGTGAGAAATTTTTTAGGGAGGAAGAACGAAAACTCATCTTTGAAATGCTGCATAATATTGAAGACTCCATTATTTCCACCGGTGGTGGAATGCCATGTTATCTCGATAATGGTAAACTGCTAAGAGAAATCGGTATTGTTGCTTATTTGAAGGCACCTTTTGACCTAATTCTCAAAAGAATAAACAGTGAGAACAGACCGCTATTTAGCGAGGAAGAATCCCTACGCTACCTGTACTTGACACGCCACGAATGCTATACACATGTATGCCACTTTACTGTGGAGGGTTCAGCAGAACCACTGGTTGTTGTTAACTCTCTGGAGGCGTGCATTACGCGTTGGGTAGTAAACAGATCATAAGGAAACTGATCCCTTCTACCTATGTGTCTCGTTCTTCTCCTTTCTGTTCCCCTGTGGGGCACCAGTGGTTTCAAGTACTCCATTATTATAGGTTATCATACTGTTTCCTCTGGTCTGAGCTGTGGCAACTGATGTAAGTCCTGAATTCCAACCAAAAGCTACAGCCTGAGAAGATTCTGCAACCGGCGCTGACTCCTCAGAGGCTGCTGATCTATAAATGTTATCTACAACACCTCCACCCATTTTATGATCATTCAGCAACACTAAGCCAGGTGGGACGTTGATTATGTGCAACACGTGGGAGGGGGAAACCACTCCGTCTATATCCACAGAAACATTGTACGCCTCTTTTTTCCTAGCTCCTACTGAAAGGTTTCCTCCAACAATACGCACGTTTACAGGGTTATTAATGTCCCCAACCAAATTGCCAGCTACAAGTCTTGAATCAGATGTAGCTATTATATCGGTTGATGGACCGTCCATAATAGAACCTTTGGGAGCTTCCAGATAAATTCCGCCTGCTTTGGTTTGTATAAATCCAACATTTATATTACCCGAGGCTACGCTTAGTGAAATATTTCCTCTGCCTGTCTCTATGGAGCGTATATTGATTTGTCTATCTGCATCTACGTATATCTCTCCCTGTGCAGAATGTGCAGCAATACTACCAGATGATATGTCTAGTGCACCATCACGTGTCTTCGAACCTATACCTGTCTGTGCACTTAGTGATACACCTTTAGCCTTTATATCTGTATTACCCGGCAATCTAGCCAAAGCGCTATCTATTATCTTACCTGCTGAGACTATGTTCACATTCCCACTGTTTGAATCAAGCATAGATATAGACACATTACCTATGCTGCTTTTTAGATTGATGTCTCCCTTGGAAAGGATTGCTGTTGGCGGTGCCTGATAAAAGCCGCCCACGGTTATATATATATTGCCGTTCACCGTCCTAATGCTCCCGTCTAACACATTTAGATTCCCTGCAGTATTAATATTTATACTATCATTGCTCAACATGTAAGATCGTGTAACTATATTAGAATTAGAAGTTATTGCAATGCTAGAGCCACTGATAAGCTGGGAACCCTCACGCAGTAGTATATCGCCGAAAGATTTGAACTTTATAGAGTCTGCATTAATAGAACTCCTTATATCAATTCCACTGTCCGTTGTATTCACCTTTATGAAACTAGAAGCTACCACAGCACTGTTACTTGTATAGTAACCTCCCGAGATAGATATATCATGACCCCTGAACGTACTGTCCTGTACAATGCCTCCGCCTGCCGAGAGATAAATACTCTTACCAACGTTCAGCATCCCCTCTGTCTTTATGCTACCGCCGGCATCAATGTTTATCCAACTGGCAGTAATTTTGCCTGTGGTGTTTATACTGCCATTTTTGGAGTAAAGATAAACACCTTTCTTTGCCGACACGTTTTGATTTACTTTAATGTTATTCCAGGATTCAAGATCTGCTCCACCAGCATGTACAGGTTTTAGTGCATCTATATCATTAAAGGAATATACTGTAAGCTCGCGTTTCACCTGTACATTACCGAGTTTTATAGAGTGTTCTGAAAAAACATTTGCTCCACCTGAAGGACTTTGTATATTCAGCTCTCCCTGACTGCCGATTAGGTCCACGTCTAGTGCTTTATCTGTCCCACCAGGTTGGCCTATGCCATCAGTGGCGTTGACTGTTATACTGTCAGCTGTTATATCGCTTTCATTATCCTCAAGCCAGTCATAAACTCCTCCATTAGGCACTGTTAGAACCACTGTTGAAGGACTATAGATGCTATCAACGTAGAGACTGCCGCTATGCTTATACAAGTAGATTCCTTTTTCCGCTCTTGCCACAATTGGGGATCCATCATTGATTTTGACGCTTACGGGGAGGTTCTTGTTTCCTATGCTTCCCTCTTCCGATTCAACAATAAGCCCATCGGGAGCCTGTAGATTTACGCTTTCACCGTTTTGTGGGAGTATGTTGCCTTTTACCTTCAGTCTTATCCTTTTCCCGCTCTTAATTGTTCTTATGGTTATTCCCTTATTTGAGCCCAGATATATATGGTCGTTAGCCTGGGCATATATCCATCCATTAGCATCAATATTGAGATCATCCCTTTGGTGGATAATAAGCGTTTCTTTATCACGTTTCCATTCTATATCCCCCCTCTCTGCCGATGCCAATGCGAGCTCTATCTTCTGTTTCTCCTGCTCACTTACGCTATCAGGATTGGAGTAATTGTACGTAACGTCACCGTTATCTGTACCTATGGAACCTCCAGTCGTAAGTGTAACATTCTTCGCAATTATGTTGGGTTCTTCTATCTCATACACGGTGCTTGTAGTATGTTTGTTGAACACGAAAGCTGGGATCGGCGACTCAAGCTCGTTTTTGGTCCACCTGTGCCCTGAGCTTATGTTTTTTATCTCTCCCTCGGTAGCTTCGTATGAGAAGTTTGGGTTATAAGGTGTTTTACCCCATTCTCTGAACTTCTGAGTCATATTATTCTCGTATTGCTGAATTTGTGTCTCTGTCCACCCAGAAGATTCAAGCGCCTTAACCTGGGTTTGCGTGAGCTTAAACTCGACGTTTGGATCGTATTCAGAGTAGCTGTACGTACCGTTTGAGTTTACCTTTAGATGCCTATAATTTTTCCAATAGTTCTGATATGCTACATTCATTGACCTATCATATGCCTGTATTTGCTGTTTGTTTTTACTGTCGGCTTTATCACCGGTGAGCTCCATGTTGCCCCACAGAGTGAGGAGCTGTTGTTTTGTCCTTTTGTCAACCTTCTCGTTGGGATTGCCGTCTACTATGGTACCATTTGGTACGTCCACGTATACGTCTCCTGCCGCCTTTATCTGATATACTCTAAGATCACCCTGTTTTTCTCTAACATATATGTTACCCTTGGTGGATATCATGGTAAGTGTACCGCCGTTAGATGAGTTTGTTTTGATATTTATGTACGGATCCGACGCCACACCAGAGGAAATACTCCCGTTTTTGGCCTCAAGATAGATACTTTTACCTATTATAATTCCTTGTTCCGAATATATACCCCTGTCTGATACTATTTTTAGACTGCCATCAGCAGAGATATTTGAAATGTCTATACCTGTACCGACAGCATTAATATACACATTGCTGAGAGTTTTATCAGTACTAGGAGAGTTAATGTCAACCTTAGGATTCTCGGCGCCGCTATTCACGATCACGCCGGTAATATTCACCGGAGAGTTCTCAGAGCCTACATTTATCCCGGAAAGCTTTATCTTAGCTCCCTGAATAGGAGAAAGTGAGGACTCAACTATGTTCCCCTCTGCCGAAACAACCGTGGTACCATTAGCGTTTGAGATGCCTCCCTCAAGGATTATGTCTCCTTTGGAAGATATATTCACCTTACCGTTTTTATAGCCTTCAAAGTATATTTTTATTGGGTAATCGGCTTTAACAGCATTATAGTAGAAGGTATCTGTTCCCTTCTGATAAATCACGGTTCTCTTTATCCAAGTTTTCCTTGTCAGTATCCAACCGTGTTTCCAGTACCATTTTGTCCCGGAAGAATCCCTTTGGAATACCTTTTTATCAAAGTTTACGCTACTAGTTGATTTATAAGCGTATAACAGCTGTTTGTCTCTTAGTTTGGCTGAGTAACCAGAAGCTATATTCTCAAACCCAACATAATCACCCTGCGGTAGTTGGCTTCCACTCAGCTCTTCCGTATTCTTACTAACTATATCTGACGTGGTAAAGTGCCTCTTGCTTATAGGTATAAAGCCCAAGAATTTGTCATACTCGTGGTAATATTGTATCTTGGTCTGGGTGGTTGTGCTTGTCCCATCCATCCAGTAGTACATCAATCCCCGCTTTGGGTGATATTCAGCACCATCCTCTACAGAGAACGAATCTT
>CAZERD010000052.1:0-10449 GCA_964515405.1 uncultured Desulfurellales bacterium
GAATTCTACTGACGCCCCAAGGGAGTGTGAACAGTCCTCGAGTATCTTTATACCGTATTTCTCTCTAATATGGGCGAGATGTTCCTGATCAACCATTTTCCCGGAGAAGTGAACTACAAATATGGCTTTTATCTTACTATTGTTGCGGAGTATTTCTTCTGCAATGTCAAGGTTGATGTTACCGTCTTTGTTTATATCAACGAATATGGGTTTTGCTCCAGCGTAAAGTATGGAGTTTGAGGTGGCTACAAATGAGTTGGGTGTAGTTATCACCTCATCCCCTTCCTTTAAAATACTGAGTGCGGCTATGTGTAGCGCGGCGGTACCGTTTGACACAGCGACTGCATATTTGGCTCCTGTGGCACGTCTTATTTCGTCTTCAAATAATTGTACTGCTGGACCCGTGGTCAGGAGATCTGATCTTAGCACTTCAACCACAGCTTTTATGTCTTCTTCATCAATGCACTGTCTGCTATATGGTATCATTCTTCTATGAGTTTAAGGGCTTCTTCTCTGGTGAGCCACCATGTGTTTTTGTCGGAACTGTACTCAAATCCGTAGCCGACTGGTTTTCCGCGTTCACCGAGCCTGTTTACAGAGTAGTCTGCTTTTCCTGAAAATCTTATTGATGGTCTGATAACATAGTGGTCCGGAAACTCAAGGGTTAAATGGCTGTCATCCCGGGGGCACATTACCTCGTGTAGTTTTTCCCCCGGTCTTATGCCTATTACTTTTATTTTTCCATCTGGGTATATGGCTTTTGCCAGGTCTATAACCTTCATAGAAGGTATCTTGGGAACGAATATTTCTCCCCCCTGCATTCTCTCAAAGTTCTTGAGAACGAAGTTCACTCCCTGTTGTATGGTGATCCAGAACCTTGTCATCCTTTCGTCTGTTATGGGTATGAACTCAGCTTTTTCATCTCTAAGTCTTTTGAACAGGGAAACCACTGAACCCCTTGAACCTATGACGTTCCCGTACCGCGTTATTGAGAATCTTGTTGGTCCTCTACCGACTATGTTATTTGCAGCTATAAAGAGCTTGTCTGCGGCGAGTTTTGTTGCTCCGTAAAGGTTTATGGGGTTTACAGCTTTGTCTGTGGAGATGTTCATCACCTTCTTGACCCCATTTTCTATAGCCGCGAATATCACATTTTCTGCTCCATAAACATTTGTTTTGACAGCTTCCATGGGATTATACTCTGCTATGGGTACGTGTTTGAGAGCCGCCGCATGAATAACGTAGTCAACATCTCTCATTGCCATGAACAGGCGGTCTCTGTCTCTTATATCGCCTATGAAGTATCTCATACACGGGGCGTTGAATGCCTGAGCCATTTCGTATTGCTTGAGTTCATCCCTTGAGTATATAATTATCTTGTTTGGTTTGTACTTTTCAAGAAGTGTTCTTGTTATTCTCTTCCCGAATGTTCCTGTGCCACCCGTTATCAGTATGTTTTTACTGTTGAACATCTTGGCTCCCTTTAGTGTGTTTTTAGTTCTTTTGCTTTCTTGATTAGCACTTCGTATTCCTTTTCAAGGCCGAGAGCCTTATAGCACATGGCTATTTTGGTAACGGTCTGGGATTTGTCCGGTGAGATTGGTAAGTGAGCTCTGAAATACTCTATCGCCTTTGTGTAATCCTTGACTTGAAAGTAAAGGTTCCCCAGTATGTCTCCCACTTCGGGTTTGAGTTCTTCTTTATCTTCAACAGCTTTTTCCAGATGCTCCATCGCTAGCGAGGGGTTGTTTTTGATGAGGTATATCTTGCCCAGAGCTAAATGCACGAATGGGGAGTATCCTGAGTGGTCTATGGTTTCACGGATATAACGTTCTGCTTCGTCTATTTTTCCTTTATCTATAAGAATGCTTCCCAGGAGAAAAGGTACATCTCCGAATGCCCCGTAGGTGTTGTAAAGCTTCATTAGATTGGAGAAGGCTTCATCAAGCTTGTTTGATTTGATGAGTTCAAAGGCTGTTTTGTAGGTTGAGTAGGATATAGAGTCTTCTTTTAATTGATTGAATAATAATTTCTGCTGTATAGCCTGTTTCTCTGAGTGTTCTGCCTCTTCTATTGTTTTTAGCCATTTTCTGGCTGTGTTATTATTTGGTTCCATAAGGAGAACCCTTCTGATGAAACGTTTTGCTAGTGTTAAATTGTTTTCGTTTATAGCTTTCTGTGCCAGTATAAAGTGGGATTCGGGCTTTTTTTTCTCCACTTCGAGGTCAAATTTTGCTTCCTCAAATTTGGGATTTCTTGATAGAGCCTCCTCGTAACATTCAATAGATTCCCTGTGCGTGAATACGTTCATACCGTAGAATTTTCCCATGTAGTAGTATAACTCTGCTCTGTCGTGTACCCCAGCGGCTTCTTTTGCTATTTCAAGCCCTCTATACATGTCTCTAAAAGCAACGAGGGATTTGCACAGCTTTAAGACACTATCTATGTTCTGCAGAAATATTTCCTTGTTTGAATAATACTCCTCAAGGAGCTTTAGGTGGAGTTCCAGTTCTTCAATTTTCTTCAGCACTAATTGGGATTTTTCCCTTATGAGCCTGAAGTATTTTATTGATTGTTCTATTCTTTTTTCTGTGGTATGCCCCTCTATATCCACCTCTTCTTGGTAGAAGTTGAAGAATTCCTCAAAATAATACTGTGCCACTACGTTGCTTAGTATGAAACTAAATGTCAATTCGTCGTTTATTCTGTTTGATTCTTTCACAAGTTTTGCTATATCCGATTCTCTCCTTGTTTTTTTCCATTTTTTCTCTATTTCATAGTCCAGTTTTAGGGCCTTGGAGGATTCCTTTATCAGCTCCTGTATGTCTTTTTTTATTCTGGATGTTGCTTCTACAAACTGTCTGAAGTTTGGTTTGTCGCTGTTCAGTGTTATAGGTTTGTAGCTAATACCTTTTCTTATAAATGTGTCTATTGCTTCTCTGAATGTCATGAGTTCTGTGTTTGAGATGAAGGCACCGCCTTCTGTGGCATTGATAACCCTTATTCCGCGTTCTTTGAACCTTGCTGAGATGATTTCTGCTATTTGTAGACCGCTCATTAGGTTTGCGTCAGTTGGTACTCTCTCTTGGTAGTTTCCCTTGATCCATAGGATCTTTCCGGGTATTTTGCCCTCAAGATATACACCTTTTGCATGGTCCATTGCTCCTGAATAAGCCCAGTCTTGACCTATCAGAATGATGGGGTTTGCTCCTGTTATATAGGCCGTAAGCATGGCAAGATGGGTTACAGCGTTTATGGATAGCTTATCCATTTCCATTTTACCTGTTATTTCTTCGTAATACTTTATTAAGGATGATGGTTGGTGGTTGAATATTGTGTGCCTGAACAGCTTTGGTATGGAGTAGTGTATTGCACCCTCGCAGATGTATGTAATGTCGCTTTTCTTTTTCAACTTCAGGATAGGAGTGTACTTTTCCATTGTTACCTGTTTGTAATCAACCCCGCACATGATGTCGGGGTGTATGTTTTTATTAAGCAGTATGGATACCACTGAATCAACTGCTATTATAGGTATTTTGCCTTTGACCTCATGGAGTAGGTCAATATTTTTAGATAGTGACGGGCCCGAGGCCACTATAACTACAGGTGTGTCTTTGAATAAATTGCGAAGTTTGTCTATATGAGTGCCGTGGACCATGTCGGGAATGTTTTTGATAATGTTTTCACTTATTGTTTGGGAGAATCCTATGAGTGTGTTTCTGTTCAGCAGTATAGGGGAGTACAGCTTTTTTAGGATTTCGCGGGCTTTTTTGAGTGGGAACTGCTTTATGTTCTCGTAGCCTGGTATCTGATACTCAACGACATTTCCCCATGTTAGCTTGTTTTTCAGGATTTCAATGGTGAGTTGTAAGGTCCTCTGCAATCTGTTTTCTTCTGGTGTGACGAGGATAAGGTTTTTGAATTTCAGAATATCTGATAGATCCACGCTTTCTAAGGCTTTTTTTATGACACACAGATCAGTTTCTATACACACTAGGTTGCTTTTGGGTGAGTGCTCAATAATTCTTCTCAGTGTATTGCCGCATCCGAATCCGTACACCACAATGGTGTCTATAGGTCTTAACCTGGTTGTTTTAACATCTCTGTTATCTGTTAAGATACCATCTATTGATATACCATTTTGCTCAACCTTTATTTCTCTGTGTTCACAGCATAGGGTATGTAGTTTTGCATGTATTTTTGGCAATCTTTCTTTTAATAGGGTTTCGTTGGTTTTAAGCATACAACCCCTCCCCCATACTACTATTTTCGGAGTATTTTGTAAATACAAGAGTTTTTGAGACTGGCTTATTTCTCTTTAGTGGAGTCAAACATATATGCGAACATAGGTACGTAAACCAGCGTTAGGAATGTTCCGACAAGTAGCCCTCCGACGGCTACATCTGCCAAAGGGGAAAGTCTCTCCAAGCCCACTGCCCATTCAAGGGCTATAGGTATCATTCCTGCTATAGTGCCGAATGCTGTCATCATGACGGGTCTAAACCTTACCCTTACACTCTCTATGGCGCTCCCAAATGGAGATTCCTTCTCCCTGTATTTCTGGTAGAAGTCTATAAGCAAAACGGAGTTTTTAATGATTATGCCGAACAGTAGCAGAAGGCCCATGAGGCTGGGCATACAACTGGGCTTATTGAATATGAGCATTCCCCATGCCGCGCCTATCATTGAGAGTGGGAGAACCACAATCATGACAAGGGCCATCCTCACAGAACGGTAAACGGCTATCAATACCATTATTAACGCTATGACCCCTATGAGTATGGCTTTTATCATTCTTTTGAAGCTTTCATTTAACTGGGATATGCTGCCTGCTTGAGATATGCGGAACCCAGTTGTGTTTATATGCTTTAGAGCTCTATCACTGTCTTCTGTTATAAGACTTATGGGTTTTTTGTTCCTGTATGCTGTCACGTCCACGCTGTAGAGGAGATCGTATCTTTCTATTTTTGCTGCACTGAGGGTTTTCTCGAATGTTGCTACGGCATCTAGCGGGATATAGTAGCCATGTGGTGTTTTTATAGGTAACAGCTTTATGCTCTCAAGGTTTCTGCTGAACTTTCCTTTGAGATATACTCTAACAGGTTGTGTGTTCATTGAAATGAAGTTCCCGTTGAGGGATACGATTCTGCCGTTTGTTGGTATTTGCATGGCTATGGAGTAAGGTGTTAGGCCGTAGCTTAGGGCTTTGTTTGTGTCTATTTTAACTTTCACTTCCTCAAAATCTTTTTCCCAGCTTGTGTCGACAGAGGTTAGTCCCTTTATGTGCTCCATGGCTTTCTTTATCTTTAAAGCCTCTCTTGGCAGGTTTTGATATGTTGGACTCTGTATCCTTACGTCAAGGGGTGCCCTTATTGACGAGAGCGGTGTAGCTCCATAGTCGTAAACATCTACGCTCTTTATCCCTGGGATTTTGTTGAGCCTGTTTCTGAATATTGTTTCAATTTGCCACATGTTTAGCTTTCTATGGAATCTATCAACGCAGTTTACTGTTATGGAAGCCTCACTTGGTAACCCTCCGCTCCCAAAGGCCATTACACCTGCCTCGGAGCCGAATGAAGCTGAGCTCATGACAACATACTTTTGCTTGTGTAACCAAGTGAGAAACGGTTTTATTCTTTTTTCCACGGAGTCAACGGTATCGTTTGAGCTAAATTTGACATGTATCTTTATTATCCCGGTGTCCATGGGTGGCATTATATCTTGACCTATGACTGGCATGATTGTTTTCACGCTTACAAGCAGAACCACAAGTACTCCAGCTATGAGCATGACTCTCCTAAGGTATCTGCCTCTTCCATTGGAGAATTTGAGTATACCGACATAGGGTTGTATCAACCTGCCGATTGTTTTCTGATACAATTTTTCAAACCATTGTTCTACTGCGGTTTTCTTGGTCCCGTGCTTGTAGAGATAGGCTGATAGCTTGGGTATAAATGTCACTGAAAGGAAGTATGAAACGATTAGGGCTATTATCAGCGTTGAGACCAACGGCATGAATATTTTTTGGGCGTATCCCCCAACGAACATCATTGGGAACAAGACGACTATGGTGGATAATGTGCCTGCGAAAACGGGGCCTATTACCTCCTTTGTACCGTTTTTAATGGCTGTTTCTAGATCTTCTTTCAACTCTGTTAGGTGTCTTTCTATGTTTTCAAGCACGACAACTGCATCGTCGGTGAGCATACCCAGAGCGAGTATGATGGCCGTGTAGACGACTATGTTTAATTCACCTCCGGTTAGCCATAATATGGCTATGGTTGAAAAGAAGACCATTGGTATTGACAGACCTGCTGCTATTATAGCTCTAAAGTTGCCTAAGAATATTAGTAAGACGAACAATGTAAATATGATTGCATCTCTAAGAGCTTCTAACATGTTTGAGTTGGATGTTTCTATCAGGGTTCTCTGGGTGTCTGAGATTTCAAATCTTATGTTAGGGTATTTCCTCTCAAGGTATTTCATCGCTTTTCTTGCTGCGTTACTTACGGCGAGCACATTTCCTCCAGGTGCTCTTTCTATTGCTAGAGCTATTGCTTTCTTGCCATTGCCCATGTATCCGCTGAATCTCTTTTCGTACGACCATTTTACTGTGGCAATGCTGCTCAAAGGGATGTTTGGTGCGACTTGTAGTTGTTTTAGCTTTTCCACTTCGTCCCTTTCCCCGTAGTATGTAAGAGTGAAAAAGTTGTTTTTTCCTTTCATGAATCCTATAGGCATATCCTTGTTTATGGACCTTACTGCATTTATGATTCTATCTATGGATAGATTGTATTTGGCAACCTTGTATGGGTCTATGGCTATGGTTATGGCACCTTTGTATCCACCGAACACCTCTACGTTTCCTATCTCTCTGTTGCTCAGAAGGTAAGGTTTTATGAAATTATCAGCTATTTTTCTTATGTCTCCAAGCGTTATGCTTGAGTTTTTGGGGCTTAGTGATATAACATCAACGGGTAATGTAAAGCTTCCCACTGTGTATATTGATGGGTGGGCATCTAGTGGTAACTTGGATTTTACCCTTGCAAGTGCGTTTGAAACATCTACGGTTGCGTTTTTTAGGCCCTTTTTATACTCAAATTCCACCTTCACTATGGAGAAATTGGCAGTATTTATGCTGCTTACCTGTCTAACAAGGCTTATTTTCGAGACTTCTTGCTCTATTGGTTTTGAAACTGTGCTTGCAGCTACTGTAGCTGTTGCTCCAGGTATTTGCGTAACTATAACTACCTCTGGTCTTGCGCTGTCTGGGAAAAGGTTTTTGGGTAACTCATTCAGACCTATGATGCCTAGCACGAAGAAGAGGGCTATGATGCTGAACAAGGTGTATGGTCTCTCGTAGAAATACTCAAACATCTATTGCTCCTTTACTACCTTTACTCCACCGAGGAGCTTTATAAAGATATCTGGTTTGGCAACGATGATGTTTTTGTCTATTATCCTCTGGTTGTTGATGGCCAGCCCTTCTTCTCCATGTGCTATTATATGCACTTTGATGGGTATAGCCCTTTGGTTTGTCAACTCAAAGACGTAATTTGCTCCGTTGTCACTCAACACTGCGTCAAATGGGAGCTTTATAGCTTTACCTTTGAAGACCACAACTCCCACCTCTACCCTTGAGCCGGAGTTTAGATTTGTTGAGATATCTGCCTTATACTGATTCAAACCGTTAAATGTGCTGTTTAGGGGGAAAACTTTGTAGAATTTACCGTGAAATATTATTCCCTTCGGTTTTATATTGCTTGGCAGATCAATGAGTATGTATTTGTTTTCCCTTGTGCTGACTTCGCATATTGGTTTCCCCGGCATTGCCATATCGCCGATATTCTGGAACTTTTTGCTTATGATTCCGTTTATAGGGGATTTTATTATTGTGTATCCCAGCAGTGTGTTGAGCTCCCTGAGAGTGGTTTTCATGTTTTTTATATGCGATTCTATGGATGATATGTTTGCCCTCATGTTTGATATGGTATCTGCTTCTTTCTGATATTGTTCTATGGATGCCCCATTTACATTCATCAGTTCTTTGGTTCTTTCGTGTGATAGTATGAGATTTTTTAAGGATAATTTAGCTGCTCTGAGCTTTGAGTATAACGATTTCAGTTCCGTTTTTGTGCTTAGAATTTTTGACCTGGTTGAGTTTGAGTCAAGTTTTACTATTATTTCTCCTTTTTTTACTAGGCTGCCGAGAGGCTTTATGCTCAGTATTCTTGCTGCTACCTTGGTTGATATAACTACGTTTGCTCCACTTTTTATTACACCAAGTGAGGTGAGTGTGAGCATGAAATCTGTTTCCTTTGGCTTTATGGTTTTAACTACTTCTGGGTAGATCTTTGGTGGATTGAGTTTGTTCAGTTCTTCTTTCTTCTTTTTAATTAGCAATGCTCCACCAATTGTTAGTGCTATAGCAACTATTACTATGGGTACAATCTTTTTCATTGTACAATCTCCTCTAAATTATTCCCATATATCACGGCCAACTTGGAGATAACTTCCCATCTCTTTGTTTCCAGGTTAAACAAGTCTGCTTGAGCGGTTAGGAGCTCATCCTCATACCTTAAATATTCTTCCTCCGTCATTCTCTTTATTTTGAAGGCTACTTTGGCATACTTCAGAAGCTTTCTCTGGTTATTTACGGTTTTTGCCGCTAGTTTCATGGAACTATTTATTAGTTTTAGCTCTTCGTTGAGGTTTTTTGCTTCTGAATTCAGTTCTATTTTAAGTTGTTGGAGTTTTAGTCTGTATTTTGTGCAGTTTGCTTCGGCCTTTTGTATATCTGTGTATGTGGTTTTGTTGAAAATGGGGAGTTTCAGATATATGCCTATGCTTGCATAGTTTTCGATTACAGGATCGCCGGTGTTATAGCTTTTGCCGAATTTCCTAACGGCGAATCCTCTGAGATATATTGATGGATATAGTTCTGACTGTTTGGCTTTGACGTCGTATTCTTGAGCTTTCAATGCGTATTCCAAGGGTTTCATGCTGAAGAATGCTCCTTTCCTTATCTTTTTTGTTTGTTTCATAGGTACGGAGTGTAGCAGTTTTATGGACGTTAGTGTTTCAATGGAGGATATTATGCTGTTTCTGGAGATTATTAGCTGATTTATGGCAACGTTGAGCTGGTTTATTTTATTTTTTATTTTCAGAGCTTGTATCGCTGGAGTTCTTCCTGCTTTTATACCTTTTTCTACTATTGCAAGGGATGATTTGAGGGATGATTCTCTTGCCAGCATAGCTCTTTTGAGTAATTCCAAATATCTGAGTTTGGCGTTTAGCGTTACAAGAACAGCTTCATTTTTTATCAGATTTAGTTTCATTTGTTCCATGGTACTTATTTTCATTTCTTCTGCCTTTTTTGTTAGGCTAAATATTGGTAGGAGGAGAATTGGCATTTCAATCTGTATCCCGAGTTGTTTTATTGTTTTGCTGAAGGGTAACGGACTATTTTTCCTTAACATCTCTGCACTTTCTGTGGGTGTCAATGGGATCATGGATGTTGGAGAGCTGTACTGCTCATACGAGGCTATGGCATATACCTTGGGGAAAAGGGTGGATGTTGTTTTGTTCACGGAGATGGTAGCATTTTTTTCAATGATTTTGTCTATTCTTGTAACTGGCTGTTTCTTTAGAGCCTGAAACAGAGTTTTCATGCTCAATGGATATGCCTGTAAAGGCAGTAGTGCGCATATTAGGGTGGAGAGTAGCAGTGTTTTAATATTCATGATTTTTTAATCCCTCCAGTATGAGTTTAGATAGTTTATCTATTGTTTCTTTGTCATCGTTGAGGAAGCTTGGTATATGCTGGAGTTTATCTTTCAACTGTGCCCTCAATGGAGCGCTAATCAGTAGGTAACTTATGGTTCCCAGTATTATGAAGTGTACGATTTTCGTCTCCCTTACATTGAAGATGCCACTAGTGGATCCTTTTTGGAGTATGTCATCCAATATTTTAACGATTTTTATAAATGTGTTTGCGATATTCGGAGGAAAGTGCTTTCCGTTTGAAGCAATTTCCCTTGTTAGTATCCTCAGGAGTGTTCCATCCTCTTGGGCGTGGTTGTAGAATGTTTCTATGTATTTTTTCAGGGATTCTCTTGGATCCTCGGTGCTGGAGAGTTCTTTGAGGAGACGCCTATACATGATTTCTAAACTGGATTTAAAGGCTTCCTCATATAATTTTTCCTTACTCCCAAAATAATAATATATCATGGCTTTGTTGGTTTTTGATAGCTCGGATATCTCGTCTACTGTGGTTCCGTCGAATCCCTTCTCAGCGAAGAGTTGTTTGGCTTTGGCAAGGATGGTCTTCCTTTTGTTCATTGGGTCTCCTTGAATTAACTAACTGGTTAGTATAATAATTTTTATCAGTATGTCAACCCCCTTGACAACCCCCCTCTTAATGTGTAAACTCCAGTCCCGTCGCTCCTG
>CAZERD010000053.1:0-10238 GCA_964515405.1 uncultured Desulfurellales bacterium
TTCATAAGCAGGAAAACAAAAACAATTATAGATGAGCTTTTTACATTTATTGTGCCATTATTACTATCGCACTACCCATAGCTCTACTGTTTTTGAGGAATACCATGTAGTTAGGAGGGCTTGTCAATATTTATCCCCTTTGTGACTTTTATATGTTTATCCATCCATTGCTGTTCGCAAAAAACCATAACCACGCTTCCGTATCCTGAGAAGCTGAGTAGGATGGTATCCACCATGCTTAATCCACCTGCCCATAAAATGAACTTGTCTTTTTACATAGACACCAGTTTACTTCATTATCCGTCCGAGGAAGGTTTTTCTTAGTCTCACGCGCTCAATGTATTTTTCCTCGTTGTGAGTTAAAATGATTATTGGAATGTTGTTCTTTTCTCTTTTTCAGCTACGATAAGCATAGATTTCCAAAGATAAGGTAATCTTCCAATTCCTTTAAACATTAAAGGTTTAAATCTATTTCTTTTCAAAATTTCAAAGATTGTTTTTTTAGAGAAAAATTTTATATGCCCCCCTTCCCATAAGGGATCAAAATGTTTGTCAAACTTATTAGTAACTGCAATAGCTAAATTCTTTAACCACCCATGGTAGGGAGTGGTCAGTATTACTAAACCACCATATTTAAGCCAATAATTTATGTTTGATAAATAGACATCTAGGCTGTATAAATGCTCAATTACTTCTATAGAAAGAATTATATCATAATTTTTCTCTGGCATCTCTGTTGGTAGCTTTTTTTCATAGCAATCATGACGAAAAAACCGCTTCGCAATATTGCTATATGTTTTCTTAGCCAAATTTATTCCACTTTCGGATAGATCGAAACCAAAGATATTTTTGTAGTTGCTTTTGTAAAGTTCACCAAGCACATAACCCGATCCACAACCTGCATCAAGAATAAGAGCGTTTTTCTCAACATTAAATAGATTTAAGGCTTCCCGAATAGCCGGTATTAAATAATCATGTGCATCTGTCTTAATTTCTGTCCACCCATAATCCTTCAAATGCATCATATACCTCGCAAGAGGTCCTCATATAAACTTCTATTGCCTTTTCTTCCACTAGTACATTATATTACATCCGTATAGGGATTTTTCCATAAATATTTATTCATCATCAATCATAGTGTTTCTCAATAAAGAAGTCGCCTAAAAAGGTAGTAATTCATGCAGCCATAGCTACAGGAGTTTTAGGGTTTGATGAGGCAGGATTAAGATGTACTGCCTCAATCAGTAACCAATGTCTGGTTTTTCCTGCCCAACGTTCTGGATGTTTAGATCTGGCATGTTCATAAGTAATATCCCATGTCCATGCCTGTTGGAGACCTGTAGCAGTAAAATGTCTGGGTTTAGAATGAGTTCTGGCTCTGGTAGAAATTCTGTGAGAAGTTGATTGGCCTCTTTAAGCACACGATAGAAAGTCCTTTCAGAGGCAATATATTCAACCTCTTTCAGCCAGAATAGGAACAATTTGAGGAGTTGTCCTGCTTTTTCAGTACCAATAAAGCAGTAGTTTCAGCCAGGGCTTACCTTTGCGACTGATCTTCTAGTAGGAGTGGATGATTTTGTAACTTATCTACTTGTAATGGCCCCATTGTGCAGAGATTATAACTGCTGTTAATATATGTTTCGATTGTGCGGTATTAATTCAGCTTATTTTTGCTCTCGTTAGTTAGGGGGCATTGCTCTACCGATAAAAAAGAGTTTCCAAACCTTAGGGTTGTTAACTATAGGTATGGTTATTTTTATACTACGGAGTGTATTCCCTTAAAATTGGCCTGCTTATATACCTTGTCCTCCTGAACTACCTTGATGTGTTTGCCAGGGAATGTTCATTATAGGATTGGTTTTTTCATGTGGGTTTCAAAATAAATTGACAAGCGGTTTTTGCAAACCTCTCTGATGGGAGTTTTGCTTCTTCCAGTTTCCGTATCATCAGTTTACTTATGCGAGAACTGGAATTCTAATCTGTTTTTACTGTAGGAGCTTTAAGGGATATATGCCCCTCTGCTACATGTCTATCACTCTCTGTGGGAGTGAATGCTAAACTGTTGCTGCCCAGCTAAGACACGTTGACTACGAGACATGCTACAGATATTAGGTACTATAGGATCTCTCTGATGATACCTGGGCGATGGTATCTATGATGTTCCCCCTCCCGGGATGCTGCGAATTATCCATAGGTAACAGCGAACTATGAACTCAAAGCCTCGCTCGATTCTCAATCTCTCGTAGCTCAGGCCATATCTCAGGGTTTTGTTCACGATACCATCCGGTGGTCAGCCAGTATGGAACCGTTCAAGGCACTGATGCTTTGGCAAAGATTTGGTAACGGATCTCTTACAGGTGAGTACTTTGCTAATAATATAGTTGGTTCTCCTTGGGTTTGGGAACTGGATGGGCTAGTAGCAAGGCTCGGGAAAGGTATAGGATTGGGGACGGTGGTGCTATAGTTGCTACGGAACAAGTGGGGGTAAGGTAGAAATCTAAAAAGTATACTTTACTTGAAAGTAAAACAATGTGTACGCTGTATGGCAGAAAGGTCCGCAGTATCTTATTTGGGTACCTTAAATAACGCCGCTCATAGGGCGTATCAACGGTGGGGGATTATCCACTATTCATCTACTTTGTCTTTTCAAGCTAAGAAAGCCGTTTAGGGAATCAACCCTAAACGGCGTCATAACAGGCTTTTAATGGTGCCGAGACGTGGAATCGAACCACGGACACAGGGATTTTCAGTCCCTTGCTCTACCAACTGAGCTATCTCGGCACGGTTTTGTTTATATAAAAAACGTGCTTAAAAGTCAATACCAACTCGGATTAGTCAGATTCAAATAGTCTCCCTAAACCTCCGAGAATGGAACCTTCTCCCTTCTGTTCCCCGCCGAGTTTCGGAGCACTTTCCACTATCCTGTCGGCAAGCCGTGAAAAAGGTAAACTTTGGAGATAAACTATGCCGTCCCCTCTCATCCTTGCAAGGAATAATCCTTCACCACCAAATATCATGGACTTTAGGTTGCCGGCTTTTTCAATGTCGTATTCTATGCCGCTGGTAAATGCTACGAGGCAGCCTGTATCAACATGAAGGGTTCCACCGTGGAGTTCTTTCTTTACTATTGTTCCACATGCGTGTATGAAGACCATTCCATCTCCCGTGAGCTTTTCCAGTATAAATCCTTCTCCACCGAAGAAACCAACTCCAAGTCTCCTATTAAAGGCTATATCTATTTTTGTCCCAAGAGCAGCGCATAAGAAAGCATCTTTCTGACAGAATATCGTACCCCCGAAGTCTGAGAGGTTGAAGGGGATAATCTTGCCTGGGTATGGAGCTGCAAATGCTATTCTTTTCTTACCCCCGCTTGCGTTTGTGAAATGAGTCATGAATACTGACTCTTGAGCGAGCGCTCTCTTGCCTGCACTGAATATCTTTCCGAAGAAGCCGTCGTCTGCATCCGTCCCATCTCCAAGCTTGGCTTCAAACGAAATACCGTCGTCCATGTAGTTCATGGCTCCAGCTTCTGCTATTACTGTTTCCCCGGGGTCTAGCTCGATTTCAACGATCTGCATGTCATCACCTATTATCTCGTAGTCAATCTCATGAGATATCATGTGTGCCTCCTTTTGCAATATTGCTTATCCTATCGGTTTGTTTTTTCTGGTTTTCCTCAGGTTTGACAAGAATCGTTTCTTTATTTCCCTGTAATCGAAAAGCTTGGCATTGTACTCTGCTGCGAATCCCAGGGCATCTTCAACAGTACTTGACATACCGTAGTTTAAGGCGATTTTTGTTCCAAATACAGCTTCTTTTGGATTTGATGCTATTTTGTAAGCTATATCAAATGCACCTTTCAATGTTTCCTCTCTGTTTCTGAAGATCCTGCTTACAAGACCCATTGAGAGTGCTGTTTTTGAGTCTATTTTCATGGAGGTGTACGCTAAGAGACGGGTATTTGACTCACCTATGATGCGGGGTAATCTTTGGATGGATCCCAGATCAGCTACTATACCCATCCTTGTTTCCATTATTGAGAATAGGGTGTCTTCGGAGGCCACTCTAATGTCACAGGTGGATGCTAGGTCGAGCCCTCCTCCGAAGCAGTACCCATGTATAGCTGCTATATAAACCTTTCTGGAGTTTGCTATGCTGCTTATGCTATTTTGCATGAAAACGATCTGGTTGTAGAGGAAGTCTTCCTCCCGTTTTCCTTGTTTGTTTTCCTCGTAGTGTTTCAGGAAGTCGTTAAAGTCTAATCCAGATGAAAAGGCTTTGCCTTCACCGGTTATTATTATAGTTACCACGTTTTCATTCTTTTCAAGTTCACTTGAAGCTGTGGAAAGTTCGTGGAAGAACCTCATTGTGAGTGAGTTTAGTTTGTCTGGTCTGTTTAACAGTATTAATCCTATACTGTCCCGGACTTCCACGCGGATAGAGTGATAGTTCATTGCTTCAGTTCCTCAAGACCCTTCCTGAACGTTAACGGGATCTCAATAGGTTTGTTTGTTTCTGGATGGACGCACACCATTAGTGTTTTTGCTGTTGCAAATAATGTTTTATCGTTTTTGATGTTGTACCCAAGTTCAAAACTGCTTCTTCCTATATGTTCTACCCATAACTCTACGTATACCTTGTCTTCCAAGGATATTGGATGCTTATAGGTACACTCGGAGCGGGCTACAAACAGTAAGGCTTCCTTGAATATGCCTTGAAGGAAGTTTAGATGTTTGAGCATTTCAACTCTTGCTTGTTCAAGATAGGTGTAATACACGACGCTGTTTACGTGTCCGTATGCGTCTAGATCCCTGAACCTTACTTGAATGTCAACCCTGAACACCTCTACACACTCTCCTTTTTTTCTTTGGATTCCTCTTTTTCTAGTATCTCAACGATTTTTTTCCTGTAGCCAACTATGTCGTTTCTTAGTGACGCAAGGCGGGATATTTTTTTGTCTATCTTTGATATATGAGCGTCAAGCAGCTCTATCAGTCGTGGGAGTATGGTTTTTTCCTGTTTGTGTTCGTTGTATATGTCTGCAAGTTCGAGCATCTCTTTTAGAGTTAACCCAAGCTCTTTTAGTTTTAGAATGAATTTGAGCCTCCTTATGTCGTCCTTTGAATATAATCTTATTCCATTGTCTATCCTCAGTGGTTCATCCATGAGCTTGAGTTCCTCGTAATATCTTATTGTCCGCGGTGTTATATTTAGCATCTTGGCTACTTCGCCTATCTGGTAGTATTCTTTTTTTTCTACCTCTTTCATACACTCACCTTTACGTTACAAATTTTGGGAAATTATACAATATTTTTTCCCGTTTTCAATAATAAAAGTTCAATTTTTAAATATCTTGACTTTAACGTAAATAAGTCTTATTATGAAAGGGAGGAATAAAATCGTTGTTGAGGGAGGCGCAAATGAAGATTCTGGTTTGCGTGAAACAGGTTCCCGATATGGAATCAAAGTTCAGGATTGATCCTTCCTCCAAGTGGTATGATCAAAGCGACCTTGTTTACAAGATTAACGAGTATGACGAGTATGCTGCTGAAGAGGCTGTAAGGCTCAAGGAGAAGGTTTCAGGTTCTGAACTTGTTGTGCTGTCAATGGGACCTGATAGGGTTAAGGATGCTGTAAGAAAAGTTTTGGCAATGGGTGCCGATAGGGGTGTGCATGTGTTAGATGAGGAAGAGCATTTGAAGGATCCTTTCCAGAAGGCATCTATTGTAGCAGAGTATGCCAAGGGAGAAGAATTTGATGTGATCTTTACCGGACTACAGTCACAGGATAGGGGTTCTGCCCAATTAGCTCCCCTCCTTGCTGGGATGTTGGATTATTCGTTTGTGAGTACTATAGTTTCTTTTGAATATAAGGATGGATATGTTGAGGTTGAAAGAGAACTTGAGGGAGGACTTAGAGCTAAGGTACGGGTTAAGTTGCCCGCAGTAATAAGCTGCCAATTGGGTTTGAATACACCGAGGTATCCTACATTGCCCAACATAATGAAAGCTAAGAGAAAAGAACTCAAGGTAATTAAGGTGGATGAGTTGTTGAAATCCGAGCCGCTTGTTGAGACAGATAAGATATACTTCCCAGAGAGGAAGGCAGGTGGTATAGTGCTTGAAGGTAAACCGGATGAGATAGCTGAAGAACTGATAAAGATTCTGAGGGAAAAAACACAGATTGTGAAGTAGGATAAAGTCGGGAGGTTAGGAATGAAGGTTCTGCTGGTTGGTGAATACAGGCAGGGTAAGGTTGAGGATTCCACCTATGAACTGGTGGGGTTCGCCAAGCAGTTTGGAATGAACAGTGTGATGTTTATAGTGGCTGGGGGCGATGCGGAGATACAGTACGATGGTAAAGTTTATCTTGCTGATGCAGAAAAGTATGGGGAATACAATCCTGAGGCTCATGTTAAGCTGATAAAAGAGGTGTATAGCAAAGAGCACCCGGATTATGTTGTATTTAGTCATTCCTCTTATGGTTGGGATATAGCTTTCAGGGTCGCTGTTGCTCTGAAGTTAGCACCTATATCCGAGGTTGTCGACTTTGTAGATGGTACTTTCGTTGTCCCATGCTGCAATTCAAAGTTTAGGAGGAATGTGAAGCCTAAAACGGAGGGGGCTGTGGTTACGTTGCAGGGCGGTGCATTTGCTCCCGTGATGGATGGGACGCCTGAAGTGGTGAGCGTGGATACGGAGGTGCCAGAGCCTGTAGTTGAATTTTTGGGGTATGAGGTTCAGGAGAAGGCCGGTGTTGATCTTACAAAGGCTGATGTGATAGTGAGTGTTGGCAGGGGTGTTGGAAAGAAGGAGAATATAGAACTTGAAAAGGAACTTGCTCAGGTGCTTGGTGCTGAGTTAGGTGCGAGTAGACCTGTTGTTGATGCTGGATGGCTGGATCAATCGCATCAGGTGGGCACCACCGGACAAACTGTTGCTCCGAAGTTGTATATAGCTTGTGGTATATCTGGAGCTATTCAGCACCTTGCTGGGATGAAAAAGTCGGGGTTCGTCGTCGCCATCAACAAGGATAAGGACGCTCCAATAAGCGAGGTGGCTGACGTGTTTGTGGTGGCAGACGTAAATGAGTTTGTTCCCGTGCTCACCCAAAAGCTTAAATCAGCTTGAGAGGGGCGTTAGGGTGCCCCTCCCTGTGCTATGATCATACCTAAGAACATTGGCGGAATCTTTTTAATATCTCATAAGGCTAATAAATTGTCAGAGAAAGCTTACATGTACGTTAAGAGTTCAGGTAAGCGTTCAATGGTTTTACCTGAAAGTGGTGGGGAGGTTAATGTTAATGAGACAGGAATAGTTGTATATCCGAGGAAGAAAAGGAGGCAAGAGATGGACGTATTCCTTGTGGAAGCGTTGAGGACACCTTTTGGTTCGTTTGGTGGAGTGTTGTCCGGAGTGACACCTCCAGAGATGAGCTCTAATGTTATTAGGGCTCTCCTTGAAAGGACTGGCTTGTCGCCTGAACAGGTGGATGAGGTGATAATAGGTGAAGTGCTTCCTGCTGGGGTAGGACAGGCTCCCGCCAGACAGGCTGCGATTTATGCTGGGATTCCAACAAACGTACCGGCTATGACTATTAACAAGGTTTGTGGTTCTGGTTTGAAAGCTATGATGCTTGCCACTGGTTCGATAAAGCTTGGAGATGCTTCAGTGGTAATAGCTGGTGGTATGGAAAATATGTCCCAGGGACCGTACTATCTCAAGAATGCACGGTTTGGTTACAGGATGGGTAACGGTGAACTCATTGATGGCATGATTTACGATGGTTTGTGGGATCCTTATAACAATATACATATGGGTCTTATAGCTGAGAGGATTGCGAAGAAGCATGGTATTAGCAGGGAAGAGCAGGACAGGTATGCTGAAAGATCGTATAGATTGTCTCAGCAGGCTCAAGATGGTGTGTTCAGGGAGGAAATAGTTCCTATAGTGATAAAACAGAGGAAAACAGAGATAACTGTTGATAAGGATGAGGATCCGTTTAAGGTCAAGTTTGAAAAAATACCGCAACTGAAGGGAGCTTTTGAGAAGGATGGTACAATAACTGCTGCTAATGCTTCAACCATTTCGGATGGGGCAGCCCTCGGTGTGCTCGCCAGTAAGGAGGCTGTGGAAAGGTATGGTTTGAAACCGCTTGCTAAGGTTGTGGCTTACTCAACGTTTAGTACGGATCCTGAGCTGTTCCCTGAGGCTCCTGTGGGTGCTGTGAGGAGGGTTCTTGAAAAAGCTGGATTGTCAAAAGAGGATGTGGATTTATTTGAGATAAATGAAGCGTTTGCCGTTGTTGTGCTTGTGGCTGTTAAAGAACTAGGACTGGATATGGATAGGGTTAATGTTAATGGGGGAGCTATTTCTATAGGTCATCCCATAGGTGCGAGTGGAGGCAGGTTGGCTGCCACACTTGTTAAAGAGATGCACAGGCGCGGTGTCAGGTACGGGCTCGCTACGCTCTGCATAGGTGGTGGTGAGGCTGTTGCAATGATCTTTGAGAGAGTTTAATACGGGGGGATACTATGATGATTAAGACTGTTGGAGTGGTTGGTTCCGGACAGATGGGGAGTGGAATAGCTCATGTGTTTGCTCTTCACGGGTATAGTGTGGTTATGTACGACGTGGCTGAGTACCAGCTTGATAAGGCACGGGCAATGATAGAGAAGAATCTGGGTAGGCAGGCCAAGAAGGGTATAGTTCAGGAATCTGATATACCTGGAATACTTGGAAGAATAAAATCAACCACGAACCTCAGTGACGTAGCTGAGGTGGATTTTATTGTTGAGGCTTCACCTGAGAATGAGGAGTTGAAGCTGAATCTGTTCAGGAGTTTAGACTCCATAGTTAAACAGGAGGCTATAATAGCTTCTAATACCTCTTCCATATCTATAACTAAGCTTGCCATAAGCACGAAGAGGCCTGATAAAGTGCTGGGTATGCACTTTATGAATCCTGTGCCTGTCATGGAGCTGGTTGAGATGATAAAGAGCCTGACTACGAGTGATGATACTTATAATACTGCGATAGAACTTGCAAAGTCTGTAGGTAAACAGCCTGTTTTGTCCAAAGATTACCCGGGATTTATAGTGAATAGGATACTTATACCCATGATAAATGAAGCTATATTTGCCCTTCATGAGGGTATAGCTTCTGTTGAGGATATTGATAAAGCCATGAAGCTTGGGACCAATCAGCCAATGGGACCCCTTACGTTAGCTGACTTTATAGGTTTGGATACCGTTCTTGCAATCCAAAACGTGCTCTATGAGAATTTTAAGGATTCAAAATATAGGCCAGCTCCTCTGCTTATGAAAATGGTAGAAGCAGGGTATCTGGGCAGGAAGACAGGTAGAGGATTTTATGAGTATAGCAACAAATAGAGGGGGTTAATATGGGCAATCTGATACTGAGTGTGGAGGATGGTGTTGGTGTATTGACTGTAAATAGGCCTGAAAAGCTCAATGCTCTTGATATGGATACCATAGCTGAGCTTAGCGATGTGGTTAGAAAAATAGAGGAGGACGATAGTGTAAAATGTGTTATCGTTATTGGTGCTGGTGAAAAGGCTTTTATTGCTGGTGCTGATATCTCTTCTATGAAGGAATTGACCCCTGTGGAGGCGCAGGAGTTTTCAAGAAGAGGCCAGATGGTTATAAGGGCCATGACCAGTTCTAAGAAGGTTTATATAGCAGCCGTTAATGGGTACGCTCTGGGTGGCGGATTTGAGGTAGCTTTGGGATGCGATTTTATATACGCTTCTAAGAATGCCAAGTTCGGTTTTCCAGAAGTCACACTGGGGATATTACCAGGATTTGGTGGGACTCAGAACTTGCCAAGGGTTGTCGGTAAAGGTGTGGCACGGGAGTTGATTCTAACTGGTAAGATGGTAGATGCAGAGCAGGCGAAGGATATGGGGATTGTGGTGGAGGTTAAAGATTCTGTTTCAGAGTTGCTTGCGTTTTCAAAGGACGTAGCTTCAAGAATAACCAAGAATGGTTTATTGGGTGTGGCTTTTGCCAAAAGGGCGATTAATGATGGTTTTAGCATGAGTGAGGAAGAAGCGCTGAGGTATGAGAACTCTCTGTTTGGCGTTGTTTTTTCTACTGAAGATGCCAAGGAGGGGCTTGCAGCATTCGTGGAGAAAAGGGAGCCGGAATTCAGGAACAAATAGAGGAGGCCAAATATGAACTTTGACCTAACAGATGAAGAGAAGCTTGTGAGGGAAAC
>CAZERD010000054.1:0-9998 GCA_964515405.1 uncultured Desulfurellales bacterium
CCTGCGGCCAATAGCTTAAAAGGCTACTGCTCTACCGACTGAGCTAACGACCCACCAATTGTGAGGTTAATGATACAAATCACCCCTACCTTTGTCAACACCGTTGTCAGGGCATAAAAACTTGATTTTAACAACGAGGAATATTATTTTTATAATAAAAGTACCCAAAGGAGGTATCCATCCGGACGGTCAACGAAACCGCAGGATACATCTGGGAAGAAAGCGGGTGCTATAGGATTCACACAGACGGCTCCTTTAAGAATGGGGTGTGTGGTTTTGGAATAGTTATTATAAACCTTAACAGCAGGCAGTCCATGGAGAGAAACGGTGCATTCAAATTGGTGAATAGAAGCGACATAATGCACGGTGCAAGGATAGCAGAGATAGCCGCTGCCGTAGAAGCACTCAGTCTAATAGAGGATGGGAGTGAAGTCTACCTCTACACAGACTCAAGAACCCTTCACGATATGCTGACACTCAGGGATATCAGGAAAATGAAACTCTCCCGGGCAGAAAGAATACTCAATAGCAAAATAAGGTTTTTTCTGAAGAAACATACCATCACAAGCTACCTGATAAAGAGGCATGCACTCTCAGAACACAAGAAATGCGACTATCTGGCAAGGATAGCACGGGAAAATCCAGTACACGAGCTAACTTTCTACTCACTCTTTTCACTTGAATGAAGACAAAGCTCCATATTCTGCTCGTTTGCTTGGCGCTTGTGGCGCTGCATCCATCTCTATCCATAGCCAAAACAAGCAGAGTTATACATATAAAGGCCAACAGCATAGCATACGACCGTTCCTCCCACCTATACGTGGCGTCCGGCCATTGTATAATACATGATTCAACATACACCATACAGGCAGACAAAATAAGCGTAGACGAAAAAACAACCATAGCCACACTCAGGGGACACATCAAGATAACAGACAAAACAGGAAACTGGATAAAGGGAACATACGGAGTGATAAACCTTACAACATACAGGGGCTACATAAATCACGTCACAATGTTCAACAGACTGAAACAGCTGTACGTAAAGGCTAAAAAAATAATAATGGACGGCGAAAATAAGTACTACCTCCGCTCAGCCTTCTTCAGTGGATGTGCATGTAAAAAGTGCATGGAAAACAAACCCGGCGCATACCCAAAGTGGTCTATAGAGGCAAGAAATACCTACATAGTGAGAAACGAATACCTGTTCTCATATCCGGCTGTATTCAGGATCAGGAAAACACCAGTGGCTGCCATCCCTGTGTTTGAAATAGGACTCAACAACAAGAGAAGGAGCGGACTCTTGATGCCATCTGTAGGATATTCATCCTCAAACGGAATAAGTTACTCACAGCCAGTATACTGGGCCATAAGCAACTCTCAGGACATTACTATAACCCCGTACATTATGACAACGGAGGGTAAAGGCACGAAGATACAGTACAGATTCTACTGGACAAGAAACATAGAAGGAAGCTGGAACATAGACCTGTTCCAAGAATCCAGACCATATGCATCCGAAACTCACAAAAAAACAAGGATCAACCTCAAGGCATGGCAAACCTTTCAGCTATCAAAGTACGGACTACTCAAGTACAACCTTAACTTACTGAACAACAAAAATAACCTGAGGGTACTAAACAATGATAATCTAACCGTGAGCGGCAACAGGTATACCGTATCCACTGCCACCTACTCCAAAACATGGCCACACTACGCACTTTCAATTAATGGATACTACTATCAAGATCTAACAGCTAAAAACAACAACTACACCGTTCAAAAACTGCCAGAGGTAGATTTAAATATAAACAACCAGCAACTCTACAAGAACCTCACGTTGGATATGTCAAACTCACTGACATATTACTACACAATCAGCGATATAAGGAGCATAGAACTGAGGAGCTACCCTCAACTATCCTACCCGCTTAATATCCACCATATCAACATCATGCCATCGGTAGGACTCCACAACATATATGCAGACTGGTGGACCCCAGGTAACAACAAAGCAACGGAAAAAGGGGTTTTTGTTCCAGAGTACAGCACCTCTATCTCTACATCTCTGTTTAAAATATACAACCTATCTACCAATAGCATACAAGCCATAAAGCACACCATCACACCAACCATATCCTACAGCTATATACCCAATGTTGACCAGTCTCAATTCCCATCCTTCATATCAACCATTCACGAGGAGAACCTTATAACACTAACTGTGGAAAACACCGTGGATATAAAGTACCTCTCCGAGGGAAAAACATACAGGAGAAAACTCCTATACGCAAAAGTTTCTCAAAGCTACGATCTCACACACACCAATTATCTACCGAACTACTCAACACCACCTTCAGACAACGCCTTTCCTCCTCTCTATGAAGAAGTGGATCTGTATCCACTGAGATTCTTAACCTTATCATCTAAGGCCCACATAAGCACCAAATACGGCAAGCTGCTGGGTTCCTCAGAAAACGTAGCTCTGAACACGCCGAGATTTGGTGGATCAGTGGGGTACATTACCATCAGAGACCCAGACACCCTAAACTACTCAACAAGGAGCCTCAGCTTCGGAATGTACGTTTACCCTACAAAAGGTTTATACCTTGCATTCTCGACGGAAAAAGACCTGCTGGGGGATTACTATCCATCCACTACATACACAGCTGATTATAAAGAGGACTGTTGGGGTGTAGGACTCACGCTCTTCAATAATGTAGTATCCGAAGAAAAATCCGATGGAATATACAGCAGAAAAAGAAATATAGGATTCTGGATAACCGTAACATTAAAAGGAATAGGAACTCTTAACAGGAGATACTAATGGGTAAGGAGAAAAAAGCCGTAGCCATAAAATACAAAAAGGGAGATATAGCACCTATAGTCGTAGCAAAGGGTAAAAGACTAATGGCTGAAAAGATAGAAAAAATAGCGCAGGAACACGGTGTACCCGTTAAAAAAGATGCTGCCCTCGCTGAAAGCCTGTACTCTATAGAAGTGAACCAATATATACCAGAGGAGCTATACGAAGCTGTAGCAAGGGTACTGGTATACATCTACAGCCTTGACTCTAAAACCTCCTGACCCTTATACCATATTTCTTAATCCTATAATCGAGTTGCCTTATGGTGTAACCCAATACCTTAGCTGCACGAGATTTGACATACCCAGTATCTGCAAGTGCCTTTTCTATGTTTTCCTTCTCCATCTGCTCAATAGTTGAAGGTATATCATTACTAACCTTCTTAGAGCTTCTATCCTCATACACAAAGTTATCCTTTATATACTGAGGTAAATTGCTCACATCTATAACACCATCATTCATCACTATCAGTCTTTCCACTGTATTCTGGAGCTCCCTTATGTTACCCGGCCAATCGTAATTTATGAGATACTTCAAAGCTTCAGACGTAAACTCCGCTTCCTTCCCGTATCTTTTGACTATCTCACCTTTAAAATGATCTATAAGCAGGGATATATCTTTCCTCCTATTCCGCAAAGGCGGTAGGTGTATAGGTATTATATTCAACCTGTAATACAAATCCTCACGGAACAGATTGCCTTCTATCAACCGCGTCAAATCCTTATTCGTAGCAGCTATTATTCTCACATCTATCGGAACCGTTCTCTCAGATCCAAGCCTTGATATCTCCTGATCCTGAATCACGTTCAACAGTTTAGCCTGAAGACTCAGCGGCATATCACCTATCTCATCAAGGAAGATCGTTCCCCCACTGGCAAGTTCAAATTTACCCTTCTTCCGCGTAATCGCGGACGTGAAAGCCCCTTTCTCATAACCAAATAACTCAGCCTCAAGAAGATTCTCAGGTATAGCGGCACAACTTATGGTAACAAACGGACCATCCTTCCTGAGGCTCTGCATATGAATAGCCTTAGCTACAAGCGATTTCCCCGTACCGCTTTCACCTGTGAGAAGAACAGTAGAATCCAAGGGTGCTATTCTCTTGATAAGCTTCTTAACGCTCATTATGCTATCCGAAACACCTATTATAGACCTCAAACCATCCTCAGAGGCTATCTTATTTAACATTATACTTCTTTCTTCTTGCCATGTCTGTCTCTCCTCCTCCATCCTCTGATGAAGTTTCCTGGTCAAACCAATAAGAGTACTCACAACGGACAACATCTCTATAATATCGTTATGGGAGAAATCCCGTGTTCTCTCCGTATAAATACCCAACACTCCAAACTTCTCACCACCAACCCTCATAGGTACACCTATAAACACCAGATTATCCGGCACCCTGCTAAGATACTTCGTTCTCCTTAAGTTTTTTATCCCATCCTTCACGTCATAAATAATAATAGGAAGCTCATTCTTGAAAATGCTATCAATAACATTATCCGCTTTCCTAAGCAACGGCACAAAACGCTCAGATTTTGAAAAGCCAAAACTCTCCCTCACCCTCAGTGTGCCAGTGGCTTCGTCATATATTGATATGAATGACAACTGGATATTCATATAGGCGTAAAGAACCCTCAGTATCTCTTTAAGGGAAGAAGAAAAACTATTTGATTTGCTGAGTATTCTACTCACCTGATATATAACATCGAGATGACCTTCCTTTATATTTATCCGCTTTCCTAACATGGGGCCATATTACAATTTTGTTAACACAATTGCAAGCAAAAGGGAGAAAACAACAACCAAATATCCTAAAAATCGTATTATCACAATAACGGAATGTATATTGCTAATTAACAACGACTCTACAACTAAATTAACTGGAGGTTGGAAATGGGAATTGAGGAATTGCTCAAAAAGCTCAAAGATGAAGACGTAGAGGTGGTAGACCTAAGATTTTGTGACCTGCTGGGAACCACACAACATTTCAGCGTACCAGCACACGTGATAACGGAAGAGATATTTGAAGAGGGAATAGGTTTTGATGGTTCATCCATTAGAGGATGGCAATCCATACACGAAAGCGACATGATAATAGTACCCGATCCTAAAACCGCTTTTATAGACCCATTCACTGAGATAAAAACCATGAACCTTATATGTGAAGTAGTTGACCCCATTACTAGAGAACCATATGGAAGAGATCCAAGGTATATAGCCAAAAAAGCTGAAGCATACCTCAAGTCAACAGGCGTCGCAGATACAGCATATTTCGGACCGGAGATTGAGTTTTTCATATTCGACGATGTAAGATACGGGGTGACACCTAACATGGCTTCGTACTTCATAGATTCCATAGAGGGAATCTGGAACACAAACAGAGATGAAGACCCAAACCTGGGTCACAAGATAAGACATAAAGAAGGTTACTTCCCTGTACCCCCAACAGATAAGATGCACGACATAAGGAGTGAAATGATAATAGAGCTGGAGAAAGCAGGAATAGAAGTTGAAACCCACCACCACGAAGTAGGCACAGCGGGACAGGGAGAGATAGACATAAAGTACGCTCCATTGGTGGAACAAGCAGATAAGGTGCTAATATACAAGTACATCTTAAAGAACGTAGCTACATTGTACGGCAAAACAGTCACATTTATGCCAAAACCTATATCAGGTGACAATGGTACGGGTATGCACACCCATCAGAGCCTCTGGAAGGATGGTGAACCCATATTCGCAGGTAGTGGATACGCGGGTTTGAGCGAAACAGCTATGTATTACATAGGCGGCCTTATCAAGCACGGCCAAGCAATAGCGGCCTTTACAAACCCAACGGTAAACTCATACAAAAGACTGATCCCAGGATTTGAAGCACCCATTAACCTTGCTTACTCTTCAAGAAATAGAAGTGCAGCCTTAAGAATACCCATGTACTCACCCTCACCCAAAACAAAAAGGGTTGAAGTTAGGTTCCCAGATCCATCTGCAAACCCGTACTTCGCCTTTTCTGCTATGCTCCTTGCCGGTCTGGACGGAATACTCAATAAAATAGATCCGGGAGAACCCCTTGACAAGAACATATACGACCTGCCACCTGAAGAACTTGCCAGTGTCCCAAAGATACCAAAAGACTTGGATGAAGCGCTCAAAGCACTAGAAAACGACTATGAATTCCTGCTCAAGGGGAACGTGTTCACAGAGGAACTTATAGAGGTATGGATAGATTATAAGAGAAACAACGAACTCGCTTACATAAACGGAATACCTAACCCAGCAGAATTTATGCTCTACTTTGACGTTTAACTAAGGGGGCTCAAGTCCCCTTCACTAACTTAAAAATACGATATGAAGCCTTAACACAATCATTGAGGCTTATGCCCCAAAAGGCGTTTCCAGTGATGTAAACGTTTTTGTTTCTCTTCTCAAAACCTAGCAGTGCCCGCAGGACTTTCTTATGCTCAAGCGTATAAAGCGGAATCCCTCTAGGATACCTTATCACCCTTACATAATCAAACGGAGCATACAGACCGGCGCTCCTTTGCAACTCCCTAACGGCAATTTCGACTGAGTCAGTTCTTAACGCACCTTCCTTTCTAACAGCCCCACCTATCATAACTCTAACCAACAGATGATCTCCCTGGGCCCTACCCTCAAAGATACTGGAATCAAAAAGAACACCTATCACATCATCCAAAGAATCCAGAGAAAACAGGTACCCATAGGCATTTACCACTCCCGGAAGCTTCGCCTTATTAAAACCCATGGCAACTACTGTAATCGGGGCATAGTTCAATCCCTTAAGCCTAAGTGAGAAAGATTCATCTAACTCCTCCACAATCCCAGACAACGCATATGACGGAACAGCTAGAACAACAGCGTCTGCTTCAATAATTCCAGAATCGCAGACCACCTGATACCCACCTCTCCCTCTCCTGATACTCAATGCCGTCCCCTTGAACACATTAACACCAGAAGCAAGATGCCTAACGAAACTCCCAATGCCCCTTTTAAAAGACAAAAGCCCAGAAGAAAAACCTCCAGAAGCGCTACCCGTCTCGGCCTTTCTTTCCCTGATTAGACTCAACAGACCCCTTGTAAGGGAACCATATTCTCTCTCAATCTCCTTTATCCTCGGAAAGGCACTCTCAACACTTATAGAGGATGGATCAGCGGCATAGATACCCACAGCCATAGGACCTATCAGCTTCACCAGCATCTCCCTACCAAGTCTTCTCTCAACAAAATGCTCCAAGGTTTCATCAAACTTCAGTGGAGAAACAAAAGGTTCAGCAAGGATTCTTACTTTCCCCTTTAGGCTCATTAAACCAGACATAAAAAGCTCAAGAGGATTTGATGACACCTCATACAACCTCCCCGAAGAAAAGATGAATCTCCTCTCTGAAGATCCCCTGCTTTCTATAACCTCTCTATCAAAACCAGACTCATATACTAGACGTTTTATATCTTCCTTATTCTTCAAAAACCCATTCGGACCTGCCTCTACAACGTAACCATATTCATATATAGTCCTTGCTGTCCCGCCTATTTCGCCCCTCTCCACAAGCATAACATCATGCGGTGTATTATTGCGTATCAAATAAGCACAAGATACCCCTGAAATTCCACCACCTACAACACAGACCCTCACCCTACAACTCTCCTTAAAAACTCCACAAAATCAACATCATCGTTTAAGCATCTCATACGCTTGAAACACTTAAAACCGTACTCCAAAGCCAGTTTCCTATACTCCTCATCTATTTCTCTCAAAGTCTCAGAATTTTCGGCGATAAAACTTATAGGCACAACAACTATACCATCATAGTGACCAGCAAGCCTCTTTATAACCTCACCCGTAGAAGGCAAAAGCCACCTAATCCTACCAAACCTTGATTGAAACGACAAAAACACACTCCTACCCAATAGAGAAGAAAGTAACCTTCTGAAAACCTCAAGATCCTCCTTGTAGGGATCCCTCCTCTTTACAGCAGTACTCAGCGGAATGCTATGAGCAGAAAGCAAAACCACACTCTTAATTGGACACGACGACAAGGCCTCAATGATCCGCTTTACAATCATGTCAGCATATTCCTGATATATACAGAAAGGAGGAACAACCTTCCTCGTATGTTCCAATATCTTTCCATGCGTTGCATAAGAGTAAAACGGATACATGGCAACAGTCCTAGCACCTTTAACCATCCTGTGGAAGAGCGGTTCAGAATACACATAGCCAACCCGAACCTCCTTACCATTCATCCCCTCAAGCAATTTAGCTTGGGCTGACGTAATGTCAAACAGCGGCGTAGAAAAACGCGATTCAAGCATTGCTCTGGCTCTCATAAAGGTAAACACCAAAGCCAGCACGGTTCTCAACGGTTGGGCCACAAAGAGAATGTTTCTATCCTCAAACATACGAAACAAAAACGGAACAATATCACGAATCCTCCTCACTCCACCCATATTTACAAGCAGAATGGACTCTCTATTTGAATCCATGAACAACTTCCACGAGATACCTAACAGCTCTTTCGCTGGTTTGAGGCAAGAGACCTTCACCAACGTTGAATATATGAGGTCTACCCCTCATTGACTCAAGGATCTCAACAGCTTTTCTTTTTATAGTTTTAAAGTCAGCAAAAAGAGCAACATTATCAAGATTTCCCTGGGTGCACTTCCCGGTCCGGATGCTCAGTCCCTTCATATCACTCCTGTAGTCAACACCAAGACAATCAAAAGCATCAGCAAACCTCCATACACCCAAATGCTCTGAAGAGTGTGAGTAATAAATGACCGGAGCGTCAACAGCTCTAGCTATCTCAATATTATATGGAGCTACAAACTCATCGTAAAGATCAGAAGATAGAATCCCTGCCCACGAATCAAAGAGCTGAACAACATCACACCCAGACTCAATCTGAAAAGCTAAATAATCAACCGTAACTGCTGTCAGTTCCTTCATAATGGATTTGAATTCCTCCGGGTGTCTGTAGATGAACCTCCTAACCTTGTAAAAACTCTTACCACCACCCAGCAGATAACACGCCACAGTAAAAGGAGCACCAGCAAAACCCAATAAGACAAAACCATCCACCTTATCCTTGACCATCTTGACTGTGGTTCCAACAAACTCAAGCTTCCTTCTCACATCAGAAATAGGTTTCATGGATTTCAAATTCATCTTCACCAACGGTGGTTTGTTTTCCTCATAATGAACCCTAGCATCAAACACGAGGAGAGGAATAAGTATATCTGAAAAGAGTATGAGGGCATCAACCCCCAGCTCAAGTGGTAACATTGTGACCTCTGCTGCTACCATGGGATTAGTGCACATTTCAAGAAAGGTATATTTTTTCTTTACCTCCCTGTAAGACTCAAGAAACCTACCCGCTTGCCTCATCAACCAAATAATAGGCCTTTTACTAGGTATACCACGGATAGTATTCAGAAAATCATCCCTTCTATTTTGCATCAAACCAATTATCCGCACTCTTTATATTAACGCTCAAAGGTGTCTTAAAGTCCACCGCGCTCTCCATCACTTCTTTAGTTAAGCTTATAACCTTATCCACAACATCTTCCCTGCACTCTATCAGAAGCTCATCATGTACCTGCAACACTATGTCTGCATCCAAACCTTTAAGTTCATCTCCTAGTTTCACCATAGCTATCTTTATTATATCAGCAGCAGTCCCTTGAACCCTCATATTCAAAGCTGCCCTCTTTTCAAACTCAGCCTGCCTCTTATCCGATCCCGTGATGGATGGAAAATACCTCCTCCTGTGGAAATAAGTCTCAGAATACCCATGCTCTTCAGCAAATCTAATAGACTCATCTATAAAACCCCTGACTCTCTTGAACCTCCTGAAGTAATTCTCTATAAGTTCCCTAGCCCTACCAGGGGTAATACCCAAGGTTTTGGAAAGGGATACATAACCCATACCATATAATATACCGAAATTAATGACCTTGGCCATCCTCCTCATGTTGTGATCTACCATGGACGGTATAACATTAAACACCTTCACAGCAGCCTCTGTGTGTATATCAAGACCCCTCTCAAATATACTAAACAGCTCCTCATCGCCGGACATCTCACACAATACCCTCAGCTCAACCTGAGAAT
>CAZERD010000055.1:0-9657 GCA_964515405.1 uncultured Desulfurellales bacterium
GGAAAGAAAAATGTTTTTTGATTGATCCCGGTGAAGGTACTCAGAGACAGATGGTGTTCGCGGGAGTGTCACCAACGTGTGTTAATGCTATATTTATAAGCCACTTTCACGGTGATCATTGCCTTGGTTTACCGGGTGTGATTCAAAGAATGTCTCTGTACGGAGTGTCTCACGTTGTGTCTGTATATTATCCCTCGTCTGGGGAGATGTATCTTCGTGCTCTGTTGAATTGTTCGTTGTTTCAGAATAGACTGAGGCTTGAGTTGCTTCCTGTGGAGCGTAATGGGATAATATGTGAGTTTGATGATGTATATGTTGAGGCCTACCGTCTTGAACATAGCGTTGAAACATTGGGTTTTAGGTTTGTTGAGAGGGATAAGTTAAAGTTTGTGAAGGGACTTTTGGAAGAGAAGGGGCTCAGGGGTAGAGTGGTAGGCGAGCTTCAGAGGAAAGGGGTGATTGAAGTGGGTGGGCAAACGGTGAGACTTGAGGAGGTGACGAGAAGGGTTGCTGGTAAGGTATTTGCATATGTTTTGGATACAGCACCCTGCAGCAATGCCGGGAAATTAGCTCGCGATGCCTCTATTTTACTGTGTGAGTCAACATACACAGGTAGTGATTCTTCTTTGGCAAGAGAGAGGGGGCATATGACTTCTGTTGAGGCTGCCTATCTTGCTTTGAAGTCTCGAGTGGGCAAGCTTATTTTAACTCACTTTTCTCCTCGGTACGCTGATGTATCTGTGATGCTTGAGGAAGCAAAGGCTATATTTAGTGAAAGCTATTTGGCGAACGATATGGATGTGTTTTTTATTTAGGGGGTTAGTATGTTTGTAGGTAATATTTCCGACGTTGAGGCTGTTGAGGTGGGCTCTGGAGCTCAGGATTCCTTTAAGAGGGTTTTGATAGGTCCGGAACAGGGGTGGGAGGATTATGTTATGAGGCTTTTTACCATTAAGAAAGGTGGACATACGCCGCTTCACTCTCATCCGTGGCCCCATATAAACTATGTTGTTTCAGGTGAAGGTGTTGTTGTTATGGATGGGAAGGAGTTTCCCATATGTGAAGGTTCCTATGCTTATGTTCCATCTAACATTGAGCATAACTACAGAAATACCTCTTCTCAAGATCTCCTCGTTATATGCATAGTTCCCAGGGAAGGGGAAAGATAGCTCCTTCCCTCTTTTTCATTAAAGTTTCCCATTTTCATCCGATATAAGTATGTGAAAATGAAAGGTAAGGGGGGTGATAGGCACCTGGTAGAGTGCTCAGCAGTGGGTTTCCCGAAGTCGGCAAGGGTTTCTTGATGTTGAACCTGATTAGAAAAAAGAAAGAGGGAGGTAAACTTATGGGTTTAAGGATAAATACGAATATTCCGGCTGAGTATGCAGTTTACAACTTGAATCAAACCAATAACAAGCTGTCCTTGGCTCTGGATAGGCTTTCAACAGGTTTGAGGATCACGAAGGCTGCGGATGATGAAGCTGGGATGACCATAGCTGATGCTTTGAGGTTCCAGTCCAGCAACCTGGGTCAGGCTATAAACAATGGTAACAACGCCGTAAATTTGATTCAGATTGCTGATCAGGCACTCCAGACTTCTATTAACCTTGTATCAACCATAGCTACCAAGGCTACGCAAGCGGCCAACGCCACTCAGGATACAGCTTCAAGGGAGGCTATTCAGGCTGATATAAGCAAGTTGCTGGAGGAGATAAACAACATAGCCAGTACCACATCTTACAGGGGAGTGAATCTGTTGAATGGAACATTTACCAATAAGGTTATACAGATAGGAGCCTATCAAGATCAGGTTATTTCCTTAAGCATCAAGAGGGCGAACACAGATTCTTTGGGGTGGATGGCGGTTACCAAGACTAGCGGTCCTGAGAGCGTCAATACGACGTATGTAAATCAGCTTGAGGCGGTGAGTGTTGGAGCATTGGGTAGCAACGGTTTGGCTTTGAACTCCTCAACCAGTATGCTTACCCTTGCTGGTGGTGACCTGACCATTGATGGCGTGAACGTTGCGGATAGGGCCTTCGGTGTAGATAAGTATGATCAACTTGACGCTAAGACCATGGCGGCTGCTATCAACACGGTAAGCAGTGAAACAGGCGTTAAGGCTACTGCGACGAACGTTGTAACAGGGAACGCTGCGATAAAAGCGGGTACAATTAGTGCAGGTACATTCTACATCAATGGTGTAAATATAGGTCAGATTGATGTCTCTGAGAAGGATGCAACTGGTACAGTGGTAGACATGATAAATAAATACTCTGATGAGACTGGTGTTACAGCTTCTGTTAATGCTCAAGGTGAGCTTGTTTTGACGGCTAAGGACGGGAGAAATATAGCTATTGAGGCTAACTCCAATGTTCAGGATCTGTTGGGCATAAAGGATACGACCACTAGCGTTACGGGAACTAAGACTGCTGTTAATGGTGTCGTGAGTTTTGTTCTCAACGGTGTCCTGATTAACGGCATAAATACTGCCGGTACGACTGTTGCCGCTTCTACGGTTGCTGCTGCAATAAATAGCAAGCTTTCGGCAGCCGGAATTGATACATCAAAGCTCTATGCCAGTGTGACAGCTGGTGGTGATCTTACGATCAAGGATATAGGAGGGCAGGACCTTAATATTAATGCCCAGAATGAGGCAGCGAGTGTTCTAGCATTCCTGGGTCTTGGCACTGATCAGTTCCTGCTTGAGAATGATTCTTACCATGGTAAAATCCAGCTCCAAAGTGATAAAAACATGACGATAGGTGGAACAAATCCGGCCGTGGGTGGATTAAAGACTGCCAAGGTGGGTTTAAACACCAATCTGTCTGATGTTAATGTAACCACTGAACAAGGTGCTCAGTTAGCTATAACGCTGGCCAATCTTGCTTTGAAAGATTTGGATGCTATAAGAAGTGACTTGGGTTCTGCTCAGAATCAGGTTACGGCAACGGTTGAAAACATATCCATTACGCAGATAAACATCAACCAGGCTGAGTCTACCATAAGGGACGTAAACTTCGCCAAAGAGTCCTCTACATTCTCGAAGCTCCAGATACTGGCTCAGTCCGGTACGTATGCCTTGGCTCAGGCAAACACGATACAGCAAAACGTACTGAGGTTGCTAAGGTAAGAAACGGTTTTTAGGGATGGGGGCCAGAGGCCCCCTTTATTTTTGTTTTAGGAAAGTGGCAAGAAGAAGGTGTGCGGACTGACCTAAAGCGCAGAGAGAGGTTTTCTTCATAGTGTAAGCAAGTTGGAGCAGTGAAGATGCTTTTTCCATGCCTTTCATGTATCTTCCATATTTTTCTAGCAGCAAAGGATAGCCTTCCCTGCAGGGGGTACACTTACCACAGGACTCATTTTTAAAGAATTCCAAGGTCTTCTTCAGGAATCCATATTCATTATCCTTTTCAGATAATACTATTATAGCTCCGGAACCCAGAAGTTTCCCGTTTCTTTTGAGGGTTTCGTAGCATAGTGGCTTGTTAAGGTCGTTTTCCCAGAAGAATCCGCCGGCGGCACCACCCACAAGGGCGCACTTAAATCCAAGGCTATCCCTTATTCCGCCGCAGAGTTCTATTAAGGATTGCAAGTCCACACCAAGATTTGCTTCTACGAGTGATGGTTTTTCAACTGATCCTGATACAGGGTATAGTTTCGTTCCAGGTGATTGTTCCAACCCAAATCTTCTGAACCATTTGGCTCCGTTCCTCAATATGGGTATGATATTTGCAAACGTTTCGACGTTATTCACCACCGTTGGATATCCCCATAATCCTTTCATTCCAGGGAATGGAGGTTTAAACCTTGGATGAGCACGTTTTCCTTCTATTGATTCGAGCATGGCTGTTTCTTCGCCGCATACATATGAGCCTGCTCCCCTTCTTACCTTAATATCAAATGAGAACCCGGAATGTAATATGTTTTTGCCAATAAGCCCCTCTGATCTTGCTTCTTCTACTGCTTTCTGAAAAATTTCTGTCTGTTTGGGGTACTCCCCTCTCATGTACACGAATCCTGTGGATGCTTTTATGGAGTATGCCATTACTGTCATGGCTTCTATTATAGAATGTGGGTTGTTTTCCAGTATCCAACGGTCTTTGAATGTTCCAGGTTCACCTTCGTCCGCGTTGCAAACTATAAATTTCTTTTCGGAATTTTCCCTTGAAGCTATTTCATATTTGACAGCCGTTGGAAAACCTGCACCACCTCTCCCTTTTAAGCCTGACTCTTTTACGATGTTTATTATTTCTTCTGGGGATTTACCAAGGTATTTTCCAAGGATGGTGTATCCGCCATGTTCTTTGTAATCCTTTATGGTAGGGTAGCTGTTCAGTAGAATAGGTTTTTCAAGTCTCTTTTCCACGATTGTATTCATTCCTTAGCTCCAGTATTATTTCCTTGATTTTTTCTTCCGTTACTCTTTCGTACACTTCATCGTTTACCATTATTGCGGGTGAAACATCGCATAGTCCGAGGCATTCAACTTCCTTTATACTAAACAAACCGTCTCTACTGATGTTGTACTTATCAACGTTGAGTATGGTTTTTAGCGTTTTTATTAGGTGTTCTGAGTTGTTTAGATAACACACTATGGATTTACATATGCTTATTACGTAAGGTGTTTTACGTTCCTGTGGAAACATGGAGTAGAATGTCATTACCCCGTGTATGTGCCCTTCTGTGGTTTTCAGATGCTTGGCCATGGCTTTTATGTTTTCCTCTGTTGGTCTTAAGGGGCTCTCTGGTTTGAAGACCTCATGGAGTATTTCCAGTAGGTAGGAGGTTTCCCTTGGATATTTCTCCAACACATCCTGAATATTCATAGTTTTTCCACCCTACATTTGGCTTTTGCCACCTTGAATTCGGGTATTTTCGCCAATGGGTCCAGTGCATCATTTGTTAGTAGGTTTGCAGCTGCTTCCCTGAAGTGGAACGGTATGAATATGCATCCTGGGAGAACCCTACTGCTATATATGGCTTTGAGCACTATTGAACCCCGCGGTGTTGATACCTTTACTGTCTCCGAGTTGGATACTGACAGCTCTTTGGCATTCTGTGGGTTGATTTCTACGTATGGCTCATTAGTATATGCTGTCAGGAACTTGGATCTCCTTGATATAGTTCCTGTGTGGTAATGGAACAATATCCTTCCGGTGGATAGGATAAAGGGGTAGTTTTTGTCGGGTTGCTCGGCTGGTGATACGTAATCAGCAGGAGAAAACAACCCCTTGCCTTGTGGGAATGACTTTTCATGAAGGAAAGGTGTACCAGGATGTTCTTTGGATGTGATTGGCCATTGGGGTTTGCTATGGATTCTGTCGTAACTGAATCCGGAGTATATCGGGATCAGGGAAGATGCTTCTTTCATTATCTCTGACTCGCTTGAGTATTCCATTGGGTAGCCCATTTTCTCTGAGAGCGTGCATATTATTTTCCAGTCTTCAAGCGTACCGCTGGGCGGATTTGTTACCTTGTGGACGGGGAGTATTCTTCTTTCTGTATTTGTGAATGTTCCTTCCTTTTCAAGTGGAGACGCTGCGGGTAGAACAACATGGGCGTATTCACATGTTTCCGATAGATATATATCCTGAACCACCAGGAACTCGATCTGTTTAAGAGCTTCTCTCATATGGGAGAGGTTTGGGTCTGACATGGCTGGGTTCTCTCCCATAATGTACATGGCTTTTACACTGCCCTCAAGTACTCCATTAAACATTTCAACCACAGTTAAACCTGGTTTGTTAGGTAGTTTTGCCTTCCAAGCACGCTCAAACTTTTTCCTTATTTCTGGTTTGTCAACGTTCTGGTAGCCTGGATATACGTTCGGTAGAGCGCCCATATCGCAAGCTCCTTGGACGTTGTTTTGTCCCCTGAGCGGATTTACTCCGGAGTACAGTTTACCCACGTTACCTGTGAGCATGGCAAGATTGGCTATAGAGAGTACGTTGTCTGTACCCGTTGTATGCTGTGTTATACCCATTGAGTACACTATAGAGGCGCTCTTGGCTGTTGCAAATACGCGTGCGGCCTCTATTATTGTGTCCTTGGGTATTCCGGTTATGCTTTCAACAAGCCCTGGGGTGTATTCCATTACCACCTTTTTGAGCTCTTCAAAGTTCTCGGTTCTACTTTCCACAAATCTTTTATCGTACAGCTTTTCTGATATTATAACGTGCATCATGCCGTTGAGCCAGGCCACATCCGTTCCGTTTTTCTGTTGAAGGTGCAGCGTAGCATATCTTGTTAGGTCTATTTCTCTGGGGTCCACCACTATAAGTTTGGCACCGTGATTTTTTACTGCCCTTTTTATGAAGGTTGCTATTACTGGATGGGCTTCTGTTGTATTTGAACCGGTTACAAGAATGGCTCCTGCATGTTCTATTTCCCATATAGAGTTTGTCATTGCACCGCTACCGAAGGCATGCACGAGTCCAGTGATTGTAGATGCGTGGCACAGCCTTGCGCAGTGATCTATATTATTTGTTCCTATGGTTACTCTCATAAATTTCTGGAAGATATAATTTTCTTCATTTGTACACTTGGCAGATGAAAGACCGCATATGGAATCGGGTGAGTATTTTTTCTTTATGTATGCTAGTTTTTCTGCTATAAGGTTTAAGGCTTCTTCCCACGAGATTTTCTCTAACTCCCCATTTTTTCTTACGAGCGGCGATGTCAGTCTTTCTTCTCTTGTCAGTCCATCAAGTCCAAATCTTCCTTTAACACACAGTGAGCCGTTGTTAGGGGATTCCTCGGATCCCGTAACTCTTACTATTTTGTTGTTCTTCAGATTTACATTTATTTGGCATCCCACGCCACAGTATGGGCACGTTGTTTTCTTGGTTTCTGTTTCTGATATTTTGTGTGCAGAGATTTCTTTTTCCATGAGAGCCGAAGTAGGACACATTTGGATGCATTCTCCACATCCATCGCACCGGCTTTTATTCCAGCTACTGTAGCCAGTTGTGATGAGCATATTTTTTCCTCTGCTTGAAAAGCTAAGGATGCCTTTTCCCTGAATTTCATCGCATGCCTTTATGCATCTGAAGCATCGGATGCATCTGTTAGGGTTATATATAAACGGAGGAGGGGAATTGTCCACGGGTAGACTTTCCGAAGTTTTTCTTAGGGGCATCCCGAGTTGTTTTGATATTCTTTGGAGTTCACATTCCCCATCTTTAGGGCAGTTTTCACAATCCGGATTGAGGCTGTTGACAAGCAGTTCGAAGACGCTCTTTCTGAGAGTTGATAGTTCTTCGTCTTCTGTTATTATTTCAAGTCCTTCTTCTGTTTTGAGTGTGCAAGATGTTGTTATCCCATATTTGTTTGTTCTTACAATGCACAAACGACAGGCACCTGTTTCCGAGAGCCTTGGGTGGAAACACAAAGAGGGTATATCCTTTCCTGCTGACTTTAAAAAGACGAGAAGGTTGGTACCTTCTTCTACCGTGTGACGAGTGCCGTCAACATTGACTGCGCATACCATACAAGCCCCTTCTTTGCCTTGATTAAATTATAGCTCATAGTGGTGGGTTTTCAAGTTATATGTTAAATATTTATTTGTTCTTCTTGTGCCTCAGCGTTTGCTTCAGTAGGGTCATTTGTTTTTCGGTAAGGATGAGATGAATGTCGTATAGGCACCTCAAGTGGATTTCCGTGGCTTCTGCTTTTAGTTTTGCTATTTTGTTAATGACATTATGTAACTTATATGGTTCAACTCCCATTCTTACGGACTTTATGACGTAGTTTTCGAGTTTACTTATTCTCCTTGTTATTCTGAGTAGGCTGTTTATAGTATCCCTTTCGACTCTTCTTAGCTCCTTTTTTTGCTTTTGGGTAAACCCAAATTTTGGGTTATTCCAGTTTGCCTTTAAAGTGCCTATGAAGTGTGGGAGACCTCTTGTGATTAGAAAGGGCGGGTTTTTTCTTATTGTGCTCAGGGGGGATGTCTGCTGGGAGTATGCATTGATGCTAAATGTGAGTACTATAAGGATCAACAAGAATAGACAACCGCTTCTCTTCAACATCTTTACCTCCTTTTATTGTTGTGATATTAGATATTTTACGGTATTTAGTAAGGTTTATCAACAGTTTGTTAAGGCACCCGCGTGTTAGCGGGTGTTTTCTGGAATTTTACCCTCCTTGATGAGCGATTGTTTGACCTTACTCCAAATGCCTTCTCTTTTGTATATTTCCCTGAGTGTTTTGATGTCGGGAAAAGTTATTGCATTCCCCAGACATAGGTTTGCGCATGTGCTGCAACCTACTATGCATCTGTATGGCGATATTACCTCTGGGCCACTGTTTGTCCATTTGTATACTTCTCTGCCGCAGCTCATGCACATCCCGCATTTTACACACTTGTTTTTATCAATGGTGGGGTACCATGGTATTTTTTCTCTTGGGAATTCTGCAATCCAAGCCATAGGATCACCTCCAATATTTTTATATAAAAATATATTAATATATTGAAAAAAGTCAAGGATTGACAAATAGAAATTTATATTTATAATAATGATAATAATTTGTAAGAAGGTAGACTATGAGGAGGACAAAGCAGAGGGAGATTATACTCGACGAGTTGAGAAAAACCACTTCGCATCCGACAGTAGATGAATTATACTTGAAGATAAGAGAAAAAATTCCGAATATAAGCATAGCCACTGTGTATAGGAATTTGGAAATGATGAGCAAGGAGGGTATTATTCAGAAACTTGATCTGAGTGGCTCTAAGATGCGTTTTGATGGTAATCCTAAGTTCCATCATCATATACGGTGTCTCAAGTGTGGGAGGGTAGAAGATTTACCTGCAGAAGCTGTCAAATGTGTATTCAATAAAGATCTTCTTAGGAAGTGTGGTTATAGGGTACTGGGTGTTAGGATTGAGTTTGTAGGTTTTTGCTCTGTGTGTCAAGGAAATGGAGACAAATAGTTCTCGGTTGGGAGGTGAATAAGATGGAGGTTGTCACTTTATCAAGATTGCAATTTGCCGTTGCGGCCTTGTTTCATTTTTTATTTGTTCCTTTAACTCTTGGTCTTTCCGTATTGACGGCTATGTTTGAAACAATGTATGTGACAACAAAGGATGAGGACTATAAAAGGGCGGCAAAGTTTTGGGGTAAACTGTTTCTGATTAACTTTGCGTTGGGTGTTGTCACTGGTATAACGCTGGAATTTCAGTTTGGCACTAATTGGTTGCATTATTCTAAGTACGTTGGGGATGTGTTCGGTTCTCTTCTTGCTATAGAGGCTACTCTTGCTTTTTTTCTGGAGTCTGTGTTTTTGGGAGTCTGGGTATTTGGGTGGAATAAACTTTCTCCTGGTCTCCATGCGCTGTGCATATGGATAGTTGCTATAGCTTCAACTGTTTCGGCGTTTTGGATACTTGTTGCCAATGCATGGATGCAGCATCCTGTAGGGTATATTATAAGGAATGGCAGAGCTGAGTTGACCAATTTTGCCACTGTAATATCTCAGAAATTTGCCATTTTTGAATTTCTCCACACGGTGAGTGGTGCCTATGTTCTTGCCGGTTTTTTTGTTATGGGTATAAGTGCATGGCATATCCTTAGGAAAAACGAGCTTAAGTTTTTTAGAAAATCTTTAAAGATGGCTGTTACATTCGCGCTGGTATTTTCTCTTGCTGAGGCT
>CAZERD010000056.1:0-9340 GCA_964515405.1 uncultured Desulfurellales bacterium
TAGCTTGAGTGTTGAGAGAGTGGTCAAGGTAGTGGAGATAACCGATGAGTGGTTGAGGTCATACTTTGGTGTTCTGTCTCCGAAGATATGCGTTTGTGGTTTAAACCCACACGCTTCCGAGAACGGGCTTCTGGGTGGTGAAGAAGACAGTATAATTAAACCTGCTCTGGAATGGTTAAGGAGAGGCGGAAAGGACGTTGAAGGGCCGTTGCCACCGGATACAGCTTTTATTCCTGGAAATAGAAGGCGGTTTGATTGCTTTGTGTGTATGTACCATGATCAGGGGCTGAGTGTTCTCAAGGCTTTGTACTTTGACAAAAGCGTCAATGTGACACTTGGAATACCTGTAATCAGGACTTCTCCGGATCACGGTACTGCCTTTGATTTGGCCGGTAGGTTTGAGGCTTCTTTTTCTTCTATTAGAGAGGCTGTTTACCAGGCTTACAGAATGGTGAGATGCAGGCGAAGAAATCGTTAGGACAGACCTTTCTTAGGGATAGAAGGGTACTGAAGCGCATAGCCGATAGGGTTAAGGACGAAGAGAGGATAGTGGAAATAGGTGCAGGTCATGGCGAGCTAACACAGTATTTGATAAGCGTGACGAAGCATTTGAGGGTAGTAGAGATAGATAAGGAGCTTGTTAAGGAGCTTGAATCCAGGTTCAGGGGGATTGAGATTGAGCGTGCCGATGCGAGGCGCTACAAGCTTAGAGGTAAGAATGCTGTCGTTGGTAATCTACCGTACAACATGGCTAAGCGTATAATTTATAATTTCATCAGCCAAAGGGAGCTTGTTACCAAGATGGTGTTTATGGTGCAGAGGGAGGTTGCTTCGGCTATGACGGCTTCTTGTGGTGATAGCGACTATTCGAAGTTTTCCGTGTTTGTGCAAACGTACTGTACAGTTAAGAAACTGTTTGATGTCCCCCCGGAAGCGTTTGTACCCCAGCCCAAGGTGTATTCCTCTGTTGTTGAGCTTATACCATACAGGAATGAATTTGTAGAGGAAGGTGTGCTTGATGAGCACTTTATGGGTTTCTTGAGGGTTTTATTTTCTAAGCCGAGAAAGACAGTAAGAAACAATCTTAGACCCCTGTTTGAGCTCAGTGGTGATAGAGCTGCGTTGAGGCCTGGTGATCTATCGCTTGGTGATATATACAATATATACAAGGAGTATAAAAGGTGGAGAAGTATCTGAGGATTATACCGCTTGGTGGCCTTGAAGAGATAGGGCTTAACTCAACACTGCTTGAAACGGAGTCGGATGCTATACTGTTTGATGCCGGTTTGATGTTTCCGGAAGAGGATATGCTCGGTGTGGATCTTGTTATACCTGATTTCACTTATATATATGAGAATGTTAATAAACTCAAGGGTATTTTCATAACTCATGCCCATGAGGATCATGTTGGGGCATTACCGTATTTAATGAAAGACGTTTCGGTGCCTATATACGGTACGAAACTGACTCTGGGGCTTGTGGGGAATAAGCTTAGAGAATTCCATGTGGATACTGAAATGGTTGAAATAGAGCCGCGTATGAAGTACAAGGTGGGGTGCTTCACCATAGAGCCTCTGAGGACGACTCACTCAATTGTAGATGGGGTAGGTTTTGCGATAGAAACGTACTTTGGGACGATTATCCATACCGGTGATTTTAAGATTGACCATACTCCTGTGGATGGCAGACCCTTTGATCTGCTGAAGTTTGCAGAGTACGGCAAAAAAGGAGTAAAGCTACTTATGAGTGATAGTACGAATGCCATGGTTCCAGGGTTTACTAGGTCAGAATCAGAGGTGGGAGATATACTTGCGGAGATATTTTCCAAGGCGCGTGGTAGGATAATCCTTGTTACTTTTGCTTCTAACATTCACAGGATACAGCAGGTTATAAATGTAGCTCAGAAGTGCTCAAGAAGAGTGTGTATCACGGGTAAGAGCATGGTTCAGAACGCTACTATAGCTAAGGAGCTGGGATATCTTGATATACCTCAGCGTATACTGGTCCCTGAGAATCAGATAAACAACTATCCGGATAAGGGTCTGGTAATAGTTACGACAGGCTCCCAAGGTGAACCTTTAAGCGGGCTCTCGAGGATTGCACTTGATGAGCATAAGCATATAAGAGTGAAACCTACGGATACGGTTGTTATATCGGCGAAAACGATTCCTGGCAATGAAAGGGCCGTGAAGAAAATAGTGAACATACTGATGGAAAAGGACGTTGATGTGTTCTTCGAGGATAACTCGGATATTCATGTTTCAGGGCATGGGGCTGAGGAGGAACTCAAGCTGATGATAAGTATCACCTGCCCTCAGTATTTTATGCCTATACATGGTGAGTTCATGATGAGAAAAAGGCATGCCGAGATAGCTGAACAACTGGGGATGAGCAGGAGAAACATATTCCTTGTAAATAATGGGGATGTAATAGAGTTTGTAGGTAAAAGGGCATCTGTTGGTCCCCAAATAAAGGCTGGCAAGGTATTTATAGATGGGAAAGGAGTGGGGGATGTTGAAGATGATGTGTTGAGGGACAGGAAAAAACTCTCGGAGGGTGGTTTTGTTGTTGTTATAGTAGTACTCGATTCAAAGAGAGGCGAGTTGAACTCTGAGCCGGAGATAATAACCAAGGGACTGCTTTATGAGGAAAAGTCGCAGAGGTTGCTTAAGGAGGCTGTAAGTATGGTGAAAAACCTGATAAAGCAGAGCGATGCTGAGCTCAGAAGGGATGAGTTTGAGATGAAAAAGAGGATAAGAAAGGCGATGAACAAGTTTTTGTACAAAAAGCTGATGAGGAACCCCATGGTAATACCTATAGTTATAATGGTATGATGGAGAACCTAAAACCTAAGCCTGGATTCCTTTTTATTATTGTTGTTGCCACATTAATCCTGAGCATTTCTCTTTTTTCCTACAACTTTAACGATGTGTTTTATCCGGTTGGGAGGGTTCATAACCTTGCAGGTTTGTTCGGTGCCAGGCTTTCTTATTTTCTCCTTAGCAATTTTGGTTATCCAGCTTATTTCTTCATATATTTGCTTTTTGCTTCTATCTTTTCTTATCACAAAAAGCCTCAGAAGTTCATAAGGAGTATAGTTTCAGGGTTTTTCTTTGTGTTATTCCTTGATCTCATGGTTTTCCTGGTTGTTAGGGCTCCGAGATACTACTTGTTGAGCTTGGGATTTTTCCCATCTGGGAGTTTTGGGTACATAGTTGGTGAGTATTTCAGGTATTATCTTGGATTTGTGGGTTCAGTTGTTGTAGTGGTGGCTTTTCTTACTCTGTTTTTTTACTTCTCCTCAAAGGAATTGATATCTGTGCTGTATGGTCTGTACGTTGAGAGAAAGAATTCACCTAGGAAGGCTAGAAAAAGCGGAAATGTCGCACTTGGTGGTAAGAATGTTTTGAATGGTATGGATGTTGTTAGTGAGGTCGGAATAGGTCCCAGTGCAGAGAGGGGAGATAGTCAAGATGAAAAGTCTAAAGGTGGTATTACTATAGAGTCAGGTAAATCCGTTGTTATCAATAAGGAGAAGGATGTGAGGAAGGGAAATGGTGGTTACAGATTTCCTGTGTTGGACTACCTCAATGATCCTCCAGATACAGAGTTTATCTTAAGTGAGAAGGAAGTTTACGAAAATGCCAGGAAGCTTGAGGAAAAGCTGAAAAACTTTGGTGTTATGGGGAGCGTTGTTCATGTGAAAACTGGCCCACTTGTTACCATGTATGAATTCAAACCGAAAGCGGGTGTAAAGATAAGCAAGATTACCAACCTTGCCGGAGATCTGGCGCTTGCCATGAAGGCGGTTTCCGTGAGGATCGTTGCTCCGATACCAGGTAAGGCTGTTGTGGGGATAGAGATATCCAACGAGAGAAGGCAAACGGTGTATATAAAGGAAATCCTTTCTTCAAAGGAGTTTGTTCGCGCGACGTCCCCTTTAACGTTGGGGTTGGGTAAAGATATAATGGGTAACCCCTTTGTCACGGATCTCAAGGATATGCCTCACCTGTTGATAGCTGGATCCACTGGTGCGGGTAAGAGTGTGGCTATAAATTCCATGATACTAAGCATACTGTACAAGGCCACACCGGATGAGGTTAAGTTTGTGATGATAGATCCAAAGATGATAGAGTTGTCTGTTTATGATGGGATACCTCATATGCTAATGCCAGTTGTGACTGATGCCCAGGAGGCAAGCGGTTCCCTTTCTGCACTAACGACGGAGATGGAGACAAGATACAGAATAATGAGAGAGGTTGGGGTAAGGAATGTTGAAGGGTTTAACAAGAAGGTGAAGAAAGGATTGACCGATTACCCACACATGCCCTATGTGGTCGTAATTATTGATGAGTTAGCGGATTTGATGATGGTTGCATCAAAGAAAGTGGAGGCTTATATTGCAAGGCTGGCTCAAAAGGCGAGGGCTGCTGGGATTCATCTTATAGTTGCTACTCAAAGGCCCAGCGTTGATGTTCTAACTGGTACGATTAAAGCTAATTTTTCGGCCAGGATTTCCTTTAAGGTTGCCTCTAAGGTGGATTCTAGGACGATACTTGATACCATAGGGGCTGAGATGCTGTTGGGGAAGGGTGATATGCTTTTTCTTGAGCCGGGAACTTCGAATTTCCTTAGAGTCCATGGTGCTCTTGTGGTTGATGAGGAGATACAAAGGGTAACGGATTTTGTGAAATCCCAGGGGAAACCTGAGTATAGCGAGGAGCTCATGGCAGCTACCAAAGAGGCGAGTGGTAAGGCTAGGGATGAGGATGTAGAGGTTGACGAGCTTTTTGATGAGGCTGTTGAGATAGTGAGGAGTGGAGGTTCCCCCACCATATCGTACATTCAGAGAAAACTCAAGATAGGGTATAACAGGGCGGCGAGAATAGTTGACCAAATGGAGCAAAAGGGTATACTCTCAAAACCAGACGAAAGGGGGAAGAGAACTTTATTGATCCCCTAAAACTCGTTTTTGGAGGGTCAAATGGCTTTGATTGTTCAAAAATATGGGGGGACGTCGGTAGGTAATGTTGAACGCATCAAGATAGTTGCAGAACACATAAAGAGAACGAGAGATGAAGGTAATGAGGTTGTTGCTATAGTTTCAGCTATGGCAGGCGAAACAGATAGATTGATTGGTCTCGCCAAGGAACTGTCTCCGCATCCCAATGAAAGAGAGATGGACTTATTGCTTTCGAGCGGTGAAAGGGTCTCAAGTGCCCTTGTTTCCATAAGGTTGAATGAGCTTGGTGCTAAGAGCATAGCTATGACCGGGAGACAGTGTGGAATAGTTACGGATGACCTTCACACCAAGGCAAGGATAAAGAGTATAGATGAGGAGGCTATAAGAAGCAAGCTGAAGGAGGGTTATATTGTTATTGTTGCTGGGTTTCAAGGTATATCTGATAAAACAGGTGATGTTACCACCCTAGGCAGGGGTGGATCAGATACTTCGGCAGTAGCTGTTGCTGCTGCCCTCAAGGCTGACCTGTGCGAGATATACACGGATGTTGATGGTATATATACAGCGGATCCGAGGATAGTAAGTAAGGCGAGAAAACTTGAGAGGATTAGTTATTCTGAAATGATGGAGCTTGCCAGTCTTGGTGCTAAAGTTCTTCAGATAAGGTCCGTTGAGTTTGGTATGAAGTATAATGTTCCTATAATGGTTCGCTCAAGCTTCACTTTCAATCCTGGGACTTTAGTTACAAAGGAGGAAAACATGGAAGAGTTGCTGGTTTCAGGTATAACGTATGATAAGAAACAGGCTCGGATAAAGATAGACAAGGTTCCAGACAGACCTGGGCTCGCTTCTAAGATATTCTCTGCTGTTGCGGATGAGAACATAAATGTGGATGTGATAGTGCAGAATGTCAGCGACGAGGGTTATACTGATATATCGTTTACTGTCCCTAAGGATGATGCTGATAGGGCCATGGGAGCAGTAAGAAAGGTGGCCAGAGAAATAGAGGCAGGGGAGGTATCCGTTAACAAAGATATAGCCACGGTTTCTGTGGTTGGTGTTGGTATGAGATCTCATCCAGGTGTTGCTGCAACTATGTTCAAAGCGCTTGCCGATGAGAATATAAACATAAGGGCAATCTCCACGTCTGAGATAAAGATATCCTGTATAATTGATGAGAAGTATACGGAGCTGGCGGTTAGGTCTCTCCATAGAGCCTTTGGGCTTGATAAAGAGGAGTGAGGTGGGTATGCTTGTACTGGATTTTGAAAAACCGATATATGAAATAGAGGAGAAAATAGCTGAATTGAAGGAGCTTGCTGAAAAGAGGGGGCTTGATTTTACAGATGAGATAAAGAAACTTGAAGATAAGAAGAACGAGATACTTAAAAAAGAATTTGAGGATATGTCCATTGACAGGATCCTCAAGATTGCCCGTCATCCACAGAGGCCCTATACTCTTGATTTCGTTGAGCGCATCGTTGACGATTTTGTGGAGATCCATGGGGATAGGCGTTTTGGTGATGATAAAGCTATTGTATGTGGATTCGGGTATGTAGACGGAATGAAGGTGGCTGTGATGGGGCATCAGAAGGGGAAGAATACCAAGGATAACCTTTATAGGAATTTCGGTATGGCGAATCCGGAAGGGTACAGGAAAGCGCTGAGGCTTATGAAGCTTGCTGAAAAGTTTCGCATACCTGTTGTCTCGTTTGTTGATACGCCAGGTGCATATCCAGGTATAGGTGCTGAGGAAAGAGGCCAATCCCAAGCTATAGCCGAGAATCTGTATGTTATGTTTTCTCTCAAAACGCCGATAATCGTTGTTGTAACAGGTGAGGGTGGCAGTGGTGGTGCTCTGGGTATAGCATGTGGAGATAAAGTAGGGATGCTGGAGTTCGCCATATATAGCGTGATATCACCTGAAGGGTGTTCCTCTATTTTGTGGAGGGATAGTGAGCATGCCGCAGAAGCGGCTGAGGCCATGAGAATCACAGCGAGGGATTTGTATGAAATGGGTATAGTGGATGAGATAATAAAGGAACCCCTTGGTGGGGCTCATAGGAATTATGATGAAGTAAGTGATTCTGTGAAGAGATTTGTTGTTGATAACCTGAGAGTACTCAGGGCGTTGAGCATATCAAAGTTGCTTGAGAAAAGGTGGAATAAGTACAGGAAAATGACCACCCAGTTTCTTTAGGAATCATGGATATAGAAGAGATCAGGGAGAAGATAAGCGATATAGATAGAAGGATAATAGAAATACTTGATGAGAGGGCGCGGTATGTAAAAGAGATAGGTAGGATAAAGCGAGCTAGGAGGTTGCCGTTTTATTCTCCCGATAGAGAGACACATATATACAGGATGATAAAGGAATATTCTTCGGGCGAGTTCCCAGAGAAGGGATTAAAAAATGTTTTTAGAGAAATAATGAGTGCTTCTATAAAGCTTGAAGAACCGCTGACTGTAAGCTATTTAGGCCCTGAAGCCACTTTTACTCATCAGGCTGCCATTGAGCGGTTTGGATTTTCTCTTCACTATATGCCTGAGGAGACAATAGAAGATGTTTTCATGGATGTTGAAAAGGAGCGTGCTGATTTTGGAGTGGTACCTGTGGAGAATTCCATAGAAGGTATAGTGAATTATACACTGGATATGTTTGTAGACTCCAATGTTAAGATAGTTTCTGAAATAGTGGTTGACATAAAGCATAATCTTCTTTCAAAGGCTGGGACCCTTGATGAAATACAGGCTGTGTACTCTCATCCCAATGCATTGGGACAGTGTAGCAAGTGGATAAAGAAACATCTTTCTCACGTGGATGTATTTGAGACAACATCAACAGCGAAGGCTGCGAAGATAGCTGAGAGAGACTCTAAGAAGGCGGCCATTGGCTCTCTTGCTGCTGCTCGAATTTATGGACTTCGTGTTCTTGCCAGTGGTATAGAAGATAAAACAAACAATGTTACAAGATTTCTTGTGTTGGGTAATCATATCCCTGGTAGAACAGGTTTTGATAAAACTTCTCTCATGTTTTCTATAAAAGACAGGGTAGGAATTTTGTATGAGATTCTTAAGCCGTTTCATGATAGGGGAATTAATCTGACAAGAATAGAATCAAGGCCGTCTCGTCAGAAGAATTGGTCTTATATATTTTATGTTGATGTGGACGGTCATATAGAAGATGAAAGGGTATCGGATGCTGTAAACGCTATAGAAGACCTTACAATGTTTATTAAGGTTCTAGGCTCGTACCCCAAAGATACAAAATCCTGAGGTTTCTTAATACTTTCCTTTGATATAGGGTTTTGCTGTGGATGACGTAGGAATGTTACTTGCGGAACTTGATATACTCAGGGTTGACAAACATAGTTGGATGTGGAATTTCGGTAGTTTGAAGGCTTTAAAGAGATATGTAAAAGTCACAGGTATCACGATGACGATCACGGGATGCGAGACTGGGTGTCAGGATATCATAAGGGAGTTGGAATCTGAGGGTATTGACGCCTCTGTTAGTGCTTGTGGAGAGGGTGTAGTTGTTCCAGCTTCGGATTTCTATCCCACGATTGAGGCACCTGATAAGAATGAGATTGAAAGGCATGCAGCAGAGGTTGTTAGAGCTTATAGGTTGTTTGAGGATGATCAAAGTAGGCGGATATACTCCGCTTGTGTAGGATATGCTTTGGATAGGGATGACTCACGTTTCGTTATATCTCAATTTCGCCAGTATTTGCATCCTGAGGTAAAACCTGAGGAAGGGGATGTGGTACTGGATGGTGGGGCATTTATTGGTGATACTGTAAACCTTTTTTTGGAAGCAACTGGGGATCAGTGTTTTATTTATGCTTTTGAACCCGATGGTGTGAACTTTGAAGAGCTCAAGGAATCATTTGGTGGAATGCGGAATGTTTTTCTTTTCAGGAAAGGGCTATGGGAGAGTGGTGGTAGAATGTCTGTGGCTAGAAATGAGGGAGAGGGAAACTCGATGCTCTCTGTCTTGGAGGATTCTCCCGGGGAGGTGGAGGTTGTTACCGTAGACTCTATCTTTGGGGGTCGTTCCCGATGTGATCTAATTAAGCTCAATGTTGAGGGTTCAGAACTTCACGTGCTTAGAGGTGCTGTTGAAACCATTGTAAAATGGAAACCTAAGCTTCAAGTAGCCGTTTATCATAGGAAAAACCATCTGTGGGAAATACCTTTGTTTATTTCTTCTCTGTGTGCGGGATATAGGTTTTATCTTGGTCATCATCTGCGCAGGTGGGGTGGAATTGTGTTTTACTGTGTCTGATTGTGTAGAATAGATGATGCTACACAGAATGAGGGGGTGAGCTTGTGAAAGGTATTGTTGCTTTTATTGTTGCGAGGTTGCTTTCCTCG
>CAZERD010000057.1:0-9303 GCA_964515405.1 uncultured Desulfurellales bacterium
AACCCGCGACCCCGACCTTGGCAAGGTCGTGCTCTACCAACTGAGCTATTCCCGCTCTCCAGTCAAAAAATAAATCAAATTCCATCTTTTGTCAAGGAGGTTAGTTTAGCCAAAGAGTTTGGTTTCTATCTCTTTTATTTTTACCCTAAATGGCATGATAATGGCTTCCTTGATGATAGACTTGCTCATCTTTGATGATCCGAACTCCCTTTCGTAAAATATTATTGGTATCTCAACTACTCTTAGACCAAGTTTCCTTGCTCTGTATGTCATTTCTATTTGAAATGCGTATCCGTTTGATGTTATAGAGTCGAGGTGTATTTTTTCAAGGGCTTCCCTGGTGTAGCATCTGAAACCGCTGGTTAGGTCCCATAGGTCTGTCATGTTTAGGAGTATGCGGGAATACAGATTTCCGAATTTTGATATCATGAGTCTTCTAAATTCCCATCCGACCACACTTATTTTGTCGTTCATGTAACGCGAACCTATAACAACATCGTATCCTTCATCTATCTTTTCCAAAAACGAGGGTATTTCGTTGGGGTCGTGGCTCATGTCTGAGTCCATCTCAAAGAAAAGGTTGTACTTTTTTTCAAGTCCCCATTTGAATCCAGCAACGTAGGCACTGCCCAAGCCAAGCTTTGCTGGTCTCTCAAGCATGTAAATATTGCCATTGCTTTTCATCATTGCTTCTACTTTTTCCTTGGTGCCGTCGTTTGAGTTGTCATCGACTACTAATACACTTAGGTTTTTGTGTGTAAGGAGACACGATATTACGGTTTCTATGGTTTTAGCTTCGTTGTATGTTGGAAGCACCACAAGAATGTTTTTAGCCATTTTTACTAAAATTACATTGCTTTTCACCTTTTGGCAAGTTATTATTTGTTATAGCTGTTGTTTCTGGGGGTGCTGTGAGAGTTCTTCTAACGAATGATGATGGTGTGCATGCTAAAGGCATTCAGATTCTTAGGAATTACCTTGAGGAAAAGGGATATGAGGTATTTATAGTTACTACGGATAGGGACAGGAGTAGCACATCTCACGCTCTAACGTTTCACAGACCTATAAGGATAAAGCAATTGGAAGAGAGGGTTTATATAGTTGATGGAACACCGGTTGATAGTGTGCTTGTAGCTTTGAAGAGGGTGTTTAGTGAACCTCCGGAAGTGATCATATCCGGTATAAACGATGGACCTAACATGGGAGAGGATGTCCTTTATTCGGGTACGCTTGCTGCAGCTATAGAGGGGCGTATAAACGATGTGAGATCCTTCGCTGTAAGTTTAGTTGCATTTGACAATGGAGATAGGTACTTTGAATCTGCTGCTCATGTTGCTTCTGTGATGCTTGAATTTGTTGTGGACCATAATATGCCCCACGATACCATTTTAAATGTTAATGTTCCTAATGTACCCTTGGATGAAATTAAAGGCATATCATTCACCAAGCAAGGCTCAAGGAGGTATTTTGACATATTGGACGAGAGGATAGATCCTCGTGGTAGACCGTACTACTGGATTACTGGGAGTATGGTGTTGGTTAATGATAGAGAAGGTACCGATTACTGGGCTGTGAATAATAGATATGTAGCTGTTACCCCCATTAAAATAGATTTTACCAATTATGAGTTTCTTGATAAGTTGAAGGGATTGACGGTTGGGCTCTGAGGATTAAATTTCATTATAGGGTCCTTCTGGTACGGGAGTATGAATAATGTAAGCCTTAGGGCGTATGATCCTTATATGTTTTATAAGCTTGATCCTGGAGAATGGGGCAGTGCATCTCCAGTTCCTGCTTCCCAATCCCTTGAGAAAGTAGCATCCCATGAGGCTTCTAATCTTATAAGGTTTGAAAGTGAGGCCAACAGGAAGGGGTGCTATATAATTATGAGCAATATACATATTGACTTTGGGAAACGAGGTATTTTTCTTGCTGCAACTTCTGGGAGGACTACGGCGTGGATTTACTGTCCCAAGAGAGAAGAGTACAAACAGATAAAGGATTTTAAGCTTGCTCAACTGGAGTACAAGATAAAGCAGTACTCTAACAAAATAGACGAGTTGAATAAGGAGATAAAAAAGGCAGATAACCCTTATGAGAAATCCCTGCTGGAGATAAAAAAGGATAGCCTTAAGTCGCAGAAGATAAATATGGAGATGAAAAAGATAAGGTTGTATCTCCAGTTAAATCTGCTTGTCATACAAGGGTTTGCAGGAGGTAATCTTAATGTTACGGTGTAGAAGGGAAACCCTCGGTGGGGTTCCCTAAGAGAGAAGTTCTTCGACTGTTACGTAATCTCCTACTCTACCGGTCATTTTCTCTTCGTCTGTGTTTACAGGCAGTGTCTTCTTTCCGGGTCTCCAGTTGGCGGGACATACTTCGCCTGTCCTATATACATGTTGGTGTGCTTGTATTTGTCTTATGAACTCGTTTATGTTTCTACCGACGCCGAGAGCTTGAACCTCTTCTGCCACGATCACACCGTCTGGGTTTATGAGGAATCTGCCTCTCAGTGCTACACCAGAGTTTTCAAGGAGCACTCCAAAGGCTCTTGAAGTCTCACCGGTTGGGTCTGCACCTATTGTAAGCTTCAATCCATTGAGTAGCGGTTCCGTTTCAACGAACCTTTTGTGGGAGAACTTTGTGTCCGTTGATATGGCGAGTATCTCTACGCCCATTGATTTTAGTTCGTTATATTTGGCGTTTATGGCCGCAAGTTCTGTTGGACAAACAAACGTGAAATCTGCTGGATAGAAGCATATGACTGTCCATTTCCCTTTGTAGCTCTCACTGGATACTTTCCTGTAATGTCCTGATGCTGAGTCATACGCATCCATCTCAAATTCTGGCATCTGCTTTTGGACTAAGCTCATTTTACCACCTCCATGTTTTATTTGGTGTAATAATTACAAAGTTGTTTAAATTCGAAAAGAGTATACCATTTACTTTGAGCAGTGTCAACGCGTAAATATCAGCGTTGAATGTTTTTTGATTTTGTTATAATATAGTGAATATCCATAGTGGAGGGAGGATAGAGTATGGCTTTCAAAGAGTATGGCGAGTACGATGCTCTTGGTCTTGCTGGGTTGGTTAAGAGAGGTGAGGTTAGTCCTGTAGAAATACTGGAAGAGGCTATAGCTAAGATAGAGAAATTGAATCCCAAAATAAATGCAGTGATAACAAAGGCCTATGATATGGCTGAGAAGGCTGTAGATGGTGGTTTGCCTGACGGTATTTTCAAGGGAGTTCCTATTTTGCTTAAGGATATTCTTCAGACGTGCAAGGGGATGAGATATACAATGGGTTCGAAGTTCTTGAAGGATTTTGTTCCGAATGTGGATTCTGAGTACGTTGTCAGAGTAAAGAAGACCGGTGCTGTTATACTCGGCAAGACAAATGTACCTGAGTTCGGATTAATGGGAGTAACGGAGCCTGAGTATTTTGGACCTACAAAGAATCCTTGGAATATAAAGTATACCTCTGGAGGGTCCAGTGGGGGTTCGGCTGCAGCCGTTGCCTCCAGAATGGTTCCCATTGCTACAGGTAATGATGGTGGAGGCTCAATAAGAATACCGGCTTCATGCTGTGGAGTGTTTGGTTTGAAACCTTCGCGAGGTCGTACACCTAATGGGCCGGAGAAAGGGGAAGTATGGATGGGTCTTGTGGCGGAGCATGTACTGACCAGGTCTGTTAGGGATTCTGCTGCGATGCTTGATGCAACTCAGGGATCTGATACCGGTGCTCCGTATGAGATTAAAGAACCAGGTGGCCCGTATCTCAAGGCTATAGAAGTTCCGCCGGATAGACTCAGGATAGCGTTTTCTACGGAATTGCCCCTGGGTGGGAGGATACATCCTGAGTGCAAAAAAGCTGTGACCCAGACTGCTAAGCTACTTGAAGACCTTGGGCACATTGTGGAGGAAAAAACCCCAGAAGTTGATTTTGTAGAGCTTGCGAGGAGTTATATAATCTCTTTGTTTGGTGAAGTGGCGTTTTTGTTGTCTGATATTGAAAATTCAGCGGGGAGAAAAATTCAGCCGGGCGATGTGGAGGTTACTACTTGGATAATATCTAGGATGGGTTATGTTGTTCCGATATGGAGGGCAAGTTGGGCAAAGTGTGTTTGGGACAGGGCCGCAAGGGTTATGGGGAGGTTTCATCAGTCATATGATGTCTATATGACGCCCACGATGTCGTATCCACCAGCAAGGATAGGTGAGGTGACACCTTCGTTTGTTGAAAAGAAGTTAATGAGGCTTGTTGATAGGTTGCATTTGTATAAGGTGTTCAATGTGGCAAAGAGTGTTGAAAAGATAGCCTACAGGCAGCTGACAAGAATGCCCTATACCCAGATCGCCAACCAGACAGGCCAACCTGCTATGAGTGTTCCTCTCTACTGGATGAAGAATAATTTGCCGATAGGAGTGCATTTCATGGCGGGGTTTGGAAGGGAGGATACGCTGCTCAAGCTTGCAGCTCAACTTGAAGAGGCAAAACCCTGGGCCCAAATGTACCCTAAGCTTTAAGTCACGACTGACTTATATACTTTACAATTTCATCTGTCTATGATATTAATTAATCGTTTGTTTAGTGGAGCTTAGGTATGAGCAGTAAGGAAAAGATATTAAGGGTAGCCGCAGAGCTCTTCGCAAAGTATGGCTACGAAGGAACTACCATAAGGAAGATAGCCAAGTATGCAGGAGTAAACAGTGCAATGGTGAGTTATTATTTCAAGAGCAAACAGAGTCTGTATGAAACTATACTTTCAATGCACATGGAGGAGTTTAAGAGAAGTGTAGATTCAATACCACGTGATGACGAGGAAAATTTCATACGTGGCTTTATAAAGGCCCATATAAAGACCATAAAGAAAAGAGGGAAGTACGTTTCCTTTTTGATTTTAAGAGAGTTTTTGGAACACTTTAAGAAGTCAGAGTGGTTTATGGAGAGGTATATAAAGCACCTTTCTGAGAAGGCTGAAGGGGAATTACGTAGAGGTGTAGAGAGCGGGAGATTCAAGTCTATAGATACCTCACTCATGCTGAAACTCCTTATAGGCATAGATATAGCCATGAGTTCTGAGATTCACAGGATGAGTGAAGACGAACTGGCTAATATTGCTTCCGAGGTACTTCTGGACGGTATAAGAGCAGGAAAAAAGAAGGATGAACCGTAAGAAGTTTATGGCTGTAGCTATAGTTCTGATTGTTACTGTGGCAGCGGTTGTGTATTGGGTATATGAGAGGAGCCTCATATACACGGATGATGCTCAGGTGAATTCTTATGTGTATCGTGTGGCTTCAAAGGTGGGTGGTATTGTGGCCGGTGTGTATGTTAGGAACTTTGAGGAGGTAAGAAAAGGAGAAGTGCTGGTCAAGATAGATCCCACTGACTATAAAAACGCTCTAGAGGCCTTGAGCAACGAAAGGGAATCAATAAGTCATCATATTGCTGCTCTGAGGGAGGAAATGAAGGCTGTGACATCGGAGGCAGTATCAAAGATCAAGGTACTTCGTAGTCAACTTGAGGCGGAACATTCTTTACTCAAGGCGTATAAGGTTGATCTGCACAAGTCCTTTTTGGATCTTGAAAGGTATAGACGTTTGTTTGAAAGTAGGGCTGTGTCCAGGAATACTCTTGAACTTGAAAATCAAGCCTATGCCAATAAGTTTGCCAGGGTTAAGGCACAGGAGAGGAAGATAGAATCTACGGAAGCCCAGATAAAAGGGGTTATGAGTTATAGGTACAAGGTGGCAGAGATACTGGCCCAGATGAGGTCCCTTAGAAGTGAGCTTAAATCGGTTGTCAATAAGCTGAATATAGCTAGGGATAATCTAAAACATACGGTGATAAGGGCGCCTGTGTCTGGAGAGATAACCCAGAAGAGTGTAGAGCCGGGGGAGGTGATTCAACCCACCCAAACGCTTATGATGGTGGTTCCGTTGAGCAAGTCGTGGGTGGTAGCGAATTTTAAAGAGACAGAGCTCCACAAGATAAAGATAGGCGATAAGGCTAAAATACACGTTGACGCTTATCCGGATGCTACATTCTTGGGTACAGTGGTATCTTTTGATGCCGGTACCGGTGATAGGTTTTCTCTTCTTCCGCCCCAGAATGCGACGGGCAATTACATCAAGGTTGTTCAAAGGGTCCCCGTGAAGATAAAGCTTCGCCCGTATGATCATAAAAGATACATCCTTAGGGTGGGTTTAAACTGCGAAGTTACCATTGAAAAATGACGCAGTCCCAGAATAGAATCACCACAAATCCATACATACTTGCAATGGTTGTTATGCTTGCTACGTTCATGGAGATATTGGATACATCCGTAGCAAATGTGGCTTTGCCTCACATTGCAGGTTCCCTTTCTGTTACTGTGGAGGATAGCACTTGGGTGTTGACCACATATCTTGCTTCAAACGCTATAATTTTGCCTATCACGGGTTGGTTGTCCAGTAAGTTCGGTAGGAAGAGGTATTTTTTGGGTAGCATGTTTCTGTTTACAGTGGCTTCTCTTCTTAGCGGTATAGCACCGACGCTAACATTTTTGCTGCTCGCAAGAACGCTTCAGGGCCTGGCTGGTGGTGGATTGCAGCCGGTTTCTCAGGCTATCCTTATGGAGAGTTTTCCTGAGGAAAAAAGAGGGGTAGCGAATGCCATATTCGGTGTAGGTGTTATATTTGCCCCTATACTTGGGCCTGTTATAGGAGGATGGTTAACTGATAATATGTCATGGAGATGGGTGTTTTTTATTAATCTGCCTGTAGGTATTATAGCTCTGATTCTCACCTACATTTTACTGATGGATCCACCGTACGCCCGTGCCAATCCGAAACTTAGGATAGACTATCTTGCATTAAGTTTTATAGCTATAGGTGTTGGTTCGTTACAGATATTCTTGGATCAAGGGCAGAATAAGGACTGGTTTAACTCCAATATGATAGTTATTCTTGCTCTGATGGCGTTTTTGTTCATTTCTTTGTTTATCATCAAGAATTATTTCTCTGATGAGCCAATAATAGATTTTTCACTTTTTAAGGAGAGAAACTACGCGATAGGTGTTGTCCTGATGTTTTTCACGGGGTTCGCTCTTTATGGATCCCTTATGCTGTTGCCTATACTTGTACAGACACTTATGGGGTATACAGCATACAAAAGCGGTCTTTTGATAGCTCCTGGCGGTATAGCTAGTCTCATAGTGATGCCTATAGCTGGAATACTCTCTGACAGAGTGGATAATCGTGTGATAGTTGTTTCTTCCGTTGTGATTATGTCCTATTCATTATATCTTATGGAACAGTTTAACCTGACGGCTTCTTTCTGGATATTTGAATGGGCGAGGATAGTTATGGGCTTTGGTCTGCCGTTGATGTTTGTTTCTATAAATGTTATAGCTTATTTGTACCTTGAAAATAGGGACATGGGTAATGCTAGCGGTGTTATAAATTTTGCTAGGAATATAGGGGGAAGTGTTGGCATATCAGTTGCGACAACCATACTCCAAAGGAGAATGACCTTTCATAGGGTTAGGCTTGTCCACAATTTTTCTCAAACAAGTCATATATTCCATGTATACCTCAATGGATTTAGGGAATACCTTGTTGGTAGAGGGTATTCCTATCCGGACTCTTTTCATACAGGCATCGCTTTAGTTAACGGATTGCTTAACAGGAACAGTCTTATAATGGCCTTTCAAGATGATTTTCATTTTATGATATTTTCTATGATTCCTCTTTTCATGCTTGCTTTCTTTATAAAAGTCAGGAGGAAGAATCGGATATGGGCGAGGTAATTCGTTTAGTGCTTTGGTTTTTGTTCATAGGTGGAGGAATAGCCTTGGGGCTTTACTTGGATTCAACTGTCTGTAGGGCTTGTGTGTTGAGCACTTCAGAGCACGTGGTGAGTTTTATACTTGGTATGTTCCTCATGGGCTTAGTAATGGTTGTAAGCAAGAATACTGGTAGGATACTCTCAAGGTATGGTAGGGTGGGTGATATACCCCGTATGAAAACGAATAGGTTAGTCAAGGTTGGTCCTTACGGCTGCATGAGGCATCCTATGCATTTTGGTCTTATGTTTTTTCCTCTTTCTGTTGCTCTTATAACAGGTAGTTTCTCTTTTATATTCATTGTTTCTCCTGTAGAATTGGTTATAATAATTTTGCTCGTAGGCACATTAGAGGAACACGAGGCTATTAGTAAGTTTGGTGAGGAATATATGAGGTACAAGGAGACAACTCCATTTTTTAGCCTGAGGCTGTCTTGTTTAAAGCTCCTCTTCAAGTCACATGTGGGGGACAAATAAAATGGTGCCCTTAAATTCTGTGAAGGCACAGGAAACTGTTAGAGTGGTATCCATAAGGGGTGGATTACGTCTAAAGGAGAGGCTTTCGTCCATAGGTATATACCCTGGGGTTGAGTTGAAGGTGGTTATAAATAACTTTACAGGGCCTGTTGTTGTGTCTGTTGGCCACCGTAGCGTTGGGGTGGGCAAGGGGATGGCCGGTAAGATATTTGTGGAGCCTGTTGATTCCGTTACTTTATAACAAACACCTCTACATTCCCTTTTCTTCTTGTGACACTTATTGCAACGTCTATGTTAGATCTCTGGAGATGAAGGTCGACGAAAGATGTGTTTATCCGGAGGTTTTTTATCTTTATCCATTCAATGTAGCCTGGTAGTTGTGGTTTATCAAAGGTAATTCTGTTGTTATTTGCGTCCACTTGAAGGCCTAAAGCAGCCTGGATGAGCATGAATACCGATGCAGCTGACCATGCTTGTATAGGGCAGGCTACAGGATAGAGTGTTGGGGCCTCAGATGGTCTTCTTTCAAAACCGCAAAATAGCTCTGGGAGCCTGTGAAAGTCGAAAAAAATACTCGCATTGAATAGCCCTGTTAGTATCTTTAGGACCTCATCTTTAAACCCGTAGAGTGACATGCCGTAGGCTATAAGTGCGTTGTCATGTGGCCATATACTGCCGTTATGATACGACATGGGGTTGTATCTTACCTCTTCTTTTGACACTGTTCTTATGCCCCATCCTGAAAAGAAACTTTCGTTTGTTACCATCTTTGATATTTTGAATGCTCTTTCATATGACGGGAGTTTGCTAAATAAACACTGGGCAGCATTAGATGTTTTTACCTCGCATTTCCTCTTTTTGCCGTCCAGAGCAAGAGCGTAACTTTCTATTCTATCGCTCCAAAATTGTTTTTCAAATGTGTCCTTCAATGTTTGTGCCTCGTTTTGGAGTCTTTTGGATAGTTCTTTCTCACCCATGTCCGAGGCGAACTTGCTCATA
>CAZERD010000058.1:0-8624 GCA_964515405.1 uncultured Desulfurellales bacterium
CTGGTTCTATTTATGCTGACAGAGCTAGGTATATAATCGGCATGGAGTATTACAGGGACAAGAGGTATAGGAAAGCTGCTGAGATACTTTCCCTTATAAGCTCTTCTAGTCCTCAGTTTGCAGATGCGAGGGTTGTGCTTACCTATATATACTGCCTCCTTAAGCAGTACCAGAACGCATTGCTTGTTTATTCCTCCGTTAGTTCTGAACTTGAAAGGGTGGATATAAGCAGGAGGTTTGATGAACTGCTGGGTATAATGAAGATTTTGTGCAGGCTGAAACAGTTTAAGGAAGCTGATTCCCTGTTTGATGTGCTTTCTAGGGATGCCTCCAAAAAGCATCTCCCTGAGCTGTACATGGAGAGGATGAGGTGCGAGATTGGCCGAGGGAGTTGTAAGGGAGTGAAGGATATGATTAACTATGTGGTTAAGCACACCAAGAAACAATCGTACATTACCGAAGCGGAGAGGTATATGGTAGAGTGCTCACTGCTCCGCGGGAATACTAGTGTGGAGGGGCTTAAGGCAATGATGGTGAAGTACAGCAGAAACAGAGAGATTATGCCTCTTGTGTTGTTTGCCTACGCTAGGGACCTGTGTAGGTCAGGCGACTACTCTCAAGCTTTGGCATATCTTGAGAGGATGGAGAGGGAGTATCCGCACAGCTCCTTCTTGAACAGGGGGAAGACGCTTGCCGGTAGGTGTCTTGAAAAGATGCTCGTGGGTGCAGAGACATCTGACAAGTATCTCTCTGCTTATAGATTTGCTATGATGCTAGGTGCTTACAATTTTGATGTTTGTAAACTTGCTATAGGGCTTGCTCTGTTTGGTCACTTCTATAAGGCTTATCTTCTGGTTCCAAATATGGAGCATAACTGGTGTAAGAAGCTCGTGATAGCCATATATGAAGCTGAGAACGGGAATGTTAAGGAGGCAGAAAAAACCCTTGTTGGTGTATCTCCTCCAAAGAAAGTGGAGGTGTATGTTGATTTCGTGAGGGGCCTTATTATGTACACGGGGGGTAGGTTTAAGGAAGCTGTAAAAATACTTGGGGGTGTTACGGTCTCCAGTAATGAGCTGCTCAAGGAAAATGCTCTGCTTTACACTGCTCTTTCATATATTGGTGGTGGAGAGTTCAAAAAGGCAGGCGCAGTGCTGGATTATGAGTTCAAGTACTTTGAGGATAGAGTTGAATTTCTCAGAGGTCTTGTAATGTACAACGAGGGTGATTATCATGGGGCGGTAGCTGAGTTTAAAAAGCTCCTGAAGAGTAAGGATTATGCGGAGAAATCTCTTTTCTACATTGTAATGAGCTATATAAGCCTCTCAGAGATGAAGAAGGCAAAGTTTTACTATAAGGAACTGAAAAAGAGGTTTCCAAAATCTGGATTTATCAAACAGCTTGATATACTTTTGTCTCAGTGAGTCATGGAGGGCAGAGAGCAACTTGTTGAGATGTTTCAGGCTGTACTGAGGACATCTCAAGAGTTGGAGCGGTCTTATAACGAACTTAAGGTTAAGTTTAATATACTAGAAAGCAAACTGGAGAGGAGCAGGAAGTACCTTGAGAATATACTTGAAAGCATTAACACCGGGGTTTGTAGCGTAGATCTTGATGGTAAGATAACGGTGTTTAACAGGGAAGCTATACGTGTATTTGAGAGCAACAATATGGTTGGGAGAGATGTTTTTGAGGTATTTGGCTTCTCAGGGGTGAGTGTGCGTTGGCTTATAGAAGAGTTCAAGGAGCAGAAGGTATATGAGGTTGATGTTGCTGGGAAGAGGAAGAAGCTTAATCTCTCTGTTTCTTCCATTGATGAAGATGGTCATACTATAGGCTGTGTGATAATCTTTTCGGATATTACGAGATTAGAAGAGCTGAAGGAGGAAAACAGGAGAAAGGAAAAGCTTGCGATTATGGGTCAGATGGCGGCCACCATAGCACATGAAATAAAAAATCCCTTGGCGAGTATGGAGTTGTTGGTTCCTATACTTGCTCGCAGTGGAGATGGAAGTGAAAAGGAGGAAATACTCAATAATATAATGGTGAGCATAAAAAGGATTGATAACATAGTGAATAATACTCTGCTTTTCACAAAAACCATGATATGCAAGCCTTCAGAGATTGAGGTGGAAGGGTTTTTTGCGGAGCTTGAGTCTGAAATATATGCAACGCTCAATAAAAGGGGTATTAAGTTTGATAAAGTTGTGGGTGTATCTAAGTTAACGGCCGATAAAAATCTCCTCAGGAGTGCACTGATAAACCTCCTTGTCAACGCTGTTGAGGCTGCGAGGAGCAGGGTATCTCTCAGTATAAGGCTTGACAAAGATGGTAGTATTGTATTTGAGGTGGAGGATGACGGGTATGGAATACCTGAGGATGTAACGGAGCATATTTTTGAGCCGTTCTACACCAGTAAGAAAGGGGGTACGGGTCTGGGTCTTTCCATTGTTAAGCAGGCTGTTGAAAGGATGAGGGGGAGTGTTGGTTTTGAAACTTCATCCAGCGGTACTAAGTTTATGGTCAGGATATGAGAAGACTGGTTCTGCTCTTTAAGCTCGCTTTTGTGACGTTTTTGTATGGAGCTAGGTTTTTCTCATTGGGGGATAAGGAGACTGTTAGGGAGTGGTGTAGAAAAATGCTGAAGCTTATGGGTGTACGTGTTATTGTTAGGGGGAGGGTTCCTTACAAACCCTGTGTTATAGTGTCGAACCACAAGAGCTATATTGATCCTTTGGTGCTGACGTCTATACTCCCGGATTATCCTGTTTGGGTGGTTAAAAGAGAGGTGGCGAGGTGGCCTTTTATAGGACGCGGCCTTAGGAAGTACGGTGCTGTATTTGTTGACAGGGCTAACCCGAGAAAGGCTGCCATGTCAGTGTTGAGATTCTTTTCTGGCATGGGGATGAAGAGATCCGTTGCCATATTTCCTGAGGGTACAAGGGGAGAGGTTGGCAAGCTTAAAAAGGGGGCTTTCGTTCTTGCAAAAAAGTTGGGTTTCCCTTTGCTTCCTGTGAGGTTGTGGAATACTGCATCAATACTCAGACCTGGTTTGGTGATTCCCAATCCAGGGGTGGTGTATGTTGAGATATTCGACCCTATTCCGCCTGGAAAACCGGTTGAGGAAGCCATGAGAATAACGGAGGATCTTCTACTGTGAGGAAGTTGTTCGTTGCCGGGGTTGTTTTGCTTCTTTTAGTTTCTTGTTCCACTGTTCCATCTACCTATACAAGTAGTGTTGAGGTGGAGGCTATAAGGCATGGGTACTATCCATACAGGGTTATGAGGAGCGTACCCATCGGCTGGTCACAGGTTGGTATGGCTTCCTGGTATGGAGCGGAGTTCAACGGCAGAAGAACAGCAAGCGGTGAGATTTACAACATGTACAATATGACAGCTGCTCACAGAACTTTGCCCTTTGGTACATTGGTGAGGGTTGTCAATTTGAATAACGGCAGATCGGTTGTGGTGAAAATTAATGATAGGGGACCGTTTGTGAAGGGAAGGATAATAGATTTGTCTTACGAGGCTGCATTGAGGCTGGGTATGATTGGCACTGGCACGGTACCTGTCAGGATAACTGTGGTTGGCTCAGGTGGAAGGTATGTCGTGAAATCTTCTCCCAGACATCACGTCTACGCTGTTCAGGTGGGTGCGTTCACATCCCAGCTTAAAGCGATGGAATTTAGGGATAAGCTCAGCGAATTTCTGGATGATGTGTATATAAGACATGCCTGGATTCATGGGAAACTCTTTTACAAGGTAATGGTTGGTTCCTTTTTCAGTAAGTATGCTGCGGAGGAGTTTGCAGAGAGAATTGTAAGACCGTTAGTGAGGAATTACTTCGTTTCGTCTGTTCCATGAGTGTTTCTTATTTCGCTTATAGGGTTTCAAAGGAATTAGAGTCCGGGATATTTATAGTGCACGATTCGGAAGAGGTTGATGAATTCTCTTCCTCGCTTGATTTTTTCCTCTCCTTGGTGGGTAAGGGAGTTGCATCCTCACCGTTTTATCCGTATGAGATAGCACCGGAGTCTTCTATTCCACCCTCTGAAAGGGTGAGAAGGTTAAGACTTCGCTCTCTTTTTGATCTTGTTAGTCTTAGTGGGGTATTTTTTGTTGCGGATCTTCTATCTCTGATACAGCCCGTGGTCAGTAGAAGTGCAATAAGGGAGCGAACGTTTATTGTTAAGAAGGGTGTTCCAGTAGGTTTGGGTTCCATGGTGGAATGGTTGAATGATGTGGGCTATAAAAGAGTAGACTATGTGGGTGGTGTTTCTGAGTTTGCTGTTAGGGGTAGTATAGTTGACGTTTTTAGCCCTTTTTACGATAAACCCTTAAGGATAGATTTTTTCGGAGACGAGGTTGAGGATATAAGGCTGTTTTTCTTATCTAATCAGGGGACTTTGAGAAAACTTGAAGAGGCTAAGATCATTCTTCCGTTTGAGTATAGTTTTAGAGGTGATGAGTTTGGGTATTCATTGATGAAGGAGAGGAGCTATCTTGTTGATTTTAGTGAGTTTGAAAGAATGGACGTGTATTCGCTTGTTGGAGAAAGGGATGTTGATGTAGCTTACAGGAGGGTTATGCTGTTTCGTGAGAGATTTTCTGATGTATTTTTGAGCTCCGAGAGAATTAGGGATTTTCTATCCTCAGCTCATAGGTTTGAGGATTTTGAACACGTATCGTTGTTTCCAGAGGAATTCTCAGTTGACGAGAAGATTGAAAAGATGAAATCCTTTGGCAGGGAAGGGAGGGTTATCATTGCCTGCGCTTCGCCTCTTAGGATGGATAGAGTTGAGAAGTTCCTTAAAGAGAGGGGCATTTCGTTCTCTGTGTTAAGGGGCAGCTTTCCTAAGGAGAGGGGAATATATTTGACCGATAGGTATTTGAGGAGAGGATTTGCAGATGGGTCTTCGGGAATAGCCTTTGTTAGTTTTGAGGATCTGTTCGGCAGAGTTGTCCAGCGCTATGTGACACCCTTGGCTTACAGAAAGAGGATATTTGAGCCGGGATCCAAGGTTATTCATAAGAAGTATGGTGTTGGTATATACAGGGGGGTAAAGAAGCTTGAAGTAGACGGTAGAGTTGAAGAGCTGGTTGAGATAGACTACAGGGGCTCTGAGAAGCTGTATGTTCCACCTGGTGGTTTAGATCAGGTGTTTGAATACAACGGACCGGCAGAGGTTGATTCACTCAGATCTAGCAATTTCAAGAAGAGGGAGGAGTCTGTTCGCAGGTCTATAAAGAAGATTCTCACGGAGCTTCTCCATGCTTATGCTAAGAGAAGGCTTGTAAATAGAGAACCCTACGAGGTTGATACTCTTTTCTACAGCGAGTTTCAGGCATCCTTTGAGCATGAGGAGACTCCTGATCAGATTAGGGCTATAAGAGATGTAGAGAGGGATATGTCTTCTGATAGGCCTATGGATAGATTGGTGTGCGGTGATGCATCCTTTGGTAAGACGGAGGTTGCAATGAGAGCTGCTGCTATAGCTGTGTTTAATGGGAAGCAGGTTGTTGTAATGGCTCCCACAACAGTTTTGTCACTTCAGCACTATAGAACATTTAAAGATAGATTTGAGAATTTCCCTGTGAACATAGAATTGCTGAACAGGTTCGTGAGTGGAACGCGCAGGGAGCAGGTGCTTAGGGATGTTAAGGCTGGTAGGGTGGATATATTGATAACTACCCATTCTGTTTATTCTGATAAGGTTAAATTTGCTAATTTGGGACTTGTTGTAGTGGATGAAGAGCAGAGGTTTGGTGTCAGGGTTAAGGAGAAGCTAAAGGCTAGGTATCCCCATGTGGACGTTCTGTATATGAGTGCTACTCCTATTCCCCGTACCATGAGCATGTCTTTGAGCGGTATACTGGATGTGAGTGTTATAAAGACAGCTCCAGTGGTCAGAAAACCGATAGAGACGTTTGTCATGAGGAGAAAAGAAAGGGTTGTAAGGGATGCCATACTGCGGGAAGTGGCCCGGGGCGGTGAGGTGTTCTTTATTCATAACAGGATAGAGGATCTGGAGAGTATAAAAGAGGAGCTGTTAAGGGTGCTGCCTGGTATAAAAAGTGAGGTGGTTCACGCGAAAATGCCTAAGACGACCATAAAGAGGGTGTTTGGCGATTTTGAAAAAGGTAAGTTCCATGTGCTTATAACAACCTCCATAGTGGAGTCTGGTTTGGATTTCAAAAATGCTAATACCATAATCATTGATGATGCCGAAAACTTCGGGTTGAGTGATTTATACCAGTTGAGGGGTAGAGTTGGGAGATCTGATAAGGTTGCGTATGCATATCTTCTGTTCAGAGGAGATTTGAGTGATAAGGCGCGTCAAAGGCTGTCCTACATAAGGGAGTTTATAGAGAGAGGGGCCGGTTTTAACATAGCCATGAGGGATCTTGAGATAAGAGGTTCCGGGAATATACTGGGTAAGGATCAGTCTGGTAACGTGAGAGGTTTGGGCATTGATACGTACATGAGTCTTATGGAAGAGGCTATTGCTGAGATAAAGAAGGAGCCAAGGTTGAGGGAAGTTGAAATACACTCAAGGGTTGAGTGTTACATCCCTGATGGCTATATGCCCGCGGAGGAGAAATTTGCCGTTTATAAGGCGCTTTCGTCTGCCAAGGAGATAGATGAAATTGAGGCTTTCAAGGAATCTCTTATTGATAGGTACGGTGCCATGCCCCGTGAATGCAGTAATCTGATTGAGCTTATGGCTGTTAAACTGCTCTCCCAGAAGCTCTATGTTAAAAAGCTCCTCGTAAGTGAAAGTGAAGCTTTACTTGAATTCTACGTGGATGCTAATCTTGACACAGGGAAGCTGGTTAAGGAAGTTGTAAGGAATGGTGGGAGATTTATGGGTGAGTATGTTCTGCACCTGGAGTTTGGTACAGAAGCCCTTAGCAGGTTGAGAAAATTCTTGCAGATGGTGGTATAATAATTTAATATTTGCCAGGAGGCTATATGATGAAGATGATCGCGGTGGTTGTTGTGTTCATAATGTTGGTGGTTTGCCCTGTTTTTGCTAAGGGTGTTCTTGTGGACAGGATAGTCGCGGTGGTAAACAATACTCCTATTACTGCCTATGAGGTGGAGAATCTTGCTCCGTTTTTTGGCACATCCAATGAGAAAAAACTGCTGAGCAAGGTGGTAGATGACTACATCCTAAAAGATTACGCACAGAGTGTTCTGGGTATAGTTGTACCGGAGAGCGATGTAGATGCTTATATTGAGAGGGTAGCTGAGAAGAATGGGATTACACCTGAGCAGTTAAAAGAAGAAATTACATCCCGGGGCTACGACTGGAAGTATTACAGGGAGGGTGTTAGGCTTTTGTTGTATTCCCAGAGAGCCATAAGAAGAATGTTTGCCGGGGAAATCTTTGTAAGTAAGAAGGAAGTGGACCAGTACTATGTGACACATAAGTCTGAGTTTGAGCTGGATCCCCTTATGGAAGTGGAGATGATATTTGTTCAGAGCAAAGCGGCTGCTGAAAGAGCTGAGAGTGCTCTGAAGGAGGGGAAAACTTTTTCTCGGATTGCCAGCATGTATTCGAAGGCGGAATTCAGGAAACAGGTTATTCCCTTGAGTGGTTTTTCGCCTTCTGTTAGGGGAGTAATTTCCTCTCTTGGGCCGGGGGAGGTTAGCCCCATAATACAGACAAGGAGCGGTTATTTTATAATAAAGCTCCTGAAGAAGGAAACGAGTATTTCCTCTAAGGCCGTGAGGAATAGGATAAAGGAAATTCTTGTAGCTGAGAAGCTTAATCAGAGGGTTGAAGATTGGCTTAGATCCATGAGGAATAGCTCCAGTGTTGTGATAATTAAATGAGGCTTGACTTATTCCTTAAAAAAACCCGCATAATAAAAAGGAGGAGTGTGGGTAAGCAGATGTGCGATGATAATTTTGTATTTGTGAATGGCAAACTCGCTAAAGCCTCGTATGAAGTTAAAAAAGGTGACAGGTTATCCATCTATTTTAAAGAAAAAAGGGTGGATTACCTTGTTATTGATATACCGAATGGTGTGATTAGAACCTCGGGAGCTCGCTCTTTTTATAAAGTTCTTGGAGAGGAGGTGTATGAAGAGGGTTAGAATAGGGATAACAATGGGTGATCCAGGCGGAGTTGGGCCTGAGATTATCATTAAGCTCCTTTTGAACAATAGGAAGCCTGTTGCTGATTATGTTGTGTTTGGCGACAGTTCAGTGTTTAGCTTTTATTTGAAGCTTTTCGGGATAAGTTTTCCTATTAATATAATGGAAGATGCCTGTGGGGAGTGCAGGAGTGACTCTCTTAATCTTGTGGAAGTTACTAGAATAGGTTTCTCTGAAGAACTGGTGGGCAGAATTTCTTCCCACAGTGGTAGATCTGCTTTTCTTTCTGTTAAGAAGGGGATATTAAGTACTATTAGTGGTGAAATAGATTGCATTGTTACAGCTCCGTTCAGTAAAAAGGCTATAAGGGAGGCGGGCTTTGACTATGCAGGACACACTGAGATACTTGCTGAAATGACTGGTACCAGGGATTATGTAATGATGCTTGGGTCAAGGAAGCTCTGGATCTCTCTTGTTACAACTCATATACCATTGAGAGATGTGCCGGATAGCTTGAGTG
>CAZERD010000059.1:0-7976 GCA_964515405.1 uncultured Desulfurellales bacterium
GAAACATAGGTATGTGTTTAAGTTATATGCTCTTAGTACAACACTTGAGTTTTCATCAAAACCGACAAAGAAACAGCTCCTGAAAAAGATGGAGCCATATGTGTTGGCAAAATGCGAACTTGTTGGCGTTTACGAAAGATAGTGTTGCCTGTTTTAGCTGGTAAGATTGCTGGATGTGTTTCAAGTATCAGGGGTGGGGGTACGGCTCTACCTGGTTTTGTTGTTGAGAGAGTGAATTCTTGTTTTTTGGAGGATGTTAGAAGGATCGCCCGTAGTTTTATTCTGGTAAGCGGGACTAATGGCAAGACTACTATATCTAAGCTTATTGTTGAATCGTTGATCCATAAGGGTTATTCTGTGTTGCATAATACTTCTGGGTCTAATCTGAAGAGGGGTATAATAAGTACCATGCTGCCTCATGTGAGCTGGAGTGGTGAGCCGCGATGCGTTTTTGATTATGCTGTATTTGAGTGTGATGAGTTTGCATTATGTGAGCTGGCTCATGAGTTAAATCCAGATGTCATCGTGTTAAACAATCTATTCAGGGATCAGCTTGATAGGTATGGGGAGGTTGAGGCAGTAAGAAAGAGGTGGGAGTGTCTCAAGGAGATGAAGGGGGTTATGTTTGTTGTTAACGGTGACGATCCGTCTCTTGTTTCTGTAGTTGATAGTTGTAATACTTTCTATTATGGTTTTGTTGGTGGTACGGATGGTTGTGGTAGATACCCTCGGGATGTTGTTTTTTGTCCTCGGTGTGGAAATAAACTTGAGTATTCGTTTTTCTCTTTTTCACACCTCGGTGACTATTCTTGCGATGCTTGTGAATTCAAGAGGCCGACACCCAATCTTGGGATCAGGTGGCGGGGGAAAAATGTCTTTGATGTAGAGCTCTCCGGAGTATCATTTACCGTAACCGCTACCCTTAAGGGTAGGTATAATGCGTATAATATTGCAGCATCAGTGCTAACCAGCATGATAGTAGGAATTGATTTGGATATCATCCTTGGGTCTGTGAGGTCTTTTAAGCCGGTCTTTGGTAGGCAAGAGGTGATTAAGTACAAGGGTAAAGTGGTAAATGTTATACTTGTAAAGAATCCTGTGGGTTTCTCCCAAGCTCTTGAGTCTTATATTGATTGCGGTGGGAATAAGGTTGTGGTTTTGTTGCTGAACGATGGCATAGCTGATGGAACCGATGTTTCGTGGATTTGGGATGTGGATGTCGAGCCGTTAAGACAAGGTGTGGAGAGATTGATAATTGGTGGGAGTAGAGCTTATGATATGGGTTTGAGAGTTAAGTATGCTGGTGTGTTTGATGGGGTTGAATTTGTGTCTTCTGAGAAGGAATTGTTTTCTCTTATAGCGGGTATGGATGGCAGAGAGGTGTATATATTTCCTACCTATACGGCTATGCTTTCTCTGAAGAGATATCTTGCTAAGTTGAAGGGTAGCAGGTTTTGGGAATAGGAGAGTGTGGAAATGTTCTGCTTAACAATTGTTCATCTGTATCCCGAGTCTATGAATACATATGGAGATAATGGAAATGTAGAGGTGCTCAGAAAAAGAGCGTTCTGGAGAGGTATAGAGGTAAATGTAAAGTTCTCTGATGTAGGAGATATTATCCCTGAAGGGGATATATACTTCTGGGGAGGCGGTCAAGATATATCTCAAAATGTAGTTTCTTCAGAGTTGGCTCGCAAATCTGAGTTTCTTGGAGGGGAGGTAGAAAGGAACAAGGTGTTCCTTTTGATATGCGGGGGGTATCAACTTATGGGGGAATATTATATAACGCGAACAGGAGAAAGAATAAGCGGTGTTGGAGTATTGAGCATGTACACTGTCGCTGGGGACAAAAGGATGATAGGCAATACTTTGATAGAGAGCGGTATGTTATATCCGAATACTATAGTTGGTTTTGAGAATCATAGCGGTAAAACCTATATTAAGGGTAACCCTTTGGGCATAGTTAGAAGGGGGTTTGGCAACAATGGTGAGGACGGGACAGAAGGTATGGTATTCAAAAATGTAGTGGGTTGTTATCAGCATGGACCTCTGTTGCCGAAGAACCCCCATCTTGCGGACTGGTTGATAGGTAAGGCCCTTTCAGTAAAATATCAGAAGGATATAGAACTTCCTTCGCTTAACGATGAGCTGGAATGGAAAGCACACAGCTTCATGTTGAAGAGGAGGGGGTAGCCCCCTAAATTTCAAAGCCTTTTTCTGTGTGCACAGCGATGTCAAGGCCTTTTTCCTCGTCTTCATCGTTCACTCTTATCCCACCTGTTATCCATGAGGTTACTTTGACCAGTATTGCTGTTCCTATTCCAGAATAGAGCAGTGTTACTGCAACAGCTATTGCCTGTATGCCGACCTGTTTTGGATTGCCGAAGAATAGTCCGGTGCCGCTTCCTATTATTGGGTCGGCGAATAGACCTGTTGCTATTGCTCCCCACATACCGTTTAAACAGTGTACCCCAAATACATCCAGTGAGTCATCGTAGTTGAAAATATATTTTAGATATCCGGCTCCGAACCAACCAATTACTCCAGATGCAGCCCCTATTATTAATGCTCCAAATACGTTTACGAAACCAGCCGCGGGTGTTATGGCTACAAGCCCAGCCACGGCACCGCTGGCAGCCCCAAGTGTGGTTGGATGTTTGTGCGTTACCCATTCTGCCATCATCCAGCTTATTGCCCCGATAGCAGTTGCGGTGTTGGTGTTGAGAAATGCTGCACCGGCTAGTCCATTGGATGCAACAGCGCTCCCTGCGTTGAATCCAAACCAGCCGAACCACAAAAGGGTTGCTCCCAGCACAGTTAGGGTTACTGAGGAAGGGGGCATGGGTGTTGTTCTATATCCTCTCCTTTTGCCTAACATTATCGCAAAAACGAGCCCTGCTATGCCTGCATTGATGTGAACCACTGTTCCGCCAGCAAAGTCCAGTGTCCCCAGTTGGGATAACCATCCTCCTCCCCATACCCAATGGGCTATAGGGGCGTATATGAATGTCACCCATAGAATGCTAAATATTATCCATGAGGAAAATTTTATCCTTTCAACTATGCTTCCACTTATCAGGGCTACAGTAATGGCTGCAAATGTCATTTGAAACGCTACAAACACGAAGGTGGGTATGGTGCCTGTTAGCGTGTTTGGTGTTATTCCACCCATTATTAGGTATTTTAGGCTGCCTATGATGCTGTTGATGTCTGGTCCAAACGCCATGGAATATGCCCATAGTATCCATACTACACTTACTACACAGTAAGCTATGAATGATAGGGCTATGGTGTTAAGGATGTTTTTTGAGCGTGTCATTCCTCCATAGAACAATGCTAATCCTCCAGGCGTCATTAACATAACCAATGCTGTTGATGTTAACATCCATGCTGTGTCTCCGGGACTCATTTTGTTCCCTGCAAGTGAAACACTTGGGATAAGCGATACCAAAAATACAGTCCAGAGTTTTGGATCCTTAAATAGCCTCATCGTCCATCTCCCCGGTTCTTATTCTTATTGCTTTTTCTACATTGCTTATAAATATTTTCCCATCTCCCACCTTTCCTGTTTTAGCTGATTTGATGATGGCTTCAATAGCACTGTCCACCATCTCGTCTTTGAGTACTACTTCAATCTTCACTTTTGGTAGAAAATCCACTACATACTCTGCCCCACGGTAGAGCTCGGTGTGTCCTTTTTGTCTTCCGTGTCCTTTGATCTCGCTCACACTCATGCCGTTTACCCCTATCTTCAAGAGAGCTTCTTTCACGCTGTCCAGTTTGAAAGGCTTGATGATAGCTTCCAGTTTCTTCATGTGCACCTCCATAGTTTTAGTTTGTTTGTTCTTAGCATATATAGTTCCATTGCTTTTAAATAAGTTATAATAGAGCGTTGAGTTTGGCGGTATGTTGTATTATGTGACAATTATGTGTATATTTCTACAAGATTGTAGATCAAAACCGGGTTTTGGCGTATGGGTTTTAAGCGAGTAACAGTGAGAACACGAATGCGGCAAACGAAAGTATATAGGTAATGATGAACAAAGTCTTTTTGTTTGTCCAAATGATGGCTAGGATACTTAGGATCCATCCCAGCAAAGAAAGAACTGCTAACAGTGACCAGAAAGGATTTGGTGAGAGATTTTTGTACATTATGTTGAGAAGCTCTTTTTTTGTCTCTGGAAACGATTTTAAATATCCGGATTTTATCATTTGATGGGCTTTTATTGAAGCTATGGTATCGTCCAGTTTTGGTATCAACTTCTTGAATGGCAAGTAGAAACTTCTTGTGGCGTATAGGGAACTTCTCAGCGTTTCAAGGGAATATAGCTCCCACGTTGTTTGGTGCCTCTTTTCAAAGATCTTTGAGAGTTCCAGGAGCATATTTACGGCTTCTCTGTTGTACGGGGAGAATGGTAGATAGAAGTGTAGGGCCTTCCCATAATTGAACACTGCTTCTAGGTATCTGTGATCCTTGTAAAAGCTGTTTGCCTTCTCAATGTAGTGTTTCTCTGTGAGTATAACCCTCAGTGCCGCTATTAGGAGTACGATAATGAATATAGAGATGCCCCATCTAATCTTACTGGCCATTGATGAGGTAGTAGTCTTTTAGTTTGTTGTATTTTATTATTGTGGAGGCTACGGATAGATAACCTATGTTCCTTTTTCCTACTCTTAGTTTAAGCTTTTTCTTCATGCCGATTAAATGTATGGAAATAGTGTACCGTTTCCCTACCCTTGGTTGATTGTCCCATGCCAGATATGTGAGGTATAGGCTGTAGCTCAAGCATTCGGATTTTGTGAAAAAGTCGTCAGCCGTGTTTGTTATGCAACTGCCCCAATGGATAAATCTTTTATACTTTTTCCTGTATGATTTGATGAATGAGGCTATCTTTTCTCTGTGCTGTTTGTAGTACTTCTTTCTGTAGAGGAGAAAGTAAAGGATTGCGTATCTTGTTATTGTGTGTTTTGAGAGTACTTTGTTTACGGATATGGGGCTTGATACGTACAGTCTGTTGTGTCTCATGTATGCTATTAGCTGAGCTACATTGAATTCGTATGATTTGGACTTTAGAAAAGGGTAAAGTGTTTTATACATAATGGGATTACATCCGTTGTTGAAGCCCCATATCTCGCTTTTGAGCGTTGCCGCTGAGATGATACATAGGTCGTCTCTGAATCTTTCCACGTTTTTCATATACCAACTGTCGAATACGTCATTGTCTCCTGTTACGACTATTATGGATGATGTTGGTTTTGTGAATAATAGGTCTGTGTATCTGCTGTAAGGTACAGCGTCCTTTGAATAGTTGCATAGTATTATTGTGTTTGCAAGGTAGAACACAGGTACTATAGCTATCCCTGTGAATGCTAGTTTTATGGCTCTTGAGCTTGAAAAGAGATTCACTAGGTATCCTATACCTGTACCCATTCCGAGGGCGATAAATGCAAGCAAAGGTATATAGTATTGGTTCCCCGTTATATACATGCTCATGGGAGTTGGGTGGGGTTCTGTAAAGGTAACGAGTCCCAAGATGAGCCAATATGATAAGAGGGTTAGCGTATAGTAAAGGAGCAGTCTTTTATTTCTTAGGCACATGAAGATGAGTCCGAGTACTAGGGATGGTATGAGTAATATGTGGAAGTTGCTGTACAGAATGGATGAAACGTTTTTTAGGGCATCCCATATGTGGTAAAAGTGGGAAAGGCCACGTTCTGTTGCTTGTATTGTGGAACCGTTTCCGTATGCCTTTCTCAGTATGAGGTTCCAGAAGGTGTGCCAGTTATATACTGGTTCCATGATGAGTGGAACGTGTTTTGTGCCCCGGATCAGGAGGTAAATGTTGCCTGAGAATCCGAGCAGAAATAGAAGGATGGATAAAGGAATGTGCTTGATGAACCTCTTGAAATGGAGAATAGCAAGGATAGATAGAGGGATTAGCATAAGCAGGACAGTTTGGTGGAGCATAAGGGATAGTCCCAGAAGAAAGAATAGAGAGTACTGGATTTCTCTGGAGTAGTTCTTTAGAGCTTTTTCGCCAAGTATGTATATGATCAGGATCAGGAAAGCGTTCAGTTGGTAAAACTTAGCTATAACTGATTGGGTAAAGTATGAAAATGCGGATGCAAGGGTCAAACTCCCGAATAGCGCTCCTATTACTGAGCCTGTGTAGTTCTTTATGAGTTTATACACCAGATATGCGTTTATGGCCCCAAAGAACGACGATATGAGAGTTACTTTGAAAGCTATGTTGCCGAAAGGTAACAGTGTGGCTAATTTTGACAGTAGCAGATACAGGGGGTATCCTGAGGGATGGGCTATGCCCAAGAAGTATGAGGCGGATACTAGCTCCCCTGCGTCGCCGGTGTTTATAAAATTTGTTTGGAACGTGATAAAGAGTACAAAAAAAAGGGGTACCAAGACCCCTTCTGTTCTTTGTATTCTAGTCCAGTCTACTGCCACGACAGGTTTTTGATAATTCCACCTTCGTCAGAGTTGTATGTTACAGCCTTGCCGTATGTGGTGTTGGATACCGAGAAGTCGAACTCTGTACCGCCTGTTGTGCCGTAGCCCACTATGGAATTATTCGGTGAGAGGTGGAATGTTTGGTCTCCCAGTGTTACGGCTACACCATTTGGTACCTGTGTTGATGATGGATAGGACTGGTTGTCTGTGTAGTAAGCCTGAATTATAGTGGCAATGGCGTGTGCATCAGACTCGGCAGAGGATCTTGCCGCCCTCTGCTCATACTTGAGGTATTGGGGTATAGCAATGGCAGCAAGGATTGCTATGATTGCTATGACAACCAGCAATTCAATCAACGTAAACCCAGCCTCTTTTCTCTTGATTACCATATAAAACCTCCTTTCTTCTGCCTTCTATCCTGCTTGAAAGTTATTTTACCTGTTTTCATGTGTAAGTCAACCCCCTGTTTTGGGTTCTTTACCTCATGAGTTTTTGTTGGTTTACTGCTGGTTTGTTTTTTTTTGCTTTGATCCCTGATAAAATTGGTTTATAATCCCTTAGCTATGCTTGTAATTGAGGCTATTTTTCTGGGTGTTATTCAGGGACTCACAGAATTTCTTCCAGTAAGCAGTTCCGGTCATTTGGTGATTGCTCAGCATTTTCTGAGGGGGATTGCTAATTACCCGTTGAGTCTGGATGTTTCTCTTCACATGGGTACGCTTTTTGCGTTACTTGTTTACTTCAGGAAGGATTTGTTTAATATGATTGTCCATCCCAGGGAGCTTATACCTATAGCTGTAGCGACGATTGTGACAGCTTTGCTAGCTCTCCCGGCCAGGCATTTTATAGAAACAGCTTTCGCGTCTGCTAGTCTTGCCACTTTGATGTTGATTGTGACTGGTTGTATTCTGTATGTGGCCTCCAGGACGAAGGGCAATGTAAAAACAACCGTTGGTAGTATCGATGCTATGAAGATAGGTGTAGCGCAAGCTGTAGCCTTGTTGCCTGGTATTTCGAGGTCAGGTATAACTATATCCTTTGGGATCCTGTTTGGTATGGATTCTGGAGTTTCAACCAGATTTTCCTTTTTGATAGCTATACCGGCTATATTTGGTGCTGGAATACTGGAGGCTAAAGATATATCCGCGATCCCGGGTTCGCTGGTGCTACCGTACATATTGGGCTTTTTGGTTTCGTTTCTCGTTGGTTTGTGGTCTTTGAGGTGGTTGATGAGGTTGCTTAAGACGGATCAAAGATCTTTAAGGTATTTTGCCTACTATTGCTGGACGGTGGGGGTGTTGTCTCTACTCGTTATGCTTTTTGTTGAGTAATCTTCTTAGAGTTTTTTGTTGAATTTCAGGTTTTGATGTGGTAGATTTTCACCCGTGTCGGGGTGTAGCGCAGTTTGGTTAGCGCACCTGCCTTGGGAGCAGGGGGTCGGTGGTTCAAATCCACTCACCCCGATTGTTTTAATGCGCCCGTAGCTCAGCTGGATAGAGCAACGGACTTC
>CAZERD010000060.1:0-1640 GCA_964515405.1 uncultured Desulfurellales bacterium
GTACTGAATCTATGACCATGGTACCGATGGGTGGTATCAAGTATTCGGCGAATCCGGATCTCATCAACACATGGCCAGAAACCTACACACCGATGGGTCTAACGGCCGAGTTTGTGGCTGAAAAGCACAAGATCTCACGTGAAGATCAGGACGAGTTTGCCTATCATTCGCACATGAAAGCGGCTAAGGCCATCAAGGAAGGCAAATTCAAGGGTGAGGTAATACCGGTTGAGGTGGGGCGCACTGTACTTGAGGGGAATAAGGTCAAAGAGATCAAGACCATGGTCGAGGTGGACGACGGTGTGAGACCGGACACGACAATAGAGGCACTTGCAAAATTGAAGCCTGTGTTTAAGGCGGACGGTACGGTTACTGCGGGTAACTCATCACAGATGACGGATGCAGCTGCTGCTGTACTTGTGGTTTCGGAAGATTACCTGAAAAAGATCCAAAAGGATCCAATGGCACGCTTCCTGGTTTACACAGCCGCTGGTGTGGAGCCGCACCTAATGGGCGAAGGCCCGATTGCTGCTGTGCCTAAGGTTATGGAGCTTGCAAAAAGACTCGAGGGTATCTCCATGGATGATATAGGCTTAATTGAGCTGAACGAAGCGTTCGCAGCACAGTCTTTAGCCTGCATCAGGGCGTTGGGTTGGGGTGACATTATGGACATAATCAACGTAAACGGTGGTGCTATAGCACTTGGGCACCCGCTTGGCGCAACAGGTGCAAAGCTCACGGCAACGCTTCTAAACGAGATGAAGAGACGCAACGTCAAATACGGACTTGAGACCATGTGCATCGGCGGTGGAATGGGAGCTGCCGGTATATACGAGTTAGTTTAATAGGGAGGTAACTGATGTCGGAACTTTTGAAGGGTGGTGAGTTTCTGATAAAAGAGGTCACAAAGGATGATGTATTCACACCGGAGGAGCTCTCCTCAGAGCAGAGACAGATGATGGAGACAACCGAGCAGTTTATCAAGAACGAGGTGATCCCGGATGTGGATACGATGGATAACTCCAACCACAACTTCGACCTGCTTGTCAAGCATCTAAAGAAGGCTGGCGAGCTGGGTCTGTTTGCCCTCTATGCACCGGAGGAGTACGGTGGCCTTGAGTTGGGCTTAACCGCAGGTGCATGCGTGGTGGAAAAGATATCGCCTGCCGGTTCGTTCTCCGTGGCCTATGCGGCGCACACAGGAATCGGCAGCCTGCCGCTGATCTATTATGGCACAAAAGAGCAAAAGGATAAGTACCTTGAGAAGCTTGTCACCGGTGAGTGGATAGCTGCATACTGTTTGACAGAACCGGATGCCGGCACGGATGCCCTTGGTATGAGGGCGACAGCGAAGCTTTCAGAGGATGGCAAATATTATATTCTAAACGGCACAAAGCAGTTTATTACAAACGGTAGCATTGCCGATCTGTATACAGTTTTTGCCAAGACACCGGAAGGCCAGTATGTTGCCTTGCTTGTTGAAAGAGGCTTTGAAGGTGTATCTATTGGCAGAGAAGAAGACAAGATGGGCATCAGGGGCTCGTCTACAGCCCAGATCATGTTTGACAGCGCCAAGATCCCGGTAGAAAATCTGCTCGGCAAGGTTGGAGAGGGTCACAAAATAGCCTTCCAGGTGCTGG
>CAZERD010000060.1:1740-7770 GCA_964515405.1 uncultured Desulfurellales bacterium
GAAAATCTGCTCGGCAAGGTTGGAGAGGGTCACAAAATAGCCTTCCAGGTGCTGGACGAGGGTAGATTTATACTGGGTGCTGCCGCGGTGGGTGCAGCCAAGGCAGCCATGGAGGATGCCGTTGCCTACGCCAACGAGAGAAAGCAGTTCGGTGTACCCATAGCAACCTTCGGTGCAATCAAGGAGAAGGTAGCCGATATGGTAGCGGGCATATACGGTGCTGAATCACTGGCTTACAGGCTTGCAGGTCTTTATGATGCAAGGGTGGCAACCATAGATCTGCCCAAAAACGACCCGAACTATTACAAGCAGTACCACAAGGCGCTTGAGGATTATGCTGTAGAGTGCTCCATAGCCAAGGTATTCTGCTCCGAACTCCTGGATAAGGTCGTAGATGAGGTGGTGCAGATATACGGCGGCTACGGCTTCATAACGGAATACCCCGCTGAGCGCTACTACAGGGATTCACGTATCAACAGGATCTTTGAAGGTACCAACGAGATAAACCGCTACCTTGTGCCCGGCATGCTCCTGAAAAAGGCGATGAAGGGTGAGCTTCCACTGGTTCAGAAGGCCAAAGAAGCGCTGGATATAATGATGACGCCGTCATTCGAAGAGCTGGATGAATCCATAAGGTTCATAAAGGAGAAGACGCTTGTTAAGAACCTGAAAACCATGTTCCTGGTACTTGCCGGTGCGGCAGCTCAGAAGTACATGGATAAGTTGAAGAACGAACAGGAGATTCTGTTCGCCCTAGCCGATATGGCGATAGCCATATTTGGCATAGAAAGTGCAGTTTTAAGGGCTGATAAGGTTTACGATAGTGTCAGCGACAAAAAGAAGAAACTTTACGAAAACGCCGTGAAGGTCTTTACCTTCAACATGAATGAGTATGCACAGACAGCCGCAAGAAAGGCAGCATACTACACTGAAGAGGGCGACAATCTGGTTGCTATACTCAGTGGCATAAGAAGATTCACCAAGTACGATGCCAGTGGCCTTTTGAAAGCTAAAAGGGAGCTTGCAGAATACATGAGCGAAAATGTGCGCTACCCCTTCTGAGGGATGGTTGAGTATTCCGTAAACACCCCCTATCCGGTGGGGCCTGTGCATCTCTATGTGCTTGAGCATAGAGAAGGGTTGATTCTCTTTGACACAGGCCCCCCTACAGAGGAGAATTTTGAATTTTTGGAGAGATGCATTCCGCTTGATGAGCTAAAATATGTTTTTGTGACTCATTCCCATGCGGATCATTGTGGAGGGTTGGGTTTTCTTGCGGAGAGAACTAAGGCTAGAATTGTAGTACCGGGAAAGGATATAAGGAAGCACAGGGTGTTTGCCGACTTAATTCCTCGGTTTAGGGCTTTGTTTTGTAGCCTTGGTTTTCCTGATAACATTGTGAACTCCATTGTGGAGGCGATAGTTTCCTTTGAGAAACAAGTTGTAATGCCAGATAGCGTTCTGCCGTCTGAGTATGTTCATGCGGATGGTGTGGAGATTCTTTCTTGCCCCGGACACTCTATCACAGACTACGTTTATATGCTCAATGGGTTTGCTGTTGCCGGTGATTTTCTTCTTAGTGGTATATTTCAGACTCCCCTACTGGAGATAGACCCGGATACTTTGGAGGTGTTTGATAACTATGCGGCTTATTGTGAAAGTATAACCCGCTTGGAAAGGATAGAGGGGATGAGGGTGTTGCCGGGGCATGGGTCTTCTGGGAGTCCTCTGGATGTCGTGGCGTTTTACGTAGGTAAAACCCTAAAGAGATCGGAGGCCTTGCTTAGATGTAACGGATTTTGCAGTGTGTTTGAGGCCGTTGAAACGTTTATGGATCCAGTTTCAGAACCGTTCAAGGCCTACTTGAAGGCTTCAGAGGTGGTGTTTTTCAGAAGGATGCTTAGTGCTCCAGAGAGGCTTAAGGAAGCCTTGAGGAGGATAGGGCTGTTTGATAGGTTCAGAAGTAATTTCTTTAGGATTGAGGGAGTGCAAGCACCATTATTACGTCGTTGAGGTTAGTTCCGGTGGGTCCAATTTTTATCAGCGCGTTTGCGCTTTTCAGGGCTGTGTATGAGTCGTTATTTTCTAAGTATTCTATAGGGGAGATATGGCGGTTAAGTATGCTTTTTGCTGTGTTTCCGTCCACTATTCCGCCTGCTGCATCTGTCGGGCCGTCTGTTCCATCTGTTCCGAAAGAGGCTATGGCCACATTGTCCAGATTTGATATTTCTATGGCTGCTGAGAGGGCGAGTTCCTGATTTCTTCCACCTTTTCCTGTGCCTTTAACAGAGACGGTAGTTTCTCCGCCCATTATCAGGAGAGCTGGCTTGTTTACAGGTCTGTCTTTTGTTACTAACTCTTTGGCTATAGATGATACGCATTTGCCTATTTCCCTCGCTTCACCGGTCAGGGTTGTTGTGAGTATGGCGGTGTTGTAACCTTTTTGTTTGGCGATTTGCTCCGCCAGTTCACATGCCATTGTTACGTTCCCTATGATTATGTTTGTTGCATTGGAGAGTTTCTTTGGGGTTTCTTTCGATATGGCGTTGATTATGTGTTCTTTAGTGGGTATTGAATATCTTTTTAATACTCCTATAGCGTCACGGGAGGTAGATGAGTCTTCGGCAGTTGGACCTGAACCCACTGTGTCTATTCTGTCGCCGATGACATCTGAAAGTATAAGCGTTGTTATTCTTCGGGGTGATATGGTCTGAGCTAGTCTGCCTCCTTTCACTGACGAGAGATGTTTTCTAACTGTGTTTATTTCATCTATGGTTGCTCCTGAATTTATTAGTGCTCTGTTTATCTCTGTTATTTCATCCAGTGTTATTCCCGGTTGCGGTAATTCAAATACTGATGATGCCCCTCCGGACAGAAGCAACAGTACATCCAGGTTGCTTTTCTTGAGTGTTTCTACTACCAGCCTGGCAGCTTTTTCACTGTTAATATCTGGTAGTGGATGTCCGGCTTCTACTATCTGGAATGGTGGTATTTCTCCCATGCTGTGAGAGTATTTTGTTACGATTATTCCACCGGTTATTCTGTCTTTTAGCTCCTCTTTTGCGCCTTTTGCCATCATCCATGCTGCTTTTCCGATCGCGATTACAAATATGGTGCGGGGGAGAGGAAGGTTTCTCAGTGCGCTCTTAACGAGGTTTTTTGGTGAGAGTCCAGGTATCATTTCCTTGATTATGGTGTGTAGTTTTTCTACTACCCCGCTCATATTTCAGATTTTATACACTTTCCGAGATAAATCCATTATTATTTGCCTTGTTTTTGAAGTATAAAATGCTATAAATATTGGGTAGATGAAGCTTATCGGGGAGGGATCATGTCTCTTAGGATTGCTATAAATGGATTTGGTAGGATTGGTAGGGTGTTTTTCAGAACGGCCATAGGGTATGAAGAATTGGAGGTTGTGGCCATTAACGATATAACGGATGCAAGGACACTTGCTCATCTTCTCAAGTATGATTCAAACTATGGGGTTCTACATGAGCACAGTGTGAGGTACAGGGATGATGCTATAATATTTGATGGTAGAGAGATAAGGGTTCTGTCTGAAAGGGATCCATCAAAGTTACCATGGGGAGAACTTGGGGTAGAGGTTGTTGTTGAGTCAACTGGATTGTTTACTGATGAGATTAAGGCAGGAGCACACCTTAGAGCTGGTGCTAAGAAGGTAGTTATAAGCGCGCCCGCAAAAGGGGGCGTTCCAACGGTTGTGTTGGGCGTTAATGATGAGGGTTTTGATTTTTCTGCTCCCATCATATCAAATGCTTCTTGTACAACCAATTGTGTTACCCCGGTGGTTAAGGTTTTGAATGATAACTTTGGTGTGATTAATGGTTTTATGACAACGGTTCATTCTTATACAAACGATCAGAGGATACTTGATTTGCCCCACCGGGATCTAAGGAGGGCTAGGGCGGCTGCTGTAAATATTATACCTACTACCACGGGAGCCACAAAGGCTACAGGGCTTGTTATACCCGAGCTCCAGGGGAAGCTCAATGGGGTTTCTATTAGAGTGCCTACACAAACTGTTTCTTTGATTGATCTTGTTGTAAACGTTAGCAAGGATGTGACAGTTGAGTCTGTGAATGAAGTCTTCAGAAGGGCAAGTGAAACACATATGGAGGGTATAATAGAATATAACGAGGAACCCCTTGTTTCTCATGACCTTATAGGGAATCCACATTCTGCTATATTTGATCCGAATCAGACAATGGTTATAGATAGGACGGTGAAGGTTTTTGCTTGGTATGATAACGAATGGGGTTATGCTTCTCGTTTGAGGGATCTTGTGTTGAGGTTAAAGGAATATGTTTGAGGTGTAGGATATGAAAACTATCAAAGACGTAGATATCGCTGGAAAACGAGTGTTTATACGGTGTGATTTTAATGTGCCTCTTGATGAGAATGATAATATTACAGATGACAGGAGGATAAGGGAAACGCTTCCCACTATAAGGTATGCTATAGATGAGAGGGCAAGGGTAATACTGGCCAGCCATTTGGGAAGGCCGCATGGGAGTAGGGTGCCCCATCTATCCCTTCTGCCTATTGCTAAGAGGTTAAGCACCTTGCTGGGGAGACAGGTGGCTTTCATTGAAGATTGTTGTGGGGATGGTGTACTGGAAGGGATAAACAGCATGGCTCCCGGAGATGTTGCTCTTCTTGAGAATCTCAGGTTTTACAAGGGGGAGGAGGAAGACTCAGAGGAGTTTGCCCGTGAACTGTTGAGATTATTTGATGTATACGTTAACGATGCCTTTGGGGTGAGCCACAGGAAGCATGCCTCGGTTCATATGCTTCCTAAACTGGCGAAGATTGCTGTCGTAGGTTTCCTCCTCAAGAAGGAGATAGACAGCTTCAAGACCATTTTAACCAATCCCAAGCGGCCGTTTGTGGCTGTGGTGGGAGGGTCGAAGGTATCAGGTAAACTTGGAGCTCTGACAAACCTTTTGAACATAGTTGACAAGATGATAATAGGTGGGGCTATGTGTTTTACGTTTCTTAGAGCACAGGGGTACAGTGTTGGTTCCAGTCTGGTTGAGGAAGACCTTGTTGAAGAGGCGAAGAATATCATGGAAACAGCCCGGGAGAGGGATATATATTTGTATCTACCAGTGGATTTTACTATCACGCAGGATGTACATGATACCTTAAATGTGAGAAAGGTGGCTTTTCAGGAGATTCCAGAGGGATGGGTGGGGGTTGATGTTGGACCTGCTACTGTACAGCTTTTTTCTACGGTCCTGAGCGATGCGAGGAGTATAGTGTGGAACGGCCCTATGGGTATTTTTGAAATTAAGGGGTTTGATAAGGGAACAAAGGCTATGGCAAGGGTGATAGCTTCTTCTGAAGCTATATCCATAGTGGGTGGTGGAGAAACGGCAGATGCCGTTGAAAGGGCTGGTGTAAGTGAAGATATGACATTTATATCCACCGGAGGCGGTGCCTCCCTGGAGCTCCTTGAGGGGAAGGTTCTGCCTGCTATAGAAGTATTGGAGAGTAAACAATGATGTATGTTGTTGCGAATTGGAAGATGCACCTTGATAGAAAGGGAGCTTTGGAACTGGGTAAGGCTATGCTTGAAACGCTTCCTCGGGTTCCAGGAGTGCGTGAAATTGTATGTGCTCCATTTGTGTACATTGATCCATTGAATGTTTTGTTTTTGGGTTCTCATATAGAGCTTGGCGCTCAAAACATGTACTTTGAGGAGAAAGGTGCCTTCACGGGAGAAATTTCCCCTGTTATGCTCAGGAGTGTGGGTTGTCGGTATGTGATCCTGGGGCATTCTGAGAGGAGGCACATATTCGGTGAGGATGATGAGTTAATAAATAAAAAGGTGAAGGCTGCGTTGGGATATGAATTGATGCCCATTGTGTGTGTTGGTGAGACGCTTGAGGAAAGGAAGAGTGGTAGGGCAAGGGATGTAATCAGGTATCAGGTTGACAATTCTCTTAAAGATGTTAATCTCAGCGATGTTTTGATAGCCTATGAGCCTGTGTGGGCTATAGGTAC
>CAZERD010000061.1:0-6837 GCA_964515405.1 uncultured Desulfurellales bacterium
GTCATAGATTCAGTACCGCCTGCGATGATGCAATCTGCAAATCCCGCCATTATCTTCTCAACTGCAATAGCTATAGTCTGAATTCCAGAGGCACAGAACCTATTTACCGTCATCCCAGGCACCTGATAAGGCAAACCCGCCTTGTGAGAGGCTATCCTTGCTACATTCATGCCCTGTTCGGCTTCTGGAAAGGCACACCCCAGGATGACATCGTCTATTGTCATGGGATCAATGCCGGTTCTTTCCACCAATCCCTTAATAGCTACAGCAGCAAGGTCATCCGGTCTGTAATCCTTAAACTGACCCTTGCCGAATCTGCCTGCACGCCCGGTTCTGCAACCCGGCGTCCTGTAGGCAGCCAGAATATATGCGCTTCTTACATTCCTCATCGTCTCCTCCTAACCTTTAATTCCTCAATGGTTTTCCTGTTTTGAGCATGTGCTGAATTCTCTCTATGGTCTTCTTCTCGCCGCAGAGCTGTACAAATGCCTCGCGCTCAAGCTCAAGCAGATACTCTTCTGTGATCATCGTTGCAGGTGCCACATCGCCACCCGTCATTACGTATGCTATCTTTTCGGCTATCTTCTTGTCGTACTCGCTGATGTATCCGCCCTTCCACATGGTCCAGAGCAGGTTTTTGATGGTGGCAAATACATCCCTGCCCGGAGCCGGGATATCTGTCAGCGGCTTGCTCGGTCTGTAATTCCTTGCAAGCGCCAGGGCTACTTGTTTTGCATCGTATACCAGGTTGTCTATGTCCATGGTCACCGAGTCGCTGTCATCCATATAGCCCAGCTCGAATGCCTCACGTGCGGATGTTGAGACCTTCGCCATTGCTATGTTCTCGAAGTACTTGGCGATAAACGGTGTAACATCAGGCGCTTTGAACCTCTTAGCTATCTCTATAGCCCTTATCGCCATCTCCTTGGTGCCACCCCCTGCTGGCAACAGGCCTACGCCTATCTCAACAAGACCCATGTAGGTTTCTGCATGTGCAACAATGGCATCAGAATGTATGCAGGTCTCGCATCCGCCGCCTACCGTTATGTTGAACGGCGCAGCAACTACAGGAATCCTTGCGTACTTGAAGCCCATGGTCATATCCTGGAACTGCTTTACAGCCATATAAATATCATCAAATGCGCCCTCAGCTATGGATGTAGCAATCAGAGCCAGATTGGCACCGGCCGAGAACAGCTTGCCCTGGTTGGAAATGACCAGTGCAACACCATCCTCCTCGGCGCGCTTTATCGCCTTCTTTGCCATGGAGATGATCTCTGCACCTATGGCGTTCATCTTTGTATGGAACTCAAGGTTGAATACACCATCACCCAGATCGATGATGGAAGCTCCGCTGTTGGATTCCACAAGGTGACCGGTTTTCTTGAGTATCTCAAGGCTGATATGGGTCTTCTTGCGCGGTTTCTCCTCGTAGGTCCTCTCAAGGATATCGAAGTAGTACTCCTTGCCGTCTTCAAATTTGTAGAACGATCCGATTCCCTCAAGCCCTTCGGGGATCTTGACGCCGTCGGATTTTGCCCTTTCAACAAAGCGGGGCACGCCTATTGCATCAAACAGCTCAAACGGACCCAGGCTCCAGTTGTAGCCCCATTTCATTGCGTTGTCCACGTTTACGACATCGTCGGCTATCTCCGGGATTCGTTTGAACGAGTAGATTAGCGCATCCCTCAGGAGTCTCCATGCAAACTGGCTTGCCTTATCGTTGCCGTTGAGCAGCATGTTTATCTTCTCTTTCAGGGTCTTCCCCTGAGAAGCCGCCTGAACAGAAGCGAATTTCGGTTTTGTTGCTTTCTTATACTCGCCGTCTTTTATGTCATAGTAGTGGATTACCTTCTTACCGTCCTTTTTCTCCTTGTAGTAGAATCCCTTGCCTGTTTTATTGCCCAACAGTCTTTTCTCTATCATCTGCTTCAGGAAATTGGGCACCTTGTATATCTCACGCTCATCATCCACCGATGGATCCAGCAGGTTGTAGGTATTTTCAGCAACATGCACAAGTGTATCGATACCCACAAGGTCTGCGAGTCTAAACACCGCCGTTTTGGGGAACCCAAGCACAGGTCCGGCTATTGCATCGATCTCCTCAACGGTGAGATCGAGCTCCTGCATGTGCTTGATGGCGGCAAACATCAGGTAGACGCCAATTCTGTTGCCGATAAAGTTTGGAGTATCCTTCGCGTAAACGATACCCTTACCCAGCCTGAAGGAGATAAAATCAGCCATGAACTTCATGACCTCAGGATCTGTGTACTTGGAACCTACAATTTCCATCAGGCGCATATATCGAGGCGGATTGAAAAAGTGTGTTACAAGGAAACGTTTTCTTAGATCCTCGGGGATAAACTCAGCCATAGTGTTTACGGATAACCCACTCGTATTGGATGAAAGTACAGCCTCTTCACTTATGTTTGGCACCACCTTTTCAGTAAGAAGCTTTCTCTTAATATCAAGGTCCTCCACCACCACCTCTATTACCCAATCACAATCCTTTATACCCCCTATGTCGTCTTCAAAATTACCTGTCTCAATATTCTCAATGTAATCTTTAACATACAGGGCTGCCGGCTTCATTTTCTTAAGGTTCTCAAGCGCACCAGCGACAATTCTGTTCCTTACAACCCTATCCTCTAGAGTAAGGCCTCTCTCCTTCTCATCCTCCGCGAGCTCCCGCGGAACAATATCAAGTAGCAATACATCAATCCCTGCATTCGCCAGATGAGCTGCTATGGTAGAGCCCATAACACCTGCACCCAAAACGGCAACCTTTTTAATGTCCCTCATACAACCTCCTATTCATACACCTTTTCTTCTTCAAGGTCGCTATTGACAGCATCCTTCTCAACATCCCTACCGGAAAGCTTGGATGTGGCAAGCTCCCTATAGAACTCGTGCTGTATAATCAAACGCATAATCTCATTTGTTCCCGTCCATATCATAATCAGACGCGTATCCCTAAGCAGTCTTTCTATGGGATAAACATTCGTATAACCTATACCGCCCATAATCTGCATAGCATGATTCACAACTCTCCACGCCATTTCTGTGGCCTGAGCCTTGCTCTCAGAAACAAGTCTCCTTATCCTGCCTGGGTCATCACCCACATCCACCACGCGGGCCGTTTCATATACAAGGGCACGTGCTGCATCCAGATCCATCATACTATCAGCTACCTTAAAAGAAACGCCCTGGAAACCCTTTATGGGTTTCCCAAACGCCTTTCTCTGCATAGAGTATCTGGAAGCAACATCAAGAGCAGCCTTAGCCATACCCAAAGCCCCTGCTGCAGACGTGAGTCTCTCTGGTATCATCATTTGATAGAACACATCAGCCCCTTTATCAATGGCTTTCTCACCACCCAACACGTTCTCAATGGGTACCTTAACACCATCAAACACTATGCGTGCCGTACCTCCTCCCCGGGTTCCCATAAGACCGTAGACATGTCCAACCTTCAACCTCTCGTCTCTTTCAACAAGAAAAGCTGTCATGGAATTATGAGGTCTGGCATCAGGGTTTGTCTTGGCATAAATTAAAAAGTAATCAGCTCCCTCTCCACCCACTATAAACCTTTTCTGTCCATGGAGAACGAAATGATCACCCTCCCTCACAGCAACCGTAGTAGCACCAAAAAAGTCTGAACCACCCCTGGGTTCCGTTAACCCTTCTGCTGTAGCAATCTGAGCGCTGAGCGTCGGCGCAAGAAACTTCTCCTTCTGCTCATCAGTGCCAAAAATATTTATTGCCTCCCCTACAATGGAAACAAGAGAATATAAACAGGCAAGCGAAGTACCCAACACCCCTATCTCCTCTATCGCCACCACCTCAGATGTCCAACCCAAGCTTTTACCTCCATACTTTTTGGGAAACCTCAGTCCCAAAAGATCGAACTTCGCAGCAAGTTTCAGAAACTCCTTGGGATAACTAATTCTTTCGGCATCCATATCCAGCAACAGAGAGCGAGGTATGGTTTTGACAAACCCTATAGCCCTTTCCTTAATTTCCCTCTCAGCTTTACCCAACAATACACCAGAAATCATAAACACCTCCATTACTTGGAGGAGGCAACAGCCTCACTGCACGTGTAACAACTCCCCTCTTCAGAATACAAACACTCTATTACACCCCTGTACTTATGATATATAACCCTCCTCTTTAGCTTTAACGTAGAAGTCAACTCACCCCCTTCTATAGAAAAATCATGGGGCAGTATTGCAAATTTCTTCACCGTTTCAACCTTCGCAAGCCTACCATTAACCTTTTCAACTTCCCTCTTTATAAGCTCTATGACTTTCTCATTCTTTGACAGGTCGGCAACATCAAAATACCTAAGTTTATGTTCCTTAGCAAAATCTATAATCCTCTCTATATCAAGTGTTATAAGAGCAACTATATACGGCTTCCTATCCCCGTACAAACAAACATTGGATATATACTTGGAAAACTTCAAGGCGTTCTCTATGGGCTGAGGCGCTACGTTCTTTCCTCCTGCTGTTATTATGAGCTCCTTCTTTCTATCCGTGATGAACACGAAACCCTCATCATCAACGTGGCCTATATCCCCGGTTCTAAACCATCCATCTTCCAAAAAGACTTCCCTGGTTTCCTCAGGCATCTTATAATAACCCTTAGCTACTTGAGGCCCTCTAAACATGAGCTCTCCATCATCCGCCACCCTGACCTCTGTACCCTCAAGCAACGTACCAACAGAGCCAAACTTCAGTCTATCCGGCGTATTGACACACAAAACAGGTGAGGTTTCAGTCAAACCATAACCCTCAAGAACCTTCAAACCACAGGACCAGTAGAAAATATTAAGATCCTTATCCAAAGGTGCTCCTCCGGACACGAAGAACTTAAACCTGTCAAGTCCCATGCTCCTTCTGAGTTTTCTAAAAACCATTTGCTCTGCTATCTTATACCTCACCGATGGGATATCCTGTTTCTTGTTAATATGCTTATCCACAATGTATGCCCTTCCAACATCCAGAGCCCAGTGAATCAGCATCTTTTTAGTATCCGGAAGATTGTGAATAACCTCCATGACCCTTGAATGAATCTTCTCAAGGAGCCTTGGCACAGTTACCATAATAGTAGGTCTTACTTCCCTCATATTATCTGCTATAGTTTCTATACTCTCAGCAAAGGCAATCTTGGCACCAACATAAAGAGGTAAATAACAGCTATCCGTCTTTCCAAGTACATGGCTGAATGGCAGAAACGTCAAAAACACATCCCCTGGATCCAGCATGCCAGCTGTCTTTTTAGCTGTATAATACAAGTTTGATATGATATTTTTGTGTGTGAGCAGGACCCCCTTTGGGTCACCGGTAGTACCTGAAGTGTACAGTATGGTATATATATCATCGGGATCTATCTCTTCCACGGAACCCTCTATAGAAGCCTTATCTTCCTCCGACAACGGCTCCGAAATCTCTGACAACTGATAAAGGGTGTATACCGGCAACGATGGATCACCAAGAAACCTATCATGCGCCACAACAAACTCTATGTCTATCTTACTCCGGATATCAAGAAGCTTCTGGTATTGAGCCTTCGTAGAAACAAAAATAGCCTTCGTTTCAGAGTGGTTTAAAATATAAGCTATCTGCTCAGGCGAATCAGTATGGTATATTGGAACCTCAACACATCCGAGATTTAACAACCCAAAATCAGCCAATATCCACATGGGGCGTGTTTCAGACAGAACAGCTATTCTATCTCCTTTTTTCACACCCATCTTTTTTAAACCCCTGGATACCTGAAGTACCCTGTTGTATAGTTCTGCGTACGTAACCGATATGTACTTACCAGCCTTTTTGTAGATAACAGCAACCTCATCTCCAAATACCGCTGCATTCTTTTTGAGAATCTCAGGAATACTGCTAAAAGGATACTCACCCTTCTTGGCCATAGCACACCCCCTTCACTCTCCCACTCTATCAAAATAATATCATTTTACGTAAATGTCAAGCAATTATATCCCCCTGCAAAAAAGCATTGACACAACTGCGTGAACAAGTTATAATTAGTCGAATGGTTTAAACCAAAACAATATAACAAGGGAGGTTGACATGAAAAAGCAGATAGGTATGTTGGTTGCTATCATGATCATCCTGTTTTCCACTAATACCTGGGCTGGTGGAGTAACAATTCTACAACTCAACAGAATCGGCAGGGTTGTAGCCCATCCAATGCAACACAGAATAACATTCGTTTCATACGGTGGACCCATGGAGTTCTCACTGTGTTACAATGAACTCTATTGGCAATCCAGCAAGGGCCTCTATCGAGGCATTGAAAGGTGTCTCCAAGGAGAAGTGGGCGGCTGGGGAAAACCAGCATTCAGAACAAAGGTCAGGACTCTCAAAATGCCACACTACAGAACATTTACTGTAACCATAGGCAGATACAACAGACTGGCCGTAGCGGTATGCAGGGAAAATGATGGCCGTATCGGATGCGTCCACATGCTTCGGTAAACCAGAAAGCGCAAGTTAGGGGGGGTTTCCCTTTCCCCCTATCCTCTTTTAAAAGATCAAAATATCCCTCTTGTTATTTACCTCAATAATTTGGTATAACTTTGTAAACTAATGCCTCGTTCACCCTTGGACTTATCGGGTGTGGAAGGACCTGCTCACATGTGGGGAACCAAGAAACGGATCAGACCAAGGAGTTTAGTATGGATAAAACAATATTCACATCCGAGTATCTAAGGGCAAGTTGTCCTCTATTCTTTGAAATAGCCAGATGCGCTCCCGACATAAATTCTATGAGAGAAAGGCTTTCAGAGCTTATAAATCAGATGGTGTTTGATAC
>CAZERD010000062.1:0-6627 GCA_964515405.1 uncultured Desulfurellales bacterium
TATGAATATTAATGAACAACTCAAAAACAAAATTTATCCAAAAAAAACCACCCAATCAGAAAAGGTAGCTGAACACATCGTCAAAATGATAATAAGCGGACAACTCAGAAGTGGGGAAAAAATAGTTGAAAGTGAAATAGCCAGAGAACTCGGAGTAAGCAGAACCCCTCTCAGAGAGGCTCTCACCATTCTTGAGAAGGATGGGTACGTAACCAAGGAACCGTATAGAGGCGTTACTGTCAGAAAATTCACACTCCAAGAGATAAAAAACTACTATGAAATAAGAAGCGAACTGGAAGCCCTCGCATTATCACTAGCAATAAAGCTAAATGGGGGGCAGCTCGGAGAAAAATTAAGGGAAAATGTAATACTTTCAAGAAAAGCCTTTGAAAAACAAAACTACCACGAACTGGCACTACTCAGCGACGACTTTCACAGGAGCATAAACATAGCCTCTAACAACGACATGCTGGTGAACATACTCAACAACCTGAGGGTCGTAACAGTGATAATGCGTACCTCCATATGGGCTGCTGCCAAGGACAGAGCCAAAGCATCCCTAAAAGAACACGAAAACATAGCGAATGCCATCATAGAAAACAAGAGAAGAATAGCAGTAAACAGAATAAAGAAGCACGTACTCAACTCATGGAAAACAGTTAAAAAACATATTTCATTCAACGAAGAACTATCAGGAAAACCAAGCACACATGATGAATTTACATAATACTTCTCAAGGGGGTGTTTGTATGGTTCTCAGAAGGTTGGTACGATGGACGGGCCTGTTGACGGTTTTCGCGTGTGTACTCATGTTATCAGGTACAGCGCACGCCAAGAAAATCTACACACTGAGGTTTGAGCTGGTGTGGAACACAGAGCATCCCGAGTTCAAAGCCTACCAGAAATTCATAAAAATGATAGAAAAAGCAACCAACGGCAGAGTAAAGTTCATACTGTTCCCGGCAAGCCAGCTCGTCCCCAGAACACAGGCTCTGGACGGTCTAAAGAACGGCATAATAGACATGCTAGCAAGTAGCGCTGTCTATTACCATGGCATGGTACCTGAAGGCGATTTTGACTGGATGCCATTTGTAGCAGCAGGACACAGGAGTGTATTCTGGAAATTCGTAAACACAGGAAAGGTCCATGATATCATATATAATGCCTTTCTCAAAAAGGCAAACGCCGTATGGCTAACGGATGTCCTTTGCGGCTCTGAGGGAATCATAGGTAGAGACCATCATGTATACAGCAAGATCTCCCAACTCAAAGGAATAAAACTCAGGGCAGCAGGTGGCATAGCAACAAGAACAGCCAAAGCCCTAGGAGCAGCTCCAGTTACCATAGCAACCGGAGAAATTTACCCTGCACTACAGAGGGGAACGGTGGATGCCTTGATATTCCCAGAATACGGACTCAAAGACTACCAATTCTACGAAATAGGGAAAACCTACACCAAACCCGGCCTGTTCATATGGTGTGACGATCTGTGGATGAATAGGAACACATTTAATTCACTCCCCAAAGACATACAAAAGACGTTCAAAAAAGTAGCTCACGATTGGGGCTATTGGGCAAGCACTGTATACTGGCCCAGATACGAAAAAGAGATAGACATATGGGCAAAAAAGAAGGGAGTAACAGTCGTTACGTTGTCACCAGAAGAGATTGAAAAGGCCAGAAAACTCGTGCAACCCGTGTGGAACTGGTACGCCCACCAAAGCCCACAATGCGCTGAACTGATAAAACTCCTAAGAGCAGAAATAAAGAAGTGGAAAAATAAGTGAAACCAGTGGCAGGGGATCATCCCCTGCCACACCAACGCTGAAGGGAGTAAACCATGGAAAAAATAATGCGGGGTATCTCTGCGTTCAACAAATGGATGGCGAAACTGGTGGGATGGGTTATCTTCGCCATGATGCTCATAATAACATACGACGTAACCATGCGATACATCTTCAAAAGCCCCACCACGTGGAGTTTTGAAGTTAGCACGTACATGCTTGTTGCCATAGTATTTCTCGGAGGTGCATGGACGCTCCCTGCAGGAGGGCATGTAAGCGTGGACATAGTCACAGAAAGAGTGAAACCAAAAACACGAGCCATCATGGGGATAATAACATCCGTGCTCGCCATAGTTTATCTGGTGATATTTTCCCTTGCATCCTTTGATTTCACCAGGGAAGCAGTAGTGGATCACATAAGAAGCACGCAATACCTGGGCTGGCCCCTCTGGCCCGTACGATCTTTTCTGTTACTGGGTGGGATCATGCTCTTGTTGGAGTTCATATTCAGGTTGATTCGTTTCATAAAATTGCTGAAAGAAGAAGTTTCAAAAAGACAGTAATGGAGCCTGCAAATGGAGTGGTATGTAACGCTTTTGATATTAATATCCTCGCTTACACTGTTACTCTTCATGGGTTTACCCGTAGCATTCTCACTGGGACTGCTAAGTGTGGTGGCTGCTGCCTTTCTATGGCACGGGCTCTCAGGTATATACGGTGTTGTTCTCTCAGGATACGCCCATATGTCCAACTTCACACTCGTTTGTGTTCCTCTATTCATATTCATGGCTGAGATAGTGATGCTGAGCCGTATGGGTACAGATACATACGAAGTGGCCAACAGATTTCTGAGAACCCTACCGGGAGGACTCGGCATAACAAGTGTTGTATTCGGAACCATATTCGGAGCCGTATGCGGAGCAAGCACAGCTGGAACAGCAACGGTAGGACTACTATCGCTACCAGAAATGACAAACAGAGGATACAAGCCAGAGTTCGCTGGCGCAATAGTCGGGTTCTCAGGGGCCCTATCCATACTCATACCCCCCAGCGTGATCCTCATAATATACGGCACTATAGCTGACGAATCCATAGGCAAACTATTCGTTGGGGGCTTCATCCCAGGGATAATCATGGCTACGCTTGCAATACTCTATATCCTGTTCAAGGCGAAGATACATCCCTCGGTAGCACCAAAGGACAAAACCAAGTTCAGCTGGAGGGAAAAGTTACTTTCGCTGTGGAAGGTGTGGGGACTGCTCACCGTCGTGATTGTACTCCTAGGTTCAATATACACAGGCGTAGCAACACCCACTGAGGCAAGCGCTGTAGGTTCATTCGTCGTGCTTGTACTCGCACTCATCAAAAGAAGCTTGAACTTTAAGGTACTCACCGACGCCCTACTGGCAACCGTAAGAACCACAGCAATGATAGGATGGATTATCATAGGAGCGACATCCTTTGGGTATATAGTCATATATTCAGGCTGTGCATCCCAACTCACAAGCTGGATAATAAGCTTGCACATGCCAAAACTAATGATAGTATTCGTACTGATGATAGGATATCTAATAATGGGCATGTTCCTAGACCCCGTTGCCATTGTGATGATGACTGTACCTCTCATTCTACCCCTGTTACACACACTGCATATTAATATATTGTGGTTTGGTATACTTATCACAATCAACATGTGCGCTGGCAACATATCGCCTCCTATGGGATTGAACCTCTATATAGTGAAAGGACTGAGACCTGAGATAGACCTATACGGCCTATTCAAAGCAGCAGTCCCTTTCATAATAATAGACGTCATAACAATCATGCTCGTTATGTTCATTCCATCCTTCGCAACGTGGCTACCATCGCTGGTAATAACCAGCGGATAGGAGGGAAATTCAGAAATAAAGGGGTGACAGTATGGAAACGGACTATGAAGAGAGTCTTAAGCAGAAAATAGACGAAACGTTCAGGTGCAGGAACTGTAACTACTGCTACTCCAGATGCCCCCTGTCGGAATGTGGTGATGGGTTCATGACGGAAGGACCATCAGGGATCACTCAGTCTTTATACTACGCAATAAAGTGGAACCTAAAAGAAGAGGAAGAGCTATCCAGAATCGTATCAAAGTGCACTACATGCAATTCCTGTGTACTTGCTTGCAAGGAGCTTGCCGCCGGCGTCCCTCTACTGGACATCATAGAAAGCGGTAGGGCACTGCTTGTGGAAAGAGGTAGTGGTCCTACTGAAACCCAGGCAGAAACACTAGAGCACATGTACGAGAGGGGAAACTCATACGGGGAAAACCCCATCAAAAGAAAAGAGTGGCTGAAAATCATTGGCATACCAGAAAAACCGGAATCTGGATACAATACCCTGCTGTACCTGGGATGCTCCGTATCATACGATCCAGAGCTGAGAAAGATAGCAGAGGCATTGGTAAAAATATTCAAACATGCAGGCGTAACCTTCTCCATAGCTTATGACGAACCGTGTTGCGGGTGCCTCGCCAAAAGACTAGGAGACCTAATGCTGTTTGATGAAATCTCCAAGAAAAACACACAATACCTCAAAAAGCTTGATGTAAAAACAATCATAACTATCTCCCCCCATGCATACAACACATTCCTCAATGAATACCCCATGAATAATCATCCAAGGGTTATGCACTACACACAATTCTTGCACGATATGATACAGACAGGCAAAATAACATTCACTCACTCCATTGATAAAATAATAACCTACCATGACCCCTGCTACTTGGGAAAACACAATGGGATATACGAAGAACCAAGAGAGGTGATAAGGTCCATACCCGGTGTCAAACTAACAGAGATGGAATGTAACAGGAGCCTATCCCTATGCTGCGGGGGCGGAGGAGGAGGCATGTGGCTGGAAACAGAAGATAAAAAACACAGACCCTCAACAAAAAGGCTCAAACAAGCAAAAAAATCCGGGGCCCAAATACTCGCTGTAGCATGTCCATGGTGCCACTCAATGCTTGGGGAAGAAGCAAAGAGCGAACCAGAGGAAACCATCATAGTCACCGACATAGCCCAATTGGTAGCTCAAGCTATCGGATAAGGAGGAAACACATGACTATCAGAGAAGAAATCCACCTAAACACCATACAAAGAGAACTAGGGCTTATAGTCGGAAGCAAGTACGTGTCAACAAGTATATTTGAATGCATAAAGAGCTCCATAGACCCGATGCCATATGAGATAAAGAAGAGTCAAATACCCCTCTCCGTTGTACTACCAGGCTCAAAGGAAGAAGTTTCAGAAATATTCAGGTATGCAAACAAAAATACCATACCGGTGTTCATTAGAGGTTCAGGAACCCAATTAAATGGAGCTTCCAGACCACACACACCCGGTATAGTTATATTAACAAGAAGAATGAACCGAATAGAGGTGCTTGAAGATAGCTGTTACTTTGAATGTGAGTGCGGAGCGAGATGCGGTGATGTAACAAAAACACTTGAAAAAAGCGGATACTTCTTACCCCTTTATCCAGGAAGCAGGGTAATAGCCAGCATGGGTGGACTTATCTCAAACAATACAAGCGGACACTTAACGGACCCACGTACAGGAAAACCGGGTGACTATGTATTGGGACTTGAGGTAGTACTCCCCACAGGAGAAATAATAGAAACAGGAACAACAGGGCTAAGAAAACCTGCGGGTACTGATCTAACCAAACTCTTTGTTGGCAGTGATGGACTCTTGGGGTTCATATATAAAATAAGAATGAGACTTGTTCCAGCACTACCAAAAGCCTACGGGATATCCTATTTCCCTAATTTAACCTCACTGGCAAAAGGAGTACAACAAATGTATCTGGATAAGTGCTCACCGCCCCTATTTATGGAGTTTATGTCTTTGGACGTAGCAAAACTTGGGTTCGAAATAAAGCACATGCCACCTCCTCCAGGACCAGTGCTTCTCATGGTGACAGACGGAGAAAGCAAAGAAGAAGCAAGAAAAAAAGCGAACAGTATACTGTCATCCTTCAAGAAAGCAGGAGGCATAAACCTGGAGCTTGTAGAAAATGAAGAGGAATGGAATAAACTTTGGGAAACAAGGGAGGTAATCGGTTCCTACATAATGCAGAAAACCGGTGGAAAGCTGATAAACTCAGAAATTTCAGCTAACCTTAAATCACTCCCAAAAATCATGGGAGAGTGCGAAACGCTAAATCTTAAGTCCCCATTACTAAAGAACTTTCCACCACTCATGTTTGGACATATAGGTGCTTTAACCATACACGTCTCATTTCTGCTCCCACCAGACTTATCAGATGAAAAATACAGGGAAACCACAGACATCCTATTTAAGCTAGAATCGGAGATGAACAGCAAATACAAAACATGTGGGGGAGAATGGGGCCAGTTCTCCAAAAGGAAGGACTTCTTCATACAAAGATACGGACAAAAAAGCTACGATATCGTAAAGTCCATAAAATCAGCACTTGACCCAAACAATATCCTTAACCCTGGCATACTTGAGGGGTTAAGATAAATGGAGGTAAAAGTGGACTTAGCATACACAATAGCTGAAGCATATTCCAACATATCATTTGAAGATCTGCCCAAAGAAGTCGTTGAAACCACTAAAAAATTCATAATGGACACAATAGGCGTAGCCCTCGCCGGTGAAGGTGCACCTGGAATCAGAGAGGTGTACAACACACTTGAACAGTTCGGCTGTAGGGGCTACTCACATTTATTAGGTCTCCCAGGCAAATTCAGCGTACTGGACGCCACCTTTATGAATGCAGCTCTATGCCATGCGCTTGATTTTGACGACACCATGGACGACTCGGCCACACATTGCTA
>CAZERD010000063.1:0-6197 GCA_964515405.1 uncultured Desulfurellales bacterium
TCAGTAGGATAGAGCACAGGATTCCTAATCCTGGTGCCGCAGGTTCGAATCCTGCTCGGGGCATCATTAAAAAGCCGCCATTAGCTACTTAAGGTTGCTACCTTAAATGGCCTTTCTCACTTCCAATTCCAAGGGGATCGTAAAATCCGTGATGTCATCGAAACACTCCCCTATATTTCAAAACATCCTCGCATGTTCCGCCTTCTTTATATTAACACGCATGGACTGCTTGACAAACCCCTTCATCAAGTGCAAGAACGCAGGCTTACAGCCAAAACAAGTTAATTAGAAGGTGGTTGTACGGTCCGTTTCGGAAAACTTATGCGTCTTGGTATAGCATGGTATAGCATGGGTATTTCTACTTTCTATCGCTCCACTTTCGGCGCTTGCTGGCAATACATCCCTTGGTATTAGAATCGGAACCTCGGCATTGGACCAGAGATAACATACCATGCAAGCAACAAATTAGCATAAGGAGTATAGGGAACTATTTTGAGATAAACAGGAGTACAACATCAAGCGACGTACGCTACGATCTCAAACTAAAACTCCCCTCAGCCAGAATATTGTCTGACCGCACCCCTTTTCAGAATCAGCACGGGCATTCTATACGATGGAAACGACTCACCGGGGATGCTGCATCCGCAGGCTCAAATTTTAGACTGTAGTGATGTTAGGTCTTACCTATAATTTTGGCGCAGGAATGCACTATGTCTTCTATACCTAAACAGAAAAAGTTGATTTTTAGTACATACGATAGGATGAAAAGGTCGTTTTTCTAGAAATAACAACACAACAAAGAGAACTGGATTTACTCTCTCATAAAGCTGCTAAGTGGATATGATCATCGTATTAGGTATCCTTGCAGCCTTTTCGTACCCGGAACAGAACCCAATAAAGCGTAAGCCAAAAAAGCAAAGAATAACATAATGGCTATAGAAATAGCCTTGAGAATGTATAGAATGGATAATGGAGTTTATTCTACAACAATACAAGAATTAAAAGCTCTCACCACAACCCCCCAAGATACTATCTGTATCCTTAACACCATAGAGAAGACGGCTACTTAATACCTATTTTGTCCCCAACGACCCTCAAGGCATCCGCATATTTACCGGTCACTCAACGAAAGAGAGATGTTTACTACTCCTACTTCTGTAGAAAAAATCAATATTTGTCTTGAATACAGAATTATCGATTTTTCCATTTTTATAACCTGGAATAATATAAAATATGGATTATACCTGATACTAGGTAAACAAAAATTATATCCGACCAAATTACGCCTTAATGTTGCACTTCTTATATGTGTTCCAATTACCCCCTATATTGCAGGCTAAATTTAGGAACAATACATAATTCAACCTCGGAGCCATATTTACAGAAGCCAAAATAAAAACTATTAGAGTAGCTACTCGCGTTACAACGGCGTAGACTCCAGTGGGAGTAACACCCCTTATGGATCTTAACATTATTATATCTGCTCGAGAATTTAATGATCCCCAAAGCTCCTGCAAGTAAAAGAGGTAAAGCGCTTTTTTAACCATCTTGCTATTTTGTATTCTGGAGTAATGTCTTTTACTCTTACGGGTAACAGCTGGTTTAGTATAAAGACTGACACAACAAAAGCCACGGCTGTCGTTGCAACATTTATCCTTATGGCTATTTCTGGAGACATAATATGTCCCATACACGAAATGGTAATAACTAAAAAGAACAAAAGGAGGATCTTACAAACATACTTGAAATTTGTCCAAATATCATATGCTTTAATCCCTGCACAGTTGCCTCTTCCAGCTGTAATAAGCACAAAAATGGTAAGATGAATAAAGATACCAAGAAAATGGCAGCCATCCGATAGTTGAAATGCCTTTTTAAAAGCCAAAACTACACTGAAAACAAGGAATGCAGCTATTATAAAATTCAAAAAACAAATCTCTCTGTCCAACGTATAAAGCCTCTTAGTAAATCCCATTGAGATTTTGCTTGATAGATAGAAACTTCTCTAGTAGAAAGCATAGGCAAATCAAATACTACTAAAATATTTATTAATCCTGTGAGGGGAATTGCATAGGCATAAGCTCTATACCCCTTTGCCCCAAGGAGACGAGCAAGTATTAGTGCTGTTAAAAAATTTAGTCCGGTTGAAAGGATTTTTAGGATGAACAAGCCTACACTGCTAACTGTAAGAGGCTTCCTCAAAGAAGAATTATTTAAATCTCCCAAAAGCTTTAGCAAAAGATCTGTATATTTATGTTTAGATGACATATTATGTTCCGCTTAAGAAAGTCCAAACTTTGCTGCTTCTAAATACCTTGCAACCCAAACTCCCACTAAAAACCCTACCACCATCTGAAAGATTTACTGGCAAAAGCCAAGAGGTATTAGCAAAATAGCGACGAAAACCGGGACGGTTCCATATACTCTGGAGCCTAGATTGTAGAACCTCAGACATGGCCTTGGTTTAAGATACATTTTGCTGGGTGCGCTAAAATTCTTCCACATCAAACATCTCAATCTTAATAAACTTACTCCCCATGCATCATTTACCACATTCGAGCAGAAAACAAAAGTCAACAAGAAAATACAAGGATGCATCAAACACGGTATTTCTCTCTTGACTGCTCATCAGATTAACTGTTACAATGATAAAGTTAGTAAAGAAGTGCAGTAAATAGGGAACACTTTAGAAAAAACAAGCATGGAGGTGGAACATGGAAGCCAGGCTATACATACTATCAAGCGGGTACCAAACCATAGCTAAGCAGAAACTTCTATCTACTGCTGGCAAAGATGAAAAGATAGACATACCAGTCCCCTACTTCCTGCTGGACTTAGGCAAGGAAAAAATCCTCATCGACAGCGGCATAGCAAAACAGGAGAACTCATCTGCAGGATTATCAGTAATAAAAGACGCTCAAGACCCAATACAGTCACTCTCAAAACTAGGGATCTCAAGGGAAGAGATAACATACATCATACACACCCATTTGCACTTTGACCATGCTGCAAACACCAAACTATTCCCCAACGCTTCCGTTATTGTACAGTTAGAAGAACTAAGAGCTGCCTTCTTCCCAAATCCAGGAATAAAACACGGCTATGTGGAACAGGACATAAAACACCCTGGGATAAAGTGGAAACCCATAGTGGGAGTAAAAAGCATGTTTGATAACAACGTACTCATCATACCAACACCCGGACACACACCAGGGCATCAGAGCATCCTTATCAGGCTTAAAAATCACTCTCCAGTCATAATAGCAGGGGATGTAGCACCACTAAAAGATAATGTGGAACTTGGCATACCTCCCGGAGTTGCGTCAAACCCGTACGAAGCCTTATATTCAATACAGTCCCTCAAAGAGTTTGCCTCGTTTGAGAGGGCAGAAATATGGTACGGGCACGATCCTTCCTTCTTCAAGGAATCAAAAATGGCTCCAGAGTACTACGATTAAATAGAAAAGAAGCCCCCGTATAGTTTTTCCGGGGGCCGTACTGCTTACTTCTCCTCTTCAGCCACAGGTACTTCATGTTCCCCTGTAATCATGGATTTTAGGAGTCCAAAATACCACGCAGAATAAGCATGGATTATCATAACCACAACAAACATAACAGCTATAAGGCCATGAAGAACCTGAGTAGAAGAAAGTGGATCAGGCCAACCAGGCACTAGAAAATGGCAAATTCTGAGAATCAAACCGAAATCCTGAGGGAATAGAAGAGCAATACCAGTTATCCCTATGAGCACCCAGAGAGTAAACCACAACCACCATGCTACAACCTCTGTCGGCGTAATCTTGTGCAGATACTGATCCTTCTTTACATCATACTTTATCAAACATTCAAGCTTCCTACCCAGCAAAAACATTCTGATCTCTTTTATAAAGAAATCAATAGCTCTAAGTGAGTTAGTCAAACCGAAACAGAAATACTCTCCGCTTATTACGAAGTAGTAAAGGAAAAACAGCACTGTCGCAACCCAAGCACTAGCAACAGCTATATGTATGGACCGTGCTGTACCTCGCGAAAGAAAAGAAACAACCTCACTACCAGGCGATCCAAGCGTAAGGTTTAAACCCGTTATTAGAAGTACCAACACCTCAACAACTATCAGCCAATGCAGGAATATATACAGTTTGGAGTGTCTCTGGACTTTAATCTTCCTCTTCGTCTTCATTGTTCTTCCCCTTACCCCTAACGTTTGTTATCACAAGATGCGTACCCATAGCAGCAACAGAACCAACCGTCGCAGCCTCTATCCATGTGTCAACGTTCACACCGAACGCTGTCTTAAGGTTGGATTCCTTAGCATGAGCCCTGATATCATTAGCATGACAAGATGCACAATCCATAAACCCCCTATCAAAAGCGCCCTGCTCATACTCCATACCTTTATAATGGCAAACCCTGCAACTTGCCGTATCATGGTCAAGGATAAATGGATATTCATTCAATTTCCCATTGATGGCAGCATTCATCAGCACCGCCGCATGTGAAGCCACATCCCCAGCAACACGGGCACACCTCTCAGACCTTTCTCTGGAACCACTAGGAAATCCAGCCACCTTACACCAATGAGATACCTGAACATGACACAGCACAGAATTGGATCTGACCCTTGGCAGAGCTTTATCATACTTATAGTACGGCACAAGGAATTTATGCTCAACGGCAAGTTTATTGCTTTCAGCTGAAGGGAAAGCCTCTTGCTCATACCAGCGATAAAGTCTCCTTATTATTCCCTTTGCCTTTTCCATCCCCATAGCACATTCAATTGCAAAGGCAGATCCATTGGCGGCTCCACATAGAGTAGCGTAACCCTCAACACCCCCCGCAGCATAGTGGAAAAGCAAGGGAATGCGCCTATGGTTCTTAACAGCATCAAAAACTTCATCCAGATCAGGAATAGGAAGCGCGGTATAAGGGTAGCCAACCTTCTTCTTCAGGGAATAAAAAATAGCCCATACCGCACCTGCCCCACATTCACCAGCATAATACCCAAGATGACCCAGCTTTCTAACCTCTTCAGGATCAAGCTCAGCATATCCCCACGGCATAGGCGGTATCTTTCCGATATGCTTTGTTTTAGGAGCAGATGATGAAGAATAGGAGTAAAAAGCCTCCTCTGGGCTGGTAGCAGCAGACTTCTCTGCCATCGCTATAGCTGGAAAACCAAGAACACTCGCCCCAGAAACGGTTAGTAATTTTTTGAAGAACCCTCTCCTGTGCATTTGAACCTCCTTTCACGTCTCACGTTCCACACAATTATAGCATAACTTTATCACATTTAGAACCCCTTTTAGATAAGCCTATTATAGATGGGTATAACTCATAGCAGGAATAAAATCCCCAGAGATAAATGCTTACCAAACTATGCCAAACAGATCCATTATCAGCCTGTCTATATCCTTTAACTCGGTCTCAGTCAACCTTGTCAAGACACCTCTGTCAACAAGAAGTCTCTGGATAGGAACAACACCTATAACGTTACACACCACTTCACTGTCTGCCTTCATGCGATCCCTTTTTCTTATAAAATACCTGTAATCCCCACCGAGTAGCTGTGTAGAAAGAGGCATCACAAGTACATCCTCATAATCACCCCTGTTAACAGCTTCGTTGAGAACATCACTCTGGCAAACAAGTACTGGTCTTCTCTTGCCAACAGTATATCCCCTTACCCGGGTAACGTCCGCATAATATATATCACCCTTCTTTATCATCCATCTCCTCCAGAACCTCAGCAAAAAGCAGCCTGAACGTTGTAGGTCTGCATTTAAATGCTGACAGATTCCTTCTCAACCACTCCTTGTACTCTTCATCATCCCTTGCCATAATCTCTCGCAACCAACATATATACAGACGGAACCACAAAAATAGTAAACAGTGTCCCTATACCCAGACCCGCTGTTATAACAAGACCTATATCAAATCTACTAACAGCACCAGGCCCCGTAGCAAAAAGAAGTGGAACTACACCTAGTATCATGGCGGCAGTAGTCATAAGTATAGGTCTCAACCTTATAGCAGCAGCCCTTTCCACAGCTTCCCTCTTGCTCAATCCATCCATTTGCAGGTCGTTGGCAAACCTAACTATCAAAATACCGTGTTTACTTATCAACCCTATAAGCGTAACAAGACCTACCATCGTGTATATATTCACACTGGCAAAACCCATGCTTATAAATATCAAT
>CAZERD010000064.1:0-5916 GCA_964515405.1 uncultured Desulfurellales bacterium
GGTCACCAAGCTGAACAGGAGAAACATTAAAACCAACAGATATAGAGAAGCCACAGTTCCTTAGATGTCTACCAGTCTTTATTGATTCCTCCATAACCCATCTACCTACATCCGAGATCAGACCACTCCCCTCTAATATCTCTATAAATTCTGAAGGCAAGACAAGTTTGCCCTTACGCTTCCACCTGAGAAGAGATTCAACACCCACTATCTTGAGATCCTTCACACGTACCTTTGGCTGATAAACAAGCACAAATTCCCTTTTGTTCCAAGCTTCCATAAGCTCCATATTCAGCTTCAATCGTCTTCTCGCTTCTCTTTCCAGATCCTCGGAAAAGAATACAACCTGAGATGGACCCTTTTCCTTAGCCTTCATCAAGGAAACTTCAGCCCTATTCAGGAGTGTCTCCACATCCTCCGACCCGTCACCTACCAAAACAGCACCCACAGAAAATGTTACAAATATTCTCTGCTCATCAATGATAACGGGATTCCGAAACACCCTCTGCAGTTCTTCTATCCTTCTCTCAACATCCTCTTCGCAGTCATAAAAAGCAATAGCAAACTCATCACTGCCAACCCTAGCAATAACACCCTCTCTCTTAAAAGTCGAGGTCAATCTGTTGGCTATTTCCCTGAGTATCCTGTCTCCTTTCAAAAACCCAACAGCATCATTAATCTTCCTGAAATCATCAATATCCAACACAAGCAGACACAGTTCCTTTACCCCTTTCTCTTCCCCTCTCATTATTTCTTCAAGTTTATGTCTAAAATGCTTTCTATTGGGCAATCCAGTGAGTAAATCAAAAGAATAAAGGCTGTATAATCTTTCACTCTTGTTGATAAAATCTATTGAGTAGGCAATGGTCGAGGCAATCTCCTTAAGCAAATCAACTTCATCCTCATCGAATGAACTAATCTCATCTGAATATATTTTTATTATACCATATATACTACCATCAGACAAAACAATCGGCAGAGTAGCACACCCCTTAAACCCGGACTTTCTGCTCTCCCTTCTAACTTGATCCACACTATGAGTGGACTTTACCTCGCTACAGACTACAACATCTTTATTCCTAATCGCTACCCCTATAGCTCCTTCGCCATTAGGTGTATCATATTTTACGGAAGCCTTTATATTATTTACATACTTCTTATCTCCCTTGAAAAACTTCGGAACGAGACGAGTACCATTAAGTACGCCAATCCACACAAACCTGAAGCCACCATACTCATAAAGAACACCACATACATCTGAGAGCAGTTTATTCACCGACTCAGCGGTTCTAATGAGGACATTCACCTCATTGAGAACCTTGTAAAACCTGTTCTTCCTCTCAAGAAGCTTCTCAACTTTCACCACTTCAGTAATATCCTTGAACGCACAAATAACAAGTTCCACTCCACTATGACAAATAAGACTAAAACGGGGTTTGAAATACCTTTCTTCACTCCCAGAGTACCTGAGCACCACAGTCCGTACCACACCACTTGACAAAAAAGAAAGGACAGCAGAACGGAGAAGTTCACCTTCGAACAGAGAAAACATACACTTGCCCTTTATGAACTCTGGAGAAATACCCATAAGACGTTCCACATTAGAACTGATATCCTCAATCACAAAGTCTTTCGGGCGCACAAGGGCTATAACTGTATCTAAAGCGTTAAAAATATCTGGCAGGTTTCCCCTGAATTTTTCAAACACTCTGCTATTCTATTGATTTTGCAGAACCAATTCAACAGAAATGAGAAATCCAACATCAGCAGGAATACACACAAAAATCTATATGAGGAAATATGGAATCCCTTCTCTCTATAGTATCAAGGAAACCATGATCAATATCACCCGTCCTGAGCATGTTAAGCAGTCTGTTGAAATTGAAAATATGCTCCTTGGTTCTCCTTATGCTGTACTCAACAGCTGTCTGAGTACTCATGAGAAAAGCCCAGTCACTCGCCTGAGCAAGAAGCAGTTCTCTCATCATTTGATTCAAGAGCCTAATCTTCACTATATCTCTCTCCTCTCTGTGCTTTTCAGCCTCTTTAACCATACCATCGGCCATATAATTAAGGTGCTTATAAATCCAGTCATTCACACCATTGAGCCACACGTCATAATATCCCCTATCGCCCCACGAAGAAGGATTGGGCTTGCAAACCTGGTTCTCAGGATATTTTTCCAGATATTCGGAGGCTGTAACAGGTCTAATAACCCCATGCCTATGCATTTCCCTAAACACATAGTAAAGAAAATCCACACCTTCAAACCACCAATGTCCAAACAACTCAGCATCATATGGAGAAACAACAACCGGTACTCTATCCATGTGCTGAGATAAAAATTCCAACTGTTTTTCCCTGTTGAAATGGAAATTTGCAGCATGTTCCATTACCTTGGCAATAGCCCTTTCTCTATCGTAAACCTCCTTCCTATCCGTATCCCCAGTTACTCTATAGTATTTGAACCCAGTAAAAACTCTCATCCCATCAGGTGATATATATGGTTTAATATAATCAAACGGCAAATCATAGCCTATATCTCTATAAAAATCCCTGTAGTCACAATCCCCAGGATAACCTTCCTTTGAACTCCATACCTGCTTTGAAGACTCTACATCCCTTCCGAACACAGCAACCCCGCTGGGAGTATATACAGGCGCATAAACCCCGTACCTTGGAGGCGGTTTGGAATAAATTAAACCGTGCGTATCAAGAAAGAAAAAGGAAATCCCCTCATCACTCAGAATCTCATCCAGTCCCTCATAGTAAGCACATTCCGGCAACCATATTCCACGAGGAGGAAACCCAAAATGCTTCTTGTAGGTTTCAACACCTACTTTAATCTGAGCTTCAACCGCCTTCTTATTAGGCGAGAGTAAAGGAAGAAACCCGTGGGTAGCCGCAGAGGTAAGTATCTCAAGATTGCCACTCTCACGAAACTTGCGGAAACCATTCAAGGGCCTTTCACAGAGCACATCAAAGAAGTAATCCCTTATGGACTCATACCTCTCCAAATAAAACTTGGCAACACTCCTAAAGGAAATGTCCTTTCTTGTTCTTTCAACTTCGTTGCGAGCAAGCTCTATTTGTTTATCCAGATAGTGCCCAAACCTTTTCATTAACATATCATCTTCTAGCATCTCAGAGAGAGTAGGCGTAACTGACACAGTAAGCCTAAAATCAACCACACCTTCATCCAGCAACTCCTCAAACCTCATAAACAGTGGAATATAACACTCGCTTATAGCCTCAAACAACCACCTTTCTTCAAGGAAGTAGTCATACTCAGGGTGCTTAATAAAGGGTAGATGGGCGTGTAGCACCCCCAGCCAGTAACCTCTGCTCATGGTTTACTCCTTGTTTGTTGAAAGGAAGAAGATAGATAATCTGAGCTCAAAAGCTCTCTCCTATCCAACAGGTATTTGACAAGCTCCTGTATAATCTTTCCCTTGTACTGCTCAGAAGAAGATACCACTGCTTCGCCTTTTTTCAAAGACGTTTCTATCAATACCCTGCCCTCCCCATAGCCTTCTCCCAGACGCTTCATCCATATCATCTCCGCTTCCTCTTTGGAGAAGGTATCCCTCGGAACACTTATTATATTGCCATAACACACAGGGATAATTTCACCACCCTCCTCAACACCCAACTGAGCCGTTATCATTTCCCCAGCAAGATAGCGCTTCAAATAATAACAACCTTCAGGGGCTGCAATCCTAATCTCACTAATCTTGACCCTATCTCCTCCCTTTACCACATACACAACCAAAACAAGGCTTTCAAATCCAACCCTGCTTATCCTTTCCTCCGTATCTATATCCATATCCCAGTAGAAGTAGATAAGTGACGGGTTGACAGGCAACACAATCAGTGCATTAACATAGTATCTATCCGGTATAGGAAAATCTCCACTTGAGCCCCTACCACCATCCATCGTCCTCCCAGTACTTAGAGAGTAACTGCTAAGACCACCCGTTTTATCGCCTCTACCGTCCATCTCTTTCTCCTTCTATTAATTCTCTGTACAGTTTTATATACTCTTTCGCACTTACATGCCAGGAAAAATCCAAGGACATATTGTATTTAACTGCCCACCTACGATAATCCTTATCTGAGAGGATGCTTAACGCCCTGCACACACCAGCGCATAATCCCTCGGCATCTGCAGCAGTAAACACCACGCCGATGGACTTCTGCTCTGCACCGCTAAAATCCATGAAATCAACCACACTATCCTTAAGCCCACCTACACCCCTTACAACAGGCAATACTCCATACTTAGCTGCTATAAGCTGATTCAAACCGCACGGTTCAAACAAAGACGGCATAAGCAAAACATCTCCCGCCGCATACATGAGATGCGCAAGTTCTTCATCGTATCCTACAACACACGCAATATTGGAACACCTCAGGTTAGAAAAAGCATCGGCATAACGCTTTTCTCCGCTCCCAAGCACAACCATATTTACATTCATATCCGATATAGATCTTGTAGCTCCAAGCAACAGATCCACACCCTTCTGATATGTAAACCTCCCTATAAAGATCAGTAAAGGTTTGTCCTTTCCCTCAAGTTCAAGTTTTTTCATAAGCTCTTCCTTGTTGAAGGCCTTACCAGAAACAAAATCCCTGCGCGAATACGTACGGGGGATCAGTTCATCAGCCTCAGGAGAAAAAATTCCATAGTCTATACCGTTCATTATACCAACAACCTTATACTCATAGGACCGCATGAACCCATCAAGTCCACAACCAAACTCTGGCGACATAATCTCCTTAGCATACGAAGGACTTACCACAGTAACAACATCCGAATATGAAACACCCGCCTTTAGCATATTTACTTGATCGTAGAATTCTATTCTATCCAATGTGAAATATCTCCAGTCCAACCCAAGTCTATACATGGTATCCTTGGGGAAAATACCCTGATAGGCAAGATTGTGTATAGTAAATACCAGCTTGAATCCTGCACCAAAATGCTCCCTTGCAAGCAACGCCACAAGGGCTGTCTGCCAGTCATTAAGATGGACCACATCTACACCATTGTGAAATTCAAGCAACCACTTAACAACCCCATAATCAAACAAACCGAACCTTAAGTCGTTATCGGGATAAGCACCTTCAGAAGTACCGTACATGTAATCCCTGTCACACAGAACAGAATTATAAAGAAACCAAAACCTCACCCCGTCCATAACCGTATAGTACACCTCAAACGGATATATCCCAGAGGGTAACTCCACACTAAAGTCCCTATGAGCTGACTCTATGGAATAAGACCCTCTATCAATGAAAGAATAAAGTGGCATAACAGCTTCAGCTACCTCAACAGAATTTACAGCCCTGGCAAGCGAATAAACCACATCAGCAAGCCCACCGCTCTTGGCGAAGGGAAATATCTCGCTAGACACAAACATAATCCTCATTTCACACCCATCCTGAGTAATCTTGCAGCCTTTTCAGGCTCCATAGGATTTATAAACACACCGTTAGCTAGCTCAAACCCGCCGATACCATATATCCTCGGCATTATCCTCATAAACACAGGAAACGCTCTGGCATCGAAGGATGCAACATCAAAATCAAAGGAGGCATTAACGGGCGGCATGTAAAAAGCAAGATTAAAAGCAAAGTTGCCCATCTGCTTATGCATTGATCGAATAATCCTTTCAAGCACAGCAGCAAGACTATGTCTACCCGAATCTACTACATCTTCAAAAGCCATACCACCTTCCTTTGGTGACACAATAACCTCAAAGGGATAGGCACTGGCATAGGGGCAAAACGCAACAAAATCCTCCCTCTCCTCAACAACACGCACACCACGTCTGACTTCTTCGTATACTATATCCTCCAGCATAGATCTACCATGCATCTTAAAGTATCTTATATTCCTTTCCAACAAATGAA
>CAZERD010000065.1:0-5737 GCA_964515405.1 uncultured Desulfurellales bacterium
TTTTACTATCTCGTCGATGTATATATCTTCTACCGGTGGCAGGGTTTCCCTTTCAAAGAACTCTGTGAATTGTTCCAGTATGCTTAGGGATGTCTTGGCTTCGTTTATGGAATAACAGGGCTTTAGCAACCGTAGGAGTCTCTTTCCATACTTTGTTAATATGAATCTCTCCAAAATGGTTTTGAATCTGTTGTATTCGACAAGCTCGAGGGTATCTCTCATGGCGATAATATATTATGATTCACTCTGCTTAACAACATCTGTCTCGCCGTATGAGATGTTGCTGTCGGCGAATGAGGTTAGTGGTCCTTATTTTTCTCCTGTTTCCTCAATCATTCTGTCAAGCAGTTCAAATAGTTCTTTGCTTGCTTCCTCCATTTCTTCAAAATCTTTCACCACGCCGTCTATGTTTTGTAGGCATGTGCCGTTTCTCACACATACCAGCGCATCGCTTGCCTTGTTATGAACTGTTTCGTGTGGCTTACTTATAGCACCAAAGCTTCTTGTGTGGGAGAAGAGTTTTCTGCCCTCTTCGTTGTACCACCTACCAAATCTGCATGTTGTATGAGTATCCAATTCGATCTCCTTGTATGTGAACACGCTGTTGTAAGCATTTACTTTGAACAAAACGTGATCTATCTTTGCGAGATTGGTGAATAGGTCGTAGGTTATGTGTTGTGTATCATCATTTATCATCTCAGCGTTGTGTATAATTTCCTGCAATTTTTCCTGGAAGGAGACAAGGTTATTATGGGCGTTTGTCGCCTCTTCTTCAAGTTTTTGACTGTTTTCGTTGAGCTCGTCGGAGTCATCCATTAGTGCTTCTATGCTTGCTTCTACTTCCATTGTTGCTTTTTGTGTTCTCTCGGCGAGTTTTCTTACTTCATCGGCTACCACACCAAATCCTCTCCCGTGTTCTCCGGCTCGTGCTGCTTCTATTGCGGCGTTTAGTGCCAGAAGGTTCGTCTGGGTTGATATATCCCTTATCAGGTTTATTATTTCGCTTATGGCTTCCACGCTGTGATTTAAAGCTTCAGCGTCTTTCTTCAGATCTCCGGCTATCTGTATGATTGTGTCAACGTTGAATATGGTTGCTGCGTTTTCCTTTGTTGTGATTATTTCCTCCTGGTTTTTCTTGTTGAGCTCGTTTATTTCCCTGAGCGATTCTATGTCCCTGTCCACTCCGTTCTGTATGGTTTTTAAACCGTCCATGCATCCATCAGTTAACTTTTCAAGAAGAGCTGTTTTAAGCCTGTTTTCGGCGACAGAATTTTTCATATTTCTCTCTCTTGATTCTAGTTCCCTTATCTGATTCTTGAGCTCTTCGTTTTCCTTAGTAAGTTGCTTGACTTTTCTCTCCAGTTCCTCTATGGAGGATGTTTTTTCTCCACCGCTCATATTCCCTCCTGTTTTTTGTTTAGATGCATGGCTTATCAGCCATAGGATACTGATTTAGTCATAACTCCCCCTAATTACATAAATACATGTACCATATATCTAGCCTGACAATACCAAAGCTACACCCCTGATGTCAAGGGTTGTTGGGAGATATGGTGGATCCCTCAGGTTTGATATTGACTTATGGGGGTAGTAGTGTATGATTTTTTCACATAGAAAGGTGTGTTATGATTTGTGATAATATTGCGAAGGTATTAAGAAAAATAGGAAGTGTGAAGCAGAGGGCTGGGAGAAAGGATGAGGTGAAGCTTATTGCTGTTTGCAAGGGTTTTCCATATGAGGTAGTCAGAGAAGCTTATAGGTGTGGAGTGAGGGCTTTTGGTGAGAATAGGATACAGGAGGCTGAGACGAAGGTAGCGAGGTCTTTGGAGGAGGGACTGAATATAGAGTGGCATATGATAGGGCATCTTCAGAGCAATAAGGCTAAGAAAGCTGTTGAGATGTTTGATTGGATAGAGTCTTTGGATAGTGTCAGAATTGCGGAAAGGGTGAGCACCTATGCAATTGGGTTGGGGAAGGTTGTAAATGTTCTACTTGAGGTTAATATATCGGGCGAGCCCCAAAAGAGCGGCTTTAATAGTGATGAAGTGGTGTGTGTTTTTCCAGAGATATTTGCTTTTGATGGTATCAAGGTGTTGGGACTTATGGGGATAGCCCCTTATACAAAGGATGTTTCTGCAATTAGGGCTTCTTTTGCCAGGCTGAGGGGGTTGATGGAGACCATAAATGACAAATACGGTGTTGGTCTCAGTGAGCTGTCCATGGGAATGAGCAACGATTTTGAGATAGCCATTGAAGAGGGCTCTACCATGGTAAGAGTGGGTAGGGCCATATTTGGGGAACGTAATGGCTGAGGAAACTATAGCAGGTTTGCCGAAGATAAGCGATTTTGCCATCCTTATAACTGTGGTTGTTATACTTGCTGTTATAGTGATACCGCTTCCGGGATTTATGTTAGATTTTTTTATTACCATTTCTTTCTCTCTGGCTTTGTTTATGTTTTTTGTGTCTATATATGTAAAGAAGCCGCTAGAGTTTTCGACGTTTCCGTCATTGTTGCTTGCCGTTACCCTTTATAGGCTTTCTTTAAATATTGCTACCACGAGAGCTATACTGTTACATGGTAATGAGAGTGTTAACGCGGCTGGTGAGATGATAAAGACGTTTGGCTACTTTGTTGTTGGTGGTAGCTATGTGGTGGGGTTCATAGTGTTTATAATACTCATAATAATCAATTTTATTGTCATAACGAAGGGTGCAACAAGGGTTGCAGAGGTTGCTGCCAGATTTACTCTTGATTCAATGCCTGGGAAGCAGATGAGCATAGATGCTGATTTGAACGCTGGGCTTATAGATGAAGAAACAGCCCGTAGGAGAAGAGCAGAGATAACAAGACAGGCGGACTTCTATGGTGCTATGGACGGTGCAAGTAAGTTTGTTAGGGGTGATGCCATTGCGGGTTTACTCATCACTGCTATAAATATCATCGGTGGGATAATAATAGGAGTACTCCAACACCATATGAATATATCTCAGGCAGTGCACAGGTACACAGTACTTACCATAGGGGATGGTTTAATAAGTCAGTTGCCTGCGCTGACGGTATCTACTGCAGCGGGCATAATCATCACTAGAAGCTCTGAGGAGATTAGCCTTCCTGAGAATGCTCTTCAGCAACTTGTGAAACAGTATAGGGTTCTCTACATCTCTGCAGGAATACTTGCACTTATGGCTTTTGTCCCTGGGATGCCCAAGGTGCCGCTGTTTGGGCTTGCTTTGGTCTTTGCTCTTATAGCCTATTCCATATCCTACAGAGAGAAACAGAAGAAAGCTGAGGAAGAGAGAGAAAAAGAAGAGGCCATGCCACCTGAGCCGGAGATAACCCCGGAGGATATAGAGGAATCTATCAAAGTCGATGTACTTGAACTAAAGATAGGTTATGGTCTTATAGGTTTGGTAGATGAGAAGAAGAGTGATAATCTTCTGAGGCGTATAAAGTATATGAGAAAAAAGATAGCTGTTGATTTGGGTGTCATAGTGCCCTCCATAAGGATAAGGGATGACTTGAATCTTGGGAGAAATGAATATGTGTTTCTCATCAAAGGTGTTGAGGTGGCTAGGTACGAGATATATCCGGAGAGATTCCTCGCCATGAAACCTGGAGAGGAGGAGCCTTTTGAAGGGATAAACACAAAAGAACCGGCATTTGGACTTCCTGCTTACTGGATAGGAGCAGAGCGTAAAGAGGAAGCCATAGCAAAGGGATACACTGTGATAGACCCGATAACGGTGATGATAACTCATATAACGGAGATAATAAAAGAGAATATTGCTGATATATTCACCCGTCAAGATGCAGGAAAACTCCTTGAAACGTTGGAGAGTGATTATCCCAGGGTGCACGAGGAACTGTTCAAAACAACAACCCTTGGTGTGATTTATAAGGTGTTGAAGAACCTGCTGAAAGAAGGTATTCCGATAAGGGATGTACTTACCATAGCAGAGACGATCACGGATTATTCCTATATAAAGGATACGGATGTCCTTACAGAGTATGTTAGGAGTGCTCTTGCTTCACAAATAAGCAATAAATATAAAGATGAAAGTAATGTAATACACGCAATAACACTGGGAGGAAACGTGGAAGGCACTATTGTTGCTTCTATAAAGGAGGTGGGTGGTTCGGAATATTTGGATCTTTCTCCCAATGTTTCGGAGAAGTTGCTTGATAGGTTCAAGGATGTGATAGCAAGGGTCTCTGAGGCAGGGATAGAACCCTTGATAATAACATCTCCGAGGGTTAGAAGGTTTGTCAGGGATTTTATTGAGAGATTTTTTCCTAAGGTGCCTGTCATATCGTATTCTGAGATTACAAAAAATGTGGAGATAAGGGTGGTGGGTAACGTAGAACTATGATAATAAAAACCTATCAAGCCGCTAATATGCAGGAGGCTATACAAAAGATAAAGAAGGATCTAGGAGAAGAGGCGGTAATAGTATCCACAAGGAAAGTTAGAAAAGGTCCTTTTTTTTCCTTTTTTAAGAAGGAGGTGCTTGAGGTTACAGCAGCTTTGGATGAGAAGAGTGAGGGGAAAAGGAATTTTAAAGAGATATTAAGTAAATCATCTGGTGAGAGAAGATCTGGTACGCGTGATGTTGAGGAAAGGTTAAGAAAACTTGAGAACATGATAGCTGTTTTGGGTGAGAGGGGCATACACGACATCGTGAATAGTATAAGGGAAGATATCCGTGGCCTTAAGGATGCCTTGACCTATGTTAGGGAGAGCGATATTGATGTAACGAGACTTCCTCTTAATGTTGCTAGGCATTTCAAGTTGATGTGTGAAGTTGGTATAGAGAGAAGGTACGCCTTCAAGATAGCTATGGCATTATCCGAGAATGTAAGGGGTTCTGGGTTTGCTTCGGAGGATAGTTTATTGGATTATCTATCGATAGTGCTTTCTCAGTTTTTTAGAACAGAGGAACCATCTGGTAAGATGGTGGTGTTGGTAGGACCAACAGGTGTTGGAAAAACAACTACTATTGCCAAACTTTCAGCGATATACAAGCTAAAAATGAATAGGAACGTTGGGATAATAACTACGGATACCTATAGAATAGCAGCTGTTGACCAGTTGATGACTTATGCCAAGATAATGGATATACCCATAAAGGTTAGTGTAAGCAAATCAGATCTCAGGGAGGCTTTGGCGGAGTTTAACGGTATGGATTATGTGTTTGTTGATACTGTGGGTAGGTCTCAGAAGAATTTGGAAAGACTGGGGGAAATATTCGATCTGTTTTCCGGAGAGAGGGACACTTATGTTTCCCTTGTTATTTCTCTAAACACCAAAGAAAGCGATGTCCTGGAGGTTTTCAAGGTTTTTTCAAGAATTCCCATTAACAGCGTTATATTCACGAAAGTTGACGAAACGAACACTCCGGGGAGTATGCTTAACCTTGTTGTTAAAATGAAGAAACCGGTTTCTTTTGTCTCTTTCGGTCAGGATGTTCCTGAAGATATAATGGTGGCTGAACCGCTTAAGCTGGCTTCTTTAATAATCAGGAAAGGAAGTGGATATGGGAGACCAGGCTGAGAAGCTGAGGGAGATGGTTAAAGAGAAGAGAGGAGCTGGAAAGCAGCACGTTGTTGCCATATCAAGTGGTAAGGGAGGAGTGGGGAAGACCAATGTTGCGGTGAATTTGGCCTTCGTTATGAACAGCGTTGGGAAGAACGTGATGTTATTTGATGGTGACCTTGGGCTTGCTAATGTTGATG
>CAZERD010000066.1:0-5587 GCA_964515405.1 uncultured Desulfurellales bacterium
TACCCAGAAGCCTATCTCCAGGCTGAAGAGCAGCCATATAGACAGCCATATTGGCCTGAGTGCCGGAGTGGGGCTGGACGTTCACATGTTCAGCTCCGAACAGTTTTTTAGCCCGCTGAATAGCAAGCTCCTCGGCCACATCAACAAACTCACATCCACCGTAATATCTTTTATGCGGATAACCTTCAGCATACTTGTTTGTCATAACAGAGCCCATCGCTTCCATAACAGCAACAGAAGTAAAATTTTCACTGGCTATGAGCTCTATTCCGCCCATTTGCCTTTTCTTTTCATTTTCAATCGCCTCAAATATCTCCGGATCCACTTCCTTCAAGTGCTTCATTTCCCCTCCATCTTCTTTATCTTTTCAACCCTTCTGGAGTGCCTGCCGCCATCAAACGGCGTACGGATGAATATTTCAACCATCTGTTTGGCTATCTCAAGACCCGTGGTCCTGCCACCGAAAGCCAGTATGTTGGCATCATTGTGCCTTCTCGAAAATTCAGCCGTATAAGCATCATGACAGAGAGCGCATCTCACACCCCTGACTTTATTAGCCGCAACGGACATACCTATCCCCGTACCGCATATAAGAATACCCACACCTCTCTCTCTTTTAACCAGTTTCGCTACTTCAAAAGCTATATCAGGATAATCAGCGCTCTCCTGGGAATACACCCCCACGTCTCTGACAATCTCACCGATACCCTCAAGGAATTTCTTGATCTCCTCTTTCATCACATAACCAGCATGATCCGAACCAATAATGATCATCCTACCCCTCCCAGTAGATGCAGAATTATAGCAAACCCAACCAGCTTTTTCTACAAAGTCACCAGATTCGCCGCAAATTTTTGACATATTCACTTCAACCTAATACTATTGTTAACATACTAACAGGAGGCTCTTCTTTGGCTCTATTCAAAAATGATGTAGTGAAAGAAAATCTAACCGTAATGATGCTATCCGGATTCCTCATGGGGGTGGCGTTCATCTTCTTCTCAGACTTCATACTGGGACTGCCCCGAAACAAGATATACAGACCGGAGTTTATACTGTCCACGATATCAGCAGGGCTCGCTGTTGGATTTGTATCATTCTACGTAGTCAAGATAACCATAATAAAAAGACTCAAAGCTTTCAAAGAAAAACTATCACTGATAACCGCGGATATTCACAAATACAGAATGGGTGAAAGCAAGGATTTCGGAGAAGCTTACATAGAAGACGAGATGAACATCTGTGATCTGGGAACACACTACAATTCCCTCATATCGCTGATAAGGGCCTTCTTCCTGCAGTATAAAAAGATGGATGAATTCTTCATGAAAATAAACAGGGTGTTGGAGATAGAAGACCTGAACAGAGTCTGCTCCGAATCCTTAAGCGAACTATTTGATGTGGCAGGCATGGAAATAATCATATTGGACAAAAAGGGGAATCCAAGGATAGACTATTCCTATATCTCCAGACACACACTGCAAGAAATAGAGAAAAACTCTATCAGGGATATAATAAAGGAAGGAAAGGTCCTGTGTCTAACATCCAGAAAGAGCAAAAACATATCCCTGAAGGTTGGGCCCGTTAACCTAAACCCAGAAGAGGTAGTATTTCTGCCAATACTCTCAAAGGGCACAAGCACGGGAACGCTTATAGTTTACCTCAACTCAGAGGTAAATCAGGAGGACATCTCTTTCATGAAGAGGCTCATACACCAGTACTCACTAGTACTTGAGAGACTGAAGATATACCATGAAGTGTGCAACCTTGCCGCGATTGACGAACTAACCAAGCTTTACAATAGAAGATTCGGAATGCAGAGGCTCAAGGAGGAATACAACAGGGCAAAAAGAGCTGGGGTTCCCCTATCGCTCGTCATGTTTGACATAGACCACTTTAAGAAGGTAAACGATACCTATGGGCACCAAGCTGGGGACTATGTTCTTTCGGAGATAGCTTCAATAATCAAGAACTGTACACGGGCAGAAGACGTTGTTATGAGATACGGCGGGGAAGAATTCCTTGTGGGTATGGTAGGGATATCAAAGACTCAGACTGTGAAGAAGGCAGACGAAATAAGACTACACACAAAATCATCCGCCTTCATGTTCGGAGATCAAAAGATAGCAGTAACCATATCAGGTGGGATATCATCAACAGACAACCACCCCGTTGACCTCATCACACTTATAGATGAAGCAGACAAAGCCCTCTACCATGCGAAGAAATATGGCAGAAACAGAGTATGTGTGTACCCTGAAGAGTAAGCTCTACCTGCCGTTACCGTTGTCATTGAGTTCTATTATCCTCTTTATCTCCTCTATAGCCTCCGGGTTCTCAAGACCCGTTATATCGCTTTTAACGGTACCGTCCAACATTATCTCTTTCAACAGTCTTCTCAAGATCTTACCGCTCGGCGTCTTGGGCATGGTATGGGTAAATATCACCTGAGCAGGCTGGGCTATCTTGCTTATCTGCTCCGTTATGTTATCCACTATCTTCTGCCTCATTTCTTCAGACGGCTCATATCCTTCAGAAAGCGTAACAAAAACAACGGGAACAGTGCCCTTAACTGGGTCAGGCATACCTATAACGGCCGCCTCAGCCACGCCTTCCGTCATCACACTGGCGCTCTCTATTTCCATCGTGCTGAGCCTGTGGCCAGCAACATTTATCACATCATCCGTTCGGGCTAGAACCCAGAAGTGGCCATCATTATCCTTCAAAGCCGCATCGTATGTATAATAGGCTCCTTCCACCTGGCTGAAGTACTGCTGTATGTATCTCTCAGGCTCCTTCCACAGAGTCCTCACAAGCATGGGAATAGGGCGCTTCATAACAAGATTTCCCACCGTCATAGGGGGAACAGGTTTGCCCTCATCATCTACTACCTCCATCTTCGCCCCCAAGAACTGGATGCCACAGGAACCCGGTTTCATTGTGGTGAGCCACGCGGCACCAGCTACGGGACAACCAGCCGTCTCGGTCTGACCGTACGTATTGTTTATATAAATTTTTTTGTTGCCCATTTTCTCATACAACCAGTACCACACCTCCGGATTCAGAGGCTCACCCACAAGACTCACAACATCCAAAGAGGAGAGATCATGTTTTCTAAGATATTCCTCACCAAACTTCATCATAAGCCTTATAGCGGTGGGTGTAGTGAAGAGTTTATTCACCCTATATTTCTCTATTATCTCATACATTCTATCCGGCTCGGGATGGTCTATAGAACCCTCATAGAATATGGTAGTAACACCGTTCGTGAGCGCGCCAACTATCCCCCATATGTGCATGGTAAGCCATCCTATATCCGCTGCGCACCAGAACATATCGTCGGGGTGATGGTCCATGTGGTATTTCGCATACACATAGTTATTGACCGTAAAAGCAACCCCCGAATGCACCACACCCTTGGGTTTACCCGTCGTCCCGCTGGTGTAAAACACAAGCCCTGGCTCGTTAGCCTCTATGGGTTCAGGATCGCACACGGGTGATGCCTTCTCAATAAGCTCATCCCACCAGTAATCTCTGTGAGGCTTCATGGAAACATCACTATCACTCCTGTTAACAACCACAACAGCCTTTATGCCATCTATATCCCTTATAGCCTCATCAACGTTGTTCTTTAGAGGAATAAACTTACCCCTCCTGAAACCACCATCAGCGGTGATAAGCACCTGAGGTTCATAGGCGTCAAGCCTATCCTTCAGGGCTTTAACAGAAAAACCGGAAAATACCGTATTGAATATAATCCCCAGTCTGTAGCAGGCAAGTATAGCAATAACTGTTTCAGCAAAATTTGGCATGTATATGGCAACTCTATCACCTTTCCTTAATCCCATGCTTTTAAGAACGTTAGCAAACCTGTTAACCTCAGCAAGCAACATACGGTATGTGTAAAACTTAACAGAATAATCCTCACCTTCCCATATCAGAGCAACCTTGTTGCCGTAACCCTTACCCACGTTCACATCCAACATGTTGTAAGCCGGATTCATAACACCACCAACGAAATATCTAAAATGCGGCAAATCTCCTTCCACTGTTTTTTCCCACGGATGAAACCAGTGGAGCTCACGAGCAACATCATCCCAGAATTTCTCGGGGTTTTCCCAGGACTCCTTCAAAAGCTCATTAAAAGCCTCTATGCTTCCCGTATTCGTCTTTCTCACCTTCTCTGGATCAGGGAAAAAGACTTTACTCTCCCTTATCATCTTCAAGTCTTTTTGCCGCACATTAAACATTGCCTTCCTCCTACGTCAATTTTTGAGTTATATCTATTTAGCAAATTTCCAAGAAAAATCAAGGCATAGTCAAGAAAAGATTAGGAACACCAATTGCTATACAGAGTCTCAGGAGGTGAGTATGTTTAACGGTGTGTATACAGCAGCAAGCGGGATGCTTGCAACACTTCAAAAGATAAATATCATAACTAACAACGTGGCTAACGTTAACACCACAGGATTCAAGAGAGAGGGAGTAAACTTCAAATCGTGGTCATATGTATCAGGCTACAGCAATCTGAAACTCCCACTCCAGCCTGACACAAGAAAAGCCAAAGGATTTGTGAATGAAACAATAGACTCCGTGGTCCATATGGACAAAGATTACATTGACTTTTCCGAGGGAGCGCTGAGACACACTGGCAATCTCCTGAACTTTGCTATAGACGGCAAGGGGTTCTTTGTAGTTCTAACCCCCAAAGGACTTGCTTATACAAGAGACGGAGAATTCACACTCAATAAGGACGGCGTACTTGTACAAGCTGGGACTGGATACCCCGTTATAGGTGAAAATTACTACAGGAGCGGGGAGCTAATAAGAATAACGAGCCACAACTACCAGATAAGAGAAGACGGCGAGGTGTTGGTCAACGGCGCACTCATGGATACCATAGCTATAAGGGACTTCAGAAACTACGCCAATCTCAGGGAAGGGCCTAACAACACCTTCATACCAACACCCGGCACAACTCCTATGATGGTGGCACCAATAAAACTCAAAGAGGGATACCTAGAAACGTCAAATGTCAATATTGTAAGAGAAATGGTGGAGCTAATAAATGCCCAAAGGGCTTTTGAAAGGTATCAAAGGGTAGTCAACGCCCTAGGGAATAACCTTATGGGCGAAGTGGTTCAAAATCTGAGCAAAGTAGGTTAAGGAGGGTCTCATGATAAGATCTCTATGGACAGCAGCTACAGGAATGGAGGCTCAACAGCTAAACATAGACTCCATCTCTAACAACCTTGCAAATGTCAATACGGTCGGTTACAAAAGGGGTAATGTGGATTTCCAAGACCTGCTGTACCAAACTGTAAAACCAGCAGGCATAGCATCAACGGCAAACACAACACAACCTGTGGGAATTCAGGTAGGGCTTGGAGTAAAACCAGCCGCCATAGTGAAAAACTTCTCTCAGGGCAATTTTAAGGAAACCGGCAATCCGCTCGATATAGCCATATCCGGCGAGGGTTTTTTTCAGGTAACACTACCGGATGGGACAATAGCATACACCAGAGCAGGAGATTTCAAGGTAAACAACAACGGAACCATAGTAACAAGTGATGGCTATCCACTGACC
>CAZERD010000067.1:0-5465 GCA_964515405.1 uncultured Desulfurellales bacterium
CTCACCAACCTATCCAGCTTAGTAGTTATCCACGCATTCTCTATCACTCCCACCTTAGCGCTCCCTTCTTGTAGGCATAAACCCAGCCCGCAAACACCATAAATATAAACAGAAACATTTCTATAACACCCAACAATCCTAAGCTCTTAAAATCAACAGCCCACGGGTACATGAATATGGCCTCTATATCAAACAATGTGAACATGATAGCAATTAAGTAGAATCGTATATTCATAGTCCTGAACTCTGATAGGAAAGGAGAACCACACTCGTACAGATCCAATTTCTCAGGTTCATACTCCCTTGGAGCTAAATACTTAGAAACAGCTATCATCGCACCAAATATAACAAGAAGGAGAACAATTGAAATGCCGGCTATCAACCAGTTAAGCATCACAACCCCCTAAATCTTCATCCAACAAACACGATTCTACACCCCCACACCACGCTGTCAATAGATTACTTTCTCTAACCTTACAGGTTCTTCCTTATATAAATTACTACCTCAAAAACGTGCTTATTTCTCTACGAGAAAGCTCTCTGAACCGCCCTATGGGTAGGTCTCCAAGCCATATATCGCCTATAGCAACACGTTTCAACCTAGCTATAGGCACACCAAGCTTTCTAAAAGTTCTTCTTATCACCCTGTTCCTGCCATCAGCTATAATAATTCTCATCCACAGGGGATTTGAAGTCAATCCTGCATCAAGCGGCTTAAACAAACCGTCCTCAAGTGGCACGCCCCTCCTTAGAACTGAAAGCTTGTCTTCAGGTACTGGAAACGGTGTCTTCACGAGATACACCTTGCGCACACCCATAGAAGGATGTATCACAGCATTGGCAAACTCTCCATCATTTGTAACCAGCAACAACCCCTCGGACATAAAATCAAGCCTGCCAACACAAAACAGACCATCCCTACTCCCAAAATAATCACCCACTGTTCTCCTATTCCTATCCCTAAACACACTCAGTACCCGAGGAGGTTTATTAAAGGCATAGTACAATCTAACCGGCAGTGAGATGGACTCACCATCTATACAGACCTCATCATCAAGAGAAACATCAATAAAAGAACGGACTACAACACCATTGACAGAAATACGCCCCGCCCTTATAAGTTCATCCGCTTTCCTTCTGGAAGCCACACCACAGCGTGCTATAAACCGATTGATACGCATTATTTGGTAAAGCTCGCTACTATTTTGCTCCTCTTGGGATGCCTGAGTTTTCTGATAGCCTTAGCCTCTATCTGTCTTACCCTTTCCCTTGTAACACCAAGCACCCTACCCACCTCTTCAAGCGTATGATCAGAACCATCACCTATACCAAACCTCATCCTCAACACCTTCTCCTCTCTCTCCGTGAGCGTACTCAACACCTCGTTTATCTTCTCCGCAAGATCAGCCTCTGTAACAACATCTATCGGCGTCTTTGCTCTTTTATCCTCTATAAAGTCCTCAAGGTGGGTATCCTCATCGTCACCTATAGGTGTTTCAAGGGAAATAGGCTCCTTAGCTATCTTCACAATATTCTTTATCTTATCCTCGCTTATTCCAAGATACTCAGCAATCTCTTCGTTTGTGGGTTCCCTCCCATACTTTTGGACAAGCGTTTTTGAAGCTCTTACTATCTTGTTTATCGTCTCAATCATATGAACAGGAATTCTTATGGTCCGCGCCTGATCCGCTATCGCCCTTGATATTGACTGCCTTATCCACCAAGTAGCATAGGTTGAAAACTTAAATCCCTTTTTGTAGTCAAACTTGTCAACGGATTTCATCAAACCAATATTGCCCTCCTGAATCAAATCCAAGAACGACAAGCCCCTGTTGAGGTACTTTTTGGCTATGGAAACAACAAGTCTAAGGTTGGCCCTTATCATTTCCTGTTTAGCTTCATCTATCACATTCTTGGCTTTTTCCATCTCTCCAAGTATATCAAAGTATTTATCCTTATCATTCACTCCCTCATCAGCCAAAAGCTTATCCCTGAAATTAAGTATCAACTCCCCTATAAAGTTATTGTTGAGAGAGATATCCTGAAAATTATTTATAAGAGCCTCTCTTAGCTTCCCCTTTTCTTCTCCGGAAGCGTTTTTATATCTCTCAACCTTTTCAACTATATCATCCAATAATCTCACAAACAGCTCCCTGGCTGTGTACTCATTCCTTTCTTCATCCTCATCCTCTTCCTTGATATCACCTGCCACATCGTCAGCAGACAGATCCAAAGCGTTGGATATATTCTTAACCTTGACAGTGCCTTCTATTATGTTTCTCTTCAATTCTCCCATCGTTTCCTTAAGATACGGTATCTCTATCAGCAGAGAAGCAATAATCTTTTTGTGCGTTTCTATCCTTTCTGCTATTCTAACTTCATCTTCTCTGTCCAAAAGATCTATATTCCCCATTTCACGCAGATACATCCTTATCGCGCTTCCAACCTCCTGAGATTCATCCTCTATTTCAAATTCTTTCTTGGGTTTATCAATAGATAGCTCACCTATTTCGTCCTCTTTGCTTACTACATCTATGTTGAAATCATCACATCTGTCGAATATCTCATCAATATCATCAATACTTACACCTTCCGGCAGTATATCGTTTATCTCCTCATAGGTTATATAACCCTTTTTCTTACCCTCATTTATAACCTTCCTAGTTATGGAGTCCTTATCAACAACCATACCCGACGCACCCTCCTTCTATTTTTACCCCTTATAATTTAGTATTAATTCAACTTTCGTCAAATTCAAATTCACTATTACCAAATTCGCTAAGTATACATATTGGACAAATTTTTTCAACCTCAACAAACACTCAGGCATTTCTCTTAAGATAGAAGGAAAGCACCACATAATCAACTATACACACCAAAAGACCAAATGTACCTATATAAACAAAGTAAGAATCTATGGAGAATCTAAACACCGTGAAACCAAGATAATACAAGAACAACGTTGCATATATATATTTTATACCATTCCCAAACGAAAGCATCACATTTATAAACGTTATATGGAATACAAGCGGAAATGTAGCTATAAAGTACCACAACATAAAACCATACCCCTCCACAAAATGTGGGCCAAAAAGAATGTAAAAAAAATTTTTTCCCAAGGTCAAGATAAACACTAGAGCCAAAGCCTCACACACAATATAAATACCCACAAGCTCAAAAAGATAAGTTTTAAGCATGGGAGAATTTCTCCTCTCCACTATCCTGGGAAAAAAAACGCTCAAACTCACAAGCAAAAACCCAATAAACGCTTTTCCCAAAATTGATGAAGCTGCATAGTAACCAGCCACCTGTGGGGGAAAATATCTTCTTATAAATATATCATCCGCATACATGAACAAACCCGGAGGTATAGTGAAGGAAGCAAGAAAAATAAGCCTACTAAGTGGGACAGGCTTGGGCTTTGTAAATATATTACCGTTTTTAAACACAAGAAACATCAACACGATAAATATAGCTACCACACTGGACAGAAGAACTCCACCAACCCTTAAACCTACATACAAACCACCCACAGCCAGCACGAGCCTTAGAGTAAGTTCGACAGCATTCGCAACGGAGACAACTCCAAACCTCTTACGGGCCATTAAAAATCCCTTCTCAAGGGAATTAACACTCATTAGCACCCACCCCGTACCTACAATAACGAAGAAAAAAGGCCATGAGAGATTCAAGTACTTATTGAGATAAGGAGAAGCCGACACTATGGACACAAAAAGTATAAACCCAAACAGTAGAGCTATCTTCCTTAGATAACTGTGTATTTCATTGATCTCGCTGACGCGGTCCACATACACCTTAACACTACTCGAACCTATACTGTTTGCTATGTTGCCCCCCGCCAGCAGAAAGGAGTATAATACCATGAACTCACCATAAAGCGCCGGTTGAAGCCATCTGCTGACCACAAAATGAAATACATAGCCCACCACATTGATATAGACAAAGGATATATACATGTAGAGTAAATCTTTTTTCATAACCAAAAGTTTTACCTACATTTCCAGCATTTTTCAAATTTTAGATAATTTGATTTATCAAAACTCCTGATGTAAAGATATTACTATGAGGAAATACGCTATTATAGACCACCCCTCAGATTTGAAACTAAGAATATGGGGTAAAAACACAAGTGAACTACTTGGAAATGCTATACTTGCTTTATTCGATACAATGCTTGAAGACAACAACAAAAAACGCTACGGGAAGGAGTTTATGCTTATAGAATCTGGAAGCATTGAGGACATAATAGTAAATACCCTCAATGACATCCTCAGCAGATTCTATATACACAAAACCACTCCAGAGAGGGTCTCAGTAAAAGTTAAAGGCAACTCAGCAGAAATACACATAGAGGAAAAACCATTTTCAGGTAAAATGAAGCTTGAAGTGAAGGCCATTACATTTTCAGGGATAAACATAAAAAAAACAAGAAACGGACTATCCTTGGAAGTGGTGCTGGATGTTTAAACTAACCCAGATAACACCATACACGTTTAGGATAGAGAAAAGCGGCGAAATGGAAACAGACGTACTGATATATGCCACATCAGCAATGCTCAAAAAAATAAAGGAGGATGAAACTCTAAGACAAATAGTGGACGTCTCAACACTGAAAGGCGCAGAGAAGGTGCTTCTCATGCCAGATGCACACCAAGGCTACGGGTTTCCCATAGGCAGTGTAGCAGGCTTTAACAGCAAGAACGGGATCATTTCTCCAGGTGGGGTGGGATACGATATAAACTGCGGCATAAGATTGGTCCGTCTGAATACGGAGATAGAGGAAATAAAAGCCTCACTGGCTAACGTAGCCAACAGGCTATACAAACTCATTCCAAAAGGAGCCGTAACAGACAGGTCAATCTTTCCCATATACGGAGCACAAATAGAGGAAGTCCTAATAGAGGGGGCATTGTTTGCCGTAAAAAATGGGTTCGGCACCAAAGAAGACCTGGCCTCCATTGAAGATTTCGGCAACATGCATGGGGCTGATCCATCATATGTGAGTAACACAGCCATAGAAAGGGGGAAAGGGGAACTTGGATCTCTCGGCAGCGGGAACCACTTCCTGGAGATAAGCAAAATCACCGATATATATGATGAGGCGATAGCTAACAGCATGAATCTATCCAAGGATGACACATTCCTAATGATACATACAGGCTCCCGGGGCTTGGGACACCAAGTGGCCATTGATTATATAAGAATGTTCAGAGAAAAAGCAAAAAAATACAAAATAAAACTCCCATCAGGCGAACTCGCTAGCTTGCCCTTCCACTCCGAGGAGGGACAACATTACTTTAAAGCCATGCAGTCAGCAGCAAATTTCGCCTTTGCTAATAGACAAATACTAGCCTCTAGAACCGTGGAAATCATATCAGAAACCCTAAAAAAACCTCTTGAATATAAGACAATCTACGATCTGTGCCACAACGTAGCAAAAC
>CAZERD010000068.1:0-5198 GCA_964515405.1 uncultured Desulfurellales bacterium
TTGACACCCCTCTAAGTGAGATGCCGGTTTATGGGACCGTTGCTTCAAGGTTCAATGATAGTGCCACTACGCTTTTTTTCTTTAAGCTTATGGAAAAGGGTGGTTTAGTGGATGGTCTACCTGAGTACGTTTCCAGGGGGCTGGAAAGTGCCAGTGCTCCTGTTATACCGGCTACGAAAAGCAGGTATCTGAGTGAGATAGCTGATACGGTAAGGAGCTACCGTAAGAGAGCTGATAGGGAATCCGAACTTGCCGGGGAGCTTTATTCTATTAGGGAGACTATTGCTCATATGGAGAGTACAAGTGATGAAGAGAATAATATTGATTCTGTACTGGAAATGCTCAAGAGAGAGGAAGATAGGATACAAACCATCCTCAGTAGTAATACGATTAGGATAATCAGGGATTGGCCAGCATTGAAAAGGAAATATTCTGGGGATAAGATGGTGGCTAAGATCAGGAACAAGGAAGTAGTTTACAAGCTGAAAACAGAAACATTGTCTGGTAACGTTATACCCAAGGTATCACTTCCACGTAGTGAAAATTATGAGGAGATAGTAAAATACGTATTGAAGGAAAATGTACCTGGTCAGTTTCCATATACTGCTGGTGTTTTTCCGTTGAGAAGGGAAGATGAACAGCCCACGAGAATGTTTGCTGGGGAAGGGGTTCCTGAGAGAACGAATAAGAGGTTCCACTATCTATCCGAAGGGCAGCCCTTTAGCAGGCTTTCAACTGCATTTGACTCTATTACTTTGTACGGTGAAGATCCAAAGGAGAGACCTGATATTTATGGTAAGATAGGCAATGCTGGTGTTTCTGTTCCTACTATAGATGATGCTAAGAAACTTTACAGCGGATTTAATCTGTGTGACCCAAGTACCTCTGTTTCCATGACAATAAATGGACCTGCTCCCATGATGCTTGCCATGTTTCTAAATACTGCTATTGACCAACAGGTGGAGAGATATCTCAAGGAACATGGCCAGTTTGGTAAAGCTATGGATAGGATAAATGATCATTACAAATCACTTAATTTGCCGAGACCTCAGTATAATCGAAGCTTTGGAATTGACTATGTTGATGAGGAGGAGCATTTGGGGTTGGGGTTACTGGGCGTTAGTGGAGATTTCGTGGTGGACAGGGATGTGTATGAGGAGATAAAGAGGTTTACCTTCAGTACGGTTAGAGGCACTGTTCAGGCTGATATACTCAAAGAGGACCAGGCTCAGAACACATGTCTGTTTTCCATAGACTTTTCCCTCAAGTTGATGGGCGATATTCAAGAATACTTCATTGAAAACGATGTGAGGAATTATTATTCGGTTTCCATTTCTGGCTACCACATAGCTGAAGCTGGGGCAAATCCGGTAACACAACTTGCCTTTACGCTTGCAAATGGGTTTACATATGTTGAGTATTATTTATCCAGGGGAATGAATGTGGATGAATTTGCTCGCAATCTCTCTTTCTTCTTTTCAAATGGTATGGATATAGAATATGCTGTTATAGGTAGGGTTGCTAGAAGAATATGGGCAGTGGCGATGAGGGATAGGTACGGTGCTTCTGAAAGGAGTCAAAAGCTTAAGTATCATATACAGACGTCGGGCAGGTCTCTTCATGCAATGGAGATTGAGTTCAATGATATAAGAACCACTCTTCAGGCCCTGATGGCTGTTTACGATAATTGCAACTCTCTCCATACTAATGCTTATGATGAGGCTATAACTACCCCTACAGAGGAATCCGTTAGAAGGGCCTTGGCTATACAGATGATAATCAACAAGGAATTTGGCATGTCGCGGAGCGAAAACCCTCTCCAGGGTTCTTATATCGTTGAGGAGCTTACAGATATGGTTGAGGATAGGGTTCTTGAGGAGTTTGATAGGATATCCAGAAGAGGAGGGGTGTTAGGTGCTATGGAGTCAAGGTATCAGAGAAATAAAATACAGGAGGAGTCGCTCCTTTACGAAAGAATGAAGAGCACAGGTGAGCTTCCCATAGTAGGTGTTAATACATTTTTATCTGATGAGAGCAAGTATGTTGAGCCTGCTGTTCTAAGTAGATCAGCGGACGATGAGAAGAAGCAACAGATTGAGAATCTGAAGGCTTTCCACTATCGTAATAGGAATGTTGCAAATAAATATCTTGAGAGATTGAAACTGGCTGCCCTGGAGAATAAGAACATTTTCACGGAGATGATGGAGGCTGTTAAGTATTGTTCTATTGGTCAAATAACAGGTGCTTTGTTTGAGGTTGGAGGTAGATACAGGAGGAATATGTAGCTAAACCTTTCGTTGTTTTAGGGTCTGGAGTTAGTAATTGACTTTTCCTTGTTTGGAATATAGAATTTCCAAAACTAGAGAGGGGGTATTTAATGTTCAATCCTGGAACGTGGGGTCCCGGAGAGTGGGGTATAATAATCGTTCTGTTGATCCTTGTGTTTGGTGCAAGAAAGCTTCCGGAAATAGGCTCTGGACTTGGAAAGGGGATAAAGAATTTTAAGAAATCTCTTAAAGAAGCTACCGAGAACGCTGAATCAGAGGAGAAAAAGGAAGAGAAGGAAGAAAATATAAAAACGGCAGAGGTTGTGGAAGGCAGTAAAGAAGATAAAAAAGACTGACATAAATGAAGAGAAAAATACGGGCTTTCGTTGAGGATTACTTTAAAAGTAGAGGAGTATCGGGGTATGTAACCTTTGGAGTTGATCCTCCAAAAGTGGAGGAGTTTGGACACTATTCCACCAATGCTGCCTTAGTGGCAGCTCGTGTTTTGAAAAGATCCCCGCTGGAAATAGGTGAAGAGTTAAAGAAGTACTTGGAAGAAAGGGAGAGTATATTTGATAGAATAGAAGTTGTGAGGCCTGGTTTCGTTAATTTCTTTTTGAAGAAAAGCTATGTGTTTGATGAACTGTCAAGGATATTAAGTAAAGGAGTTGATTATTTCAAGGAGGACCTTTCTCAAGGTGGTAGGATACAGGTAGAGTTTGTAAGTGCTAATCCTACAGGGCCACTTCATATAGGTCACGGTAGAGGGGCGGCTATAGGTGATTCATTGAGCAAGATTTTGAGCTTTTTTGGGTATGATGTGAGCAGGGAGTATTATATAAACGATGCGGGTAACCAGATGAGATTGTTGGGTGAATCCGCATTTGCAAGGTATAAGGAACTGTTGGGTGTGGATTGTGTCTTTCCGGAGGACGGTTACAGAGGGGATTATATAGTTGACATAGCGAGAGAACTCGTGGAGAAATATGGTGGGTCCCTCCTGGAGAGAGAGGATGCTGTTGATATATGCAGGCGAGAGGCTGAGGGGGTAATATTGGATGGTATAGTGGATTCCCTTTCAAGGTTCAGGGTGAGATTTGATGTATTCTTTAGGGAGTCTCATTTGTTTGATGAAGGTACTGTGGAATCGACGGTTGAGCTGCTCAGGGAAAAGGGACTTGTCTACGAGAGCAAGGGTGCGTTATGGTTTAAATCCACTGCTTTTGGTGACGATAAGGATAGGGTCTTGAGGAAGAACACTGGAGAGTACACCTATTTCGCAAGCGATATTGCTTACCATAGAGATAAGTTCTTAGATAGAAAGTTTGATAGGGTTGTAGATATATGGGGTGCAGATCATCATGGTTATGTGAATAGAATGAAGTCTGCTGCCAGGGCTTTGGGTGTTGAACCGGAGAGACTTCGCATTATACTTGTACAGATGGTTAATTTGATTCGTGATAGGGAAAAGGTTTCTATGTCAACCAGGCGGGGTGAGTTTGTCAAGCTAAACGATATACTGGATGAGGTTGGTGTAGATGCGACCAGGTTTATGTTTGTGTCCCGAAGTGTCAATACCCATATAGATTTTGATGTAGATGTGGTTAAGAAACAGACATCTGAGAACCCTGTATATTACGTACAGTATGCCTATGCTCGTATAATGAATATATTCAAGAACATTGAAGATAAGGGTCTCAGGGTAGATGAAAGTGTTGGATTTGATGAGCTTATAGAGGAGGAAGAGTTTAATCTTGCCTTGGAGACAGTGAGGTTTAAGGATTCACTGTTAAAAGCCCACGATGAGATGGAGCCATATTATGTTACAAAGGGATTGCTGGATGTGGCTGAAAAGCTCCACCAGTTTTACAATAGGCGCAGAGTTATAGGTAGTGGAGAAAGGGTTATGAGTGCCAGGGTGAAATTGCTTAAGGCTGTTGCCTGTGCCATGTTGCTTGGTATGCAATTGATTGGAGTAGAGGCAAAAAAAGAAATGTGAGAGGTGGATTATGGATGAGAAAGAGAAAATCAAGGAGATGTTGAAAAAGAACAAGAAGAAGGTTTCAGTGGCAACCTTGGTAGGTACGGTTGTTGTTGCGATTGTTGTTGGTGTCGCTATAGGATATGCTTTGCTCTCCCTGTTTTTTAAAGGTCCTACTATTCCACCAGGTCCACAGAACGTAAGTGTTCCCCCGCCTCCTCCGCCTGCGGGGCCTGTGAAACATAAGAAGAAACCCAAGCCACCAAAAGAGATCAAAGTCAAGGCGCCTGTCTCCAGTGTGGCTGTGAGTGTTCCAAAACCTGCTATGACAAGCAAAATAAAGCCCAAGAAAACCCTACCGGAGGTGGTAAACACATATGCCTCGGGAGTGGCGAGTTCTTCTGGAAAGAAGGTGGTGTTTAAGCCGGCTGTTAAACCTTCTCAGGAAAAAAATACGAAGAGTAAAGTTAGTAAGATTGAGAGGCTTGTAAGAGAGAAGGTTTCCAAGATTGTTTCAAAGCGTAAAAAGAAAGTGAAACGGGTGGTGGTAGCCAAGAAACGTGTTGTGTCGGGGGGTGAACACAAGTGTGTTAGGAAAAGGATTCAGGAGGCCATGCGTATTTCTCCGACGGCGAAGAGAAAATATGTGGTTCAGGTTGCCTCGGATAGAAACAAGAAGATGGCTATATATACCCTGGGTAGGTTGATAAGATGTGGTTATAAGAGCTATCTTAAGGATGTGGTAGTGCATGGTAAGAAGTACACCAGGGTTATGGTTGGTCCTGTGTCAAGCTATGCCAAGGCGAAGTTTGTAGCTGCTCAGGTGAAAAAGGCGTTACATCTGGATTACAGTCCACTCATCATAAGGGAGAGATGATTCGCTATCCGCACATTAACCCCAACATTTTTACGCTGGGCCCGTTCCATCTTAGATGGTACGGGCTGGCTTA
>CAZERD010000069.1:0-5188 GCA_964515405.1 uncultured Desulfurellales bacterium
AGTTTTACGATCTTGTTGTTTCTAGAGACAAGATTGTTGTGTACATAGACAAGGAGGGTGGCGTTACAGTAGGGGATTGTGAGGTTGTAAGCAGGGAGATCAGTTTGTTATTGGATGTTGATGAGCCGTTTGATCATTCTTATGTGCTTGAAGTTTCAAGTCCCGGTATAAATAGGGAACTTAAAAGGATTGGCCACTTTGAAAAGGCTGTGGGTAAAAGATGTGCTGTCAACACATATGAGGAGGTTGGTGGGAGAAGAACTTTCAACGGGGTGCTGGCTAAAGTTAAAGGTAGTAGTGTATTTATAGAAGACAAGAGAGGCACTGTTGAAATAGATATTGGTAACATAAAGAAAGCGAGAGTAAATGAGATTTAGGAGGAATATGTAGGAAATGAGTGAGATTTTTGAGATAGCGAATGTCATAGCAAAGGAACACAATATTCCCATAGATAAAGTGTTTGATGCTCTTGCAGAGTCCATAAAGCTTGCTATAGAGAGGAAATACGGTGAGGATAGGGAAGTCCGAACGGTGGTTGATAAAGAAAGCCAAGTGTTTGATGTTATAATGAAGAAAAAAGTGGTTAGGCACGCTGAAGGTGAGGATGAGATATCTCTTGATGATGCAAGAAAAATAAAAAAGTCTGTTAGAGTTGGTGATTATGTTGAGGATAAACTTGACCCTAAGAGCTTGGGTAGGATAGCTGTTTCCACAACAAAGACAACTATCTCAAGGCTTCTTAGTGAGGTGGAGAGACACTCGTCCTTTGAAGAGTACAGGGAGTATCTGGGGAAGATAATAAGTGGGGAGATATGGAGTGTGGGGTTGTATGGGGACGTTATAGTCGATTTTAAGAATGCTATAGGTGTTTTACCCCGTAAGGAGCAGGAGCCAAATGGTAGATACGTCGTTGGTGAGATATTGAAGGCGTATGTGCTGGACGTGATTGAAGAGCCTCGTGGGGTGAAGCTGATTTTGTCGAGGACACACCCAGGATTTGTCAAGGAATTGTTTAAGAAAGAAGTACCTGAGGTAAAAAATGGGAGCGTTGAGATAAAGGCCGTTGCCAGGGAGCCTTCAAAGAGAACAAAGGTTGCTGTGTACTCTAATGACATAAAAATAGATCCCATAGGTACGTGTGTTGGATCCAAGGGTGTAAGGATAGCTAGTATAGTTAAGGAGCTGGGTGATGAAAAAGTGGATGTAATAAAGTGGAGTTCAGATCCTTCGATATACATAAGGAATGCTATATCCCCTGCTAAGGCGCTGAGTGTGGAGATAGATGAAGAAAACCGTCGGGCTAGGGTTTATGTGGACGATGATGACCTTTCGGTGGCTATAGGTAAGGGAGGAGTGAATGTTAAGCTTGTTGCTAAGCTCACGGAGTATAACATAGATGTTATAAAGCTCTCTGAAAAGGGGGAAGAGGCGTCTGAGTAATCGTCGAGAGGGGAGGTGCAATGAGTAAGTTGAGAGTTTACGAGATAGCGAGGAAGGTGAACGCCAAGAGTAGTGTGGTGATAAAGAAGTTGAACGATATGGGTTATAAGGTGTCAAGCAACTTCAGTGCTCTTGAGGAAGATGAAGCCAGTAAATTTATAGATGAATGGAACAAGAGCAGAAAGGAAAAGAAGGCAAGAAAAAAGGCCAAACCGCCCAAAGAGGAGATCAAAGAAGCGGTTGAAGGTAGGAGAGAAGAAGAGAAGAAGCCTCCCCACAAAAGAAGATTGAAAAGGGAAGAGTTTATAGAATCTGTTAAACCACAAATGTTGAAAGGTAGAAAAAAGCACAGAAAGCATGACAAGAAGCGTAAAGAGGAAGAAACAGGGGAAAGTAACGTAATAAAGGTATCAGACGCTACAACCGTCTTTGAATTTGCTTCAAAGGTGGGAGTGGAACTGAGTGATGTTATGTCCAAAATGTTTGAGCTTGGTGTTATGGCAACGAAGAATGATATAATAGGTTTTGATATGGCTTCAGTTATAGCTGAGGAGTATGGCTTTGAAGTTGAGAGGGAGGAAGAAGAATCTGTAGCCGAGGAGCTCCTTGATATAGGGGATAAGCCTGAAGATTTAAAAGAAAGGCCGCCTATAGTTACTGTGATGGGGCACGTTGACCACGGTAAGACATCCATACTTGATGCTATAAAGAAGACAAATATAGCTGACAAAGAGGCTGGAGGTATCACCCAGCACATAGGTGCTTACTCTGTAAGGGTTGGGGGTAAATATATAACCTTTGTAGACACTCCTGGCCATGAAGCTTTTGCTGAAATGAGGGCGCGGGGTGCACAAGTTACGGATATAGTGGTACTTGTTGTTGCAGCGGATGATGGAGTTATGCCTCAAACGGTTGAGGCTATAAACCACGCTAAAGCTGCTGGTGTGGCTATTATAGTTGCTATAAACAAGATAGATAAGCCGAATGCTAAACCTGAAATTGTTAAAAAGGAACTTTCTGAATATGGAATCATCCCCGAGGAATGGGGAGGGAATAATATATTTGTAGAGGTTAGCGCTAAAAAACGTTTGGGATTGGATGATTTGCTTGATGCTGTTCTGCTCACCGCTGAGGTTATGGAATTGAAAGCAAACCCGAATAAAAGAGCCAAAGGTGTTGTGTTGGAAGCTAAGTTGGATAAGCAAAGGGGACCTGTTGCCAGTGTTATTGTTAAGGAAGGCACTTTGAGGATAGGGGATCCGTTTATTGTAGGGATGCATTGCGGCAAGGTTAAAGCTATGGTTAATTATGTGGGGAAGAGAATCAAAGAATTGCCTCCTTCTTTTGTGGCTGAGGTATTGGGTCTTCATGGTGTGCCTGAGGCGGGGGACACTCTCATAGTAGTTAAGGATGAGCAAACGGCTAGGGAGATAGCCAAACAGAGACAAAGTGAAGCAAAAGCTGTGAGCATTAGGAAGAAAACGCTAAATCTTGAGAATTTGTTTGAGCAGATTAAGGGTGGAGAGGTAAAGGAACTTCCTATCGTATTGAAGACGGATGTTTATGGTTCCATTGAGGCTATAAAAAGCGCGCTGGAAAAGCTTTCTACGGATGAGGTGAGTGTAAATATAGTGCATTTCGGTGTGGGTGCTGTTTCACGTTCAGATGTCAACCTTGCTTCTGCTTCAAATGCCATTATAATAGGTTTCAACGTTAGACCAACTTCTGAAGCTTCAAAGCTCGCCAGCGATTTTAAGGTTGATATAAGAATATACAGCGTAATCTACGATATTATAGATGATGTGAAAAAATCAATGGCTGGATTATTGACGCCGGAGGAAAGGGAGGAGGTGCTTGGAGTGGCTGAGGTAAGGGATACGTTCCATGTTCCTAAGGTTGGGACTGTTGCCGGTTGTTATGTTGTGCAGGGTAGGATAGCAAGGAATGCGAGTGTTCGTGTAATAAGAGATAATGTTGTTATATATACGGGTAAGATTTCTTCCCTTAAAAGATTTAAAGAGGATGTTACTGAGGTTCAACAGGGCTATGAGTGTGGGGTTGGTATAGATGGGTTTAATGATGTGAGGATCGGTGACAATCTGGAAGTATTTATGGTGAAGAAGGTGCAAAGAGAACTTTAATGCCTATTGGCGGTCTCTTTATAGGGGCTCGTATTGAAAGTTCTTTCTCGCTAAAGGATAAGAGGAAAGTGGTGAGTAGTATAAAGGACAGGGTGAGGCGGAGGTTTAATGTTTCTATCTCGGAGATGGGTGACAATGAGATTGTGAATTTTGTAAGGCTTGCCGTATGTTGTGTTGGAAACTCGTATGGTTTGGTTGACAGGACGCTTGATAGTGTTTTGAGGTTTATAGAATCGCATTACGATGTTGAAATTGTTGAAATTGAGAGGTTAAGGATATGAGGAGAAATTCGACTGCTATTAGGGTAGGTAGGGTTGCCAGTCAGATACGCAAAGAGGTAAGTCATATAGTTGAGTTTGAGGCGAGGGACGAGCTTTTAAAAGGAGTTATAGTAATAGATGTTGAAGTTAGCGCTGATTTGAGGCATAGTAGGATCTACGTGAACCATATGGATGGTTCGTCTGTGAGGGGTGAACTTATGGAGAGACTAGATAGAGCCACTGGATTCATTAGGTTTCAGCTTTCTAGGAGAATGAGGTTGAGAAGAATGCCTGATATAAGATTCATATACGATGATACACAGGATAGGGGATTTAGAGTAGATGCTATACTTAAGGAAATAAGCGATGGGAAGGAATGATATAGTCGCCAGACAAGTGGGAGAGATATTCAGAAGGTTCGGTAGATTTGCTGTTATTTCTCATAAGAATCCTGACGGTGATGCTATTGGTTCTTCCCTTGCGGTATATCTTGTGCTTAAGAAGATGGGTAAGGATGTGATTGTGGTTAATCCAAATGCTCCAGATTCTCTTCCAGAAAACTATTCTTTCTTACCGGGATATGGAGATATTGGATCCATAGGTATGGTTGATGATGGTGTAGAGGTGATTGTTAGTGTGGATGTGGCCGAATTCAGTAGATGTGGTTTGAGCCAAGAGCAGGCAGAGAATAAAGTTATTGTCAATATAGATCACCATGATACAAACCCGTGTTTTGGGACCACAAACCTCGTTGATTCTGGTGCTGGTTCTGTAGGGTGTATTTTGTTTGATATATTTAAAAGCCAAGGCTTTCCAATTGATAGAGATGTAGCTGTATGTTTGTATACCAGCATACTTACTGACACCGGATCGTTTAGATATTCCTCAACAACGCCAGAAACGCTTAGGGTATCCGCCGAACTTTTGGAATATGGTGTAGACCCTTGGTTTGTTGCTTATAATGTATATGAAACTAAGAGTTTTTCGTCAGTAAGATTGTTGAGCCTTGCTTTGAGCACATTAGAATTGTTTCATGGGGGTCTTGTATGCTTTATGTATATAACGAAAGAGATGTTTGAACAGACGGGGACCACTCCCCGGGATACGGAGGGATTTGTTAATTTTGCCCGTGGTATAAGGGGTGTGGAGGTTGGTGTACTGCTTAGGGAAGATGAGCCTGAGCATTTCAAGGTAAGCATGAGGTCTAAGGGAGGCATTGATGTAAGTAGGGTTGCTCTTGAATTTGGTGGTGGGGTGTATGTGGGTAGATACAGGGTGGTGGGATGTATGTTGGTAGATACAGGGTGGTGGGGTGTATGTGGGTAGATACAGGGTGGTGGGGTGTAT
>CAZERD010000070.1:0-5160 GCA_964515405.1 uncultured Desulfurellales bacterium
TTCTCTTGCTGAGGCTGTGCTTGGACACTTTACGGCTTCTGAGGTTGCAGAAACCCAACCTACCAAACTTGCAGCCATGGAGTCAGTATGGAAAACAGAGAGTCATGCACCCATGTATCTCTTCGTTGTACCGGATGCTTTTCATGAAAGGAATGCTGTTGAAATAGGGAAGATTCCTGGCTTGTTAAGCTATTTATCGTATGGTAGTACCACGGCAGTTGTTAAGGGGCTGAAAGCGTTTCCTAAGAACGATCGTCCCCCTGTGGGTATAACATTCTGGTCATTTAGAATAATGGTTGGACTGGGCACATTGTTTGTGTTTCTAAGCCTCTGGGTGTGGTTTGTGAAAGGGAACCCGGAAAGACATCCAGTACTTATGAGGATGCTCGTGTGGAGCATACCGCTTCCGTACATAGCGAGTGAAACTGGGTGGATAGTAGCTGAGGTGGGGAGGCAGCCATGGATAGTGTACAACATGATGAAAACATCTGCGGCTGTTTCACCTATTACGAGCTCTCAAGTGGCGGTATCTCTTGTAGTATTTATAATTTTGTACTCCCTGCTGGGGTTAACGGACTTCTTTTTGTTGTTTAGATACGCCAGGAAGGGGCCGGATACACCTGTAGAGGCCATGGGATAAAAAGAAGGGAGGTAAATATTATGTGGTTGCAAACCATATGGTTTATACTGTGGGGCTTGTTATGGGCTGTGTATTTTGTGCTTGATGGTTTTGATTTTGGGATAGGTATGTTATTGCCCTTTCTGGCTAAGAGCGATAGGGATAAGAGGATAATGTACAATGCCGTTGGACCATTCTGGGATGGAAATGAAGTGTGGCTGATCACGGCTGGGGGGGCTACATTTGCTGCTTTTCCTACCACATACGCTGTTATGTTTTCAGCTCTATATACACCGCTTCTTGTTATACTTTTCGCTTTGATAGTTAGGGGTGTTTCGTTTGAATTTAGAGGAAAGGTTGAGAGCTCTTTCTGGAGAGCTATATGGGATTTCTGCTTGGTTGTGGGTAGTTTTATTCCAGCTCTCTTTTTTGGTGTTGCTTTTGCGAATATATTTAAAGGGATACCATTTGATAATAACGGGGTTCTACATGGTTCAATACTGAGTCTGCTCAATTTTTACGGGTTGCTGGGTGGAGTTTTATTTGTTCTCCTGTTTTGTGTGCACGGTTCTATATGGCTTGCTGTGAAGAGCGAAGGGGAGTTGCAACGTAGAGCAGCGTTTTATGCCTCCAGACTGTGGATACCTTTGTTAGTGGTTGCTGTTGTGTTTCTTGTGTATTCTTATCCGGCAACGGATTTGTATCATAACTATTTCAGGTTCCCTGTGCTGTGGATAATACCGCTTCTTGCTGTTGTATCTCTGCTCCTTACGAAGGTTTATGTAACCAAAAGGAGTTGGTGGAAGGCGTGGTTTGCTTCGGGTTTTACCATTTTTTTCGCTACGTTCTTTGGCATAGCGGGATTATACCCCAATCTGCTTCCGTCAAGCTTGAATCCAGCTTATAATCTAACGGCTTTTAATTCTTCATCCAGTCCGTTAACCCTTAAGATTATGTTGGTTGTTGCCCTTGTGATGGTTCCAATTGTTATAGCTTATCAGAGTTGGGTTTATCATTTATTCAGGGGTAAGGTTAGGAATGAGGATCTTTCGTATGAGGAAGCCTATTAAGTTCTAACCTCTCGCATAGGGAAGGATTAGGACTTAGTATTTTACACTTTCCCTGTTTCTTATTGATATTGATTTTCCAGTAAATATTCTGTATTGTTATAGCAAAATGTTTTAAAGAGAGATAGCATGAATGGAAGATGACCCCTCCAAATACCTAGAGCTCTTAGAACCTAAAGATATATCGGAACTGGTAGGGCAGAGGCATTTATTCGGAAAAGGAAAGCCTCTGTTTGAGTACTATCATTCTTCTCGATTACCTCCCTCAATGATACTTTTTGGCCCGCCTGGGGTGGGGAAGACTACCTATGCCCGTTTACTTGCCAGGAAACACGGAGTGTGTTTTGAACATGTAAATGCCACTTCTGTATCGCTGGCTCGTTTGAGGGAAATATTTGGTAGGGGAAGAATTGTTGCTATTGTAGACGAGATACACAGGTTGGATAGGAAGCAGCAAGAGGTTATGTTGCCGTTTCTTGAACACAATAGGGTTGTACTTGTTGGTACCTCCACTGAAAACCCCTATTTTAGGCTTTCAAAAGCACTCAGGTCAAGGTGTTTCTTGTATGAGTTTAGGCCTTTGACGTCTGAAGAGATTGGTATTTTGCTTGAGAGAGCCATAAGAAAGTGGGGCTTAGAGATAGACGATAGAGCCAAGGAAATTGTGATTCTGAGAGCCTCGCATGATGCGAGGAGACTTTATAATCTGCTTTCTGTATTGAAAGGGAAGCGTATCACGAGGGAGTTGGTGGAGATATTCTCTGGGGTTGACGTAGGTTATGACTCCGAAACGGAGAGGTACGATGTGATTTCGGCTTTTATAAAATCGATCAGGGGCAGTGATCCGGATAGTGCTCTCTATTATCTTGCACGGATGCTTGAGGCGGGTGAGGATATAGAATTTATAGCAAGACGCCTTTGTATCCTTGCCGCTGAAGACATTGGTCTTGCAAATCCGAATGCTGTTAATGTGGCCTCAAGCACATTGGTGATTGTAAAGGATATTGGTATGCCGGAGGCCAGGATTCCGCTTTCTATGTGTACTATATATCTCTCATTGTGTAAGAAATCAAATTCGTCTTATCTCGCTATAAAAAGGGCTATAGCTGATGTAAGGTCTGGTAACATAATGAGTGTCCCTAGTCATCTTAAAGTCCATCCGGATGGTAAGTATCTCTATCCTCATAGTTTTCCTGGTGGATACGTTAAACAAAGATACACAGAGAAAAAGGTTAAATATTTTGAGAAAAAAGAAACAGACCGTGTGGAGTTTTGAGATTGAAGCTTAAAGATATAGGTGAGTTTGGTCTCATAAGTTTGATAGATGCGTATTCAGGTGCCTGTTGTATCGGTGATGATTGTGCAATTATAGGTATTGATGAAAATAAGGAGATGCTGTTTACAACGGATGTGCTTGTGGAGGGTGTACATTTTTTTAAGAATACAGATGTCCACTTGCTGGGTAGGAAATCTCTTGCCGTTAGTTTAAGTGATATTGCTGCTTGTGGAGGAAGTCCGCTGTGGGCCCTTATTGATCTGTGTGTGGACGGGGACGCAAGTGTAGAGTTTATTCAGGGTTTTTTGGACGGTTTTTTTGAGATAGCTGACGAATTTGGAGTAAAGGTTGTGGGCGGTGATACGGTTAGGAGCGGTGTATTTTCTGTGGGTGTTACGCTAGTTGGGGAGAATAGAAGAGGGTGTTCTGTCATGAGGAGCGGTGCTAAGCCGGGTAATGATGTATATGTTAGCGGTCGTGTGGGTTGTTCTTACGCTGGTTTGGTGGCTTTGATGAAGAATGTTGCTGAGGAGTATGGGGAATTCGTTGGAGTGCATTTAAATCCAACACCCAGGGTGTCCTTGGGAGAGAAACTTGTAGGGTATGCAACGGCCATGATAGACATAAGTGATGGCATGGTACAGGATTGTATGCGTATATCCGAGAAGAGCGGTGTAGGCATACGTTTGGATGTTGAGAATATTCCATTGTGCGACGCGGGTTTTATTACTGTGGTAGAAAAGCTGACCGGTGGGGAGGATTACGAATTGTTGTTCTGTGCTGATAGAAAGCACAGAGATGATATTCTTTCCATGGGTAATGTGAGTCTTGTAGGGGAGGTTGTTGAAGGTTCTGGTGTTGTTGTCTATGAAAACGGGAAGAAGCTTGAGTTTGATAGGGTTGGTTTCTCCCATTTTTAGGAGGCTTGCCACTTGAGTTTGACCCTTGAGATTGTGCTTATAGCTGTTTCCCTTATTTTTTCAGCGTTCTTTTCTGCTTCTGAGATAGCGTTAGCCTCACTCACGAGGATAAAGATAGTACACCTTATGAGGGAGAATCCAAAGAGGGCCAAGCATCTTGATCTCTGGTTCAAATATCCCAACAGAGTTCTCAATACGATTTTGATAGGGAATAATGTTTCAAATATATTTGCTTCTGTGCTTGCTACGGATTTTGTTAATCGGACTGTTGGCAACAACAGTGTAGCTATAGCTACTGGAATTATGACATTTCTGATTTTGTTTTTCAGTGAGATTACGCCGAAGACGTTTGCCAAGAGCAATGCTGAGGTGTTTGGGCCTGTAGCAATAGGGGCATTGAGGGTTTTCTATGTTGTTTTTTATCCTGTGGCTCATGTTATAGATGTGTTTGCAAAAGGGATTATAAAGTTGATGGGTGGGGAGGTAGAGGAGGATAGGCCACTTATCACTGAAAGGGAGCTTGAGTTTATGATAGAAGCCGGAGGAGAAGAAGGGATTCTGGAGGATAAGACCAAAGAAATGATTCACAACATAATGGACATAAAGGGTATGTCAGTTAAAGAGGTGATGGTTCCAAGGAGTGATGTTGCCGCTCTGGATGTGAATGCTACTGACGATGAAATTATAAATGTGATTAAGGAAACGGAGTTCTCAAGGATTCCTGTTTTTGAGGGTAAGTTTGATAACATTGTAGGTGTATTGTATGTGAAGGATCTTATTGTTGAGGATGTGATGAGGAAGCCTCATATCGATCTTAGGGAGATAATTAGAGATCCGTACTTCGTGCCGGAGACAAAGAATATATACGAACTGTTTAAGGAGTTTCAGAAAAACCGCATACACATAGCTATAGTTGTTGATGAGTACGGGAGTGTAGCGGGCATTGTTACGCTTGAGGACATACTTGAAGAGATAGTTGGAGAGATAAGAGATGAATACGATTCTGAAGAGGAAGAGGAATTTGTTGAGGTGGGCGACAGTATATTCATAGTTGACGGTAAGATGAATGTGCATGAATTTTTCAAGAGGCTTGGGATGGACGAGTACAAGGATAGGGTGTATGATTACGATACGGTGGGTGGATTTGTGTTTTATCTGGCAGGGGATATACCGGATGAGGGAGAGGAATTTGAATTTGAAGACTTGAAGCTTAAAGTCGTGGAGAAGGATATTACTAAAAAGCTTATCCTGATCACTTATCCGCCGACTGATGCCGGT
>CAZERD010000071.1:0-4410 GCA_964515405.1 uncultured Desulfurellales bacterium
GGTGTTTGACGTGGATCCGATCACGCACCTGCCCAAAAGGGAGAAGATAGAGGAGATTGTTAGGAGGTTAATAGACAGGAATAAACCATTTGTTGTGTTCATGGTGTATGTTCAGGGGTTGCTATTTGTAAACTGTGTGTTTTCCTTTAGCATGGGGGATGTGCTTTTGTGTACAGTAGCTGAGGCTCTTAGGAGAGTGATCGTAGAGCTTGGGGTGAAACCTGGAATTATAAGCAGAGCTTTGGGTGATTCGTTTATGATCATTGTGGAAGGCGATTTGGTTCAGGACAAAACGGAATTACTAGGAGAAAAGATTTACTCGTACGTCAAGAGGTATGTGATTGATGTGCTTGAAGAAAAGTATCCACTATGTTTGGATAAACGGGGGAGGCATATTTCTTCTTATGTGTCTTTTAAGGTTTCTCACGCTTCTTCCCCGGTAGATGGAACAAGCTTAAACGAGCTAATACTCAGATGTGAGCAGATGAAGTCGTGTTAACATATTTGCTTGTGTGTTTGTTTGCGGTGGACTTTTGGTTTTGTCTTGGATGTTGATGTTTTGATAGATCTTACTATTCTTTCTATGTCGTGTATAAGCATTTCCCCCATGTCCCTGCTGAAGTTTTCTCTCACTACAACCCTTAATATGTGTATATCATCGGCATTTTTCGGGAGATTGTAAGCGGGTACTATCCATCCTCTTTCCCTTAATTTCTCTGATATCCTATACACACTGAGCTTATTACTTGTTGAGTAGAATGTTACAACAGGGAGCAAGATATCTTCATGGGTGAGTTTGAATGTATCTATTTTCTTTAGTTTGTTTGCTAAATAGCGTGCGTTCTTTACTGTGTTTTCCACTATGGCCCTGTAGCCGTTTTTACCGAGTCTCAGTAGGTTGTAGTATTGAGCTATTACCATTGAACTACCCCTTGAGAAGTTTAATGTGTATGTTGCTTCCTCACTACCCAGATAGTTTACGTAGAATATCAAGTCTTCTGGTAGATATGATTTGTCTTTGAATATAAGCCATCCTACACCGGGGTATACAAGTCCGTACTTATGCCCGGATACGTTAATAGATCTTACGTGTTCAAGCTTGAAGTTCCATTCCATTTTTGGATACAAAAATGGTACTATGAACCCACCACTGGCCGCATCCACATGGATAGGTATATCCCACCCCTTTTGTTCTTTTACTTTCATTAGCATGTTGTTTAATTCCTTTATGGGGTCTATTTGTCCTGTGAACGTTGTGCCCAATACTGCACCAACGCATATAGTGTTTTCATCTATAAGATTCTCCGTTATGTTGACGTCCATTGTGTATTTTTCCCTCTCCATAGGCACAAGCCTTAGTTCTACGTCAAAATATCTGGCAAACTTTTCCCATACCACGTGTACATTGGCTCCTACAACTATGTTGGGTCTTGTTGTATCTTTGTTTTTGGTTTCCATTTTCTTTCTCCAGTTCCACTTGTGGGCCAGTAAGCCAAGCATAATGGCTTCTGAGGAGCCTATAGTAGCTGTTCCGACATACTGTGAACTTTCCGGGGCGTTGAAGAGTCTGGCAAGCATGTTTACCACCCTTTCCTGTATGATACCTGTTTGTGGGTATTCCTCCTGGTCAACTAGGTTTTTGTTTATAGTTTCTACTATGAGTTTTTCCGCTTGTGGTTCCATCCATGTGGTTACGAAGGAAGCTAAATTAAGCGTTGGGTTTCCATCAAGGCTGAGTTCATCGTGTATGAGTTGGTATGCCACGTCTGGCCCTATACCTTCTTCTGGTATGTCGTATTTTGGGATTGGTTTGGTGAATGCTCTGTTTGCGTATGTAGTTGAGATGTGGATCTCTTCTCCGGTTATTTTCTTCTTAGATAGCATGTTTACCTCCTTTTCTTAGCTGTTTTTGTTATTACAGATGCCAGAGAGAATATGAGACCGAAACTAATGATTGATAGGTTACCTACACCTGAGGCAAGGAGTCCTGCTATTACGCCACCTAGCATGTTGTCAAGACTTTGTAATGCATTTGCAACTCCGAGCACCTCAGCCCTTTCTGTTTCGTTGGTGGTTTCTACGATTGAGATGTTCATCCCGACAGATATGAATGACCATCCAAAGATCATCATCGTGAAGCCGGCTGCACCCAGTATGGGAGTATTTAGTATTATTCCTGCACCCATTAGGGTGAACGTTGAGAGGTAAAATAACGTTGCTATGTTGAATGGAAGATTTGCCCCACGTTTTTTTGCTAGTTTTCCAGCTATTACGAACATGTATACCCCTATGGCCGTGCTTAAGGCGTAGAGCAGGGATGAAAAGTGCTGGGAAATATGGAAAGAGCTTTTCATGAGGAGAGGATATATAGCATAAACGGGTGCCACGGAAAGGAGGGCCAGTGTCCATCTTAAGTTTAGGAGGAACAGGGTTTTATTTGTCAGATGTTTTATGTGTTTTATCCTGAAGTGATGGTGGAGGTATGCTGTGAATAGCTCTGAAAAGTGCATCTTTGGTTTTATATGCGAGTGGTGCAGTAGATGTTCCTTTGCAGATTTTTTGTTGTGTCTCCATGCGGGTAGGTACGACAGAGTAGCCAGTACAAGGAGGGGAATGCCCGTGATAGCAGAGGGAAACACTGATGTTATGAGCAGTCCAAGAACGGTTCCCCCTGTCATGGAGGCTTGCATCAGTGAAATATACTTTTCCCATAGGGGCTTACTGTACGTTTGTGTAATAGTAACGCTTGAGAGTGTGAATATTCCTGCGGCAGAGGCTCCGAAGATAAAGGATAGGGGAACTATGAGTTTTCCGTTCAAGGTGGTTATGAGTGACCAAGATGCAAGTGAGAAGAGACTGCTTGTAAAGACGAGTTTGTTCACACTGAATTTGTGGGAGAGATGCCCCCATATAACGGATCCTATTGCTATGCCGAGGTTGATCATGGAAAAGCAGAATCCGGCTCTTGATGGAGTCTTGGCCAATAACGGTACAGCAATGATTCCTATTCCCCAAACCACTCCATTCACTATGCTGAAGGGGAGGGAGATGTGTAGAAAGGAGAGCCTACCATAAAACCCTTTTCTATCCATAGTGTAAGTTTAATGCTCCAACCTTTGGAATTCAAATTTTTGCCTCTGGGTTTGTTTTTTTGTTTTCTTGTGGTATCTTTCGTTTTTGGAGGGTCTATGAACAGAGCGCTTTTGGGTCACTTAGTTTCTCTTGTTACTGTGTTTATATGGGGAACCACGCTTGTTTCTACCAAGATTCTACTTGTGTATCTTTCCCCTGATGAGATTCTAATCTATAGATTTGTCATTGCTCTTATCGCGTTGTACATTATGTATCCTTGGGGGGATAGGACTGCTTTGAGGGACGAGATATTGTTTGTTTCTTTAGGGTTTAGTGGTATATTCTTGTACTTTATATTCAATAATCTTGCTTTAGTATATGCTCAGGCTTCGGATGTGGGTGTTGTGGAAGTATCGGCGCCCTTGATAACCGCGATTATTGCTAATTTTGTGTTTGAGGATGAAAAGTTTTCCATTCGTCTTGTTGTTGGCTTTATTCTCGTGTTGTTTGGGGTAGGCCTGGTTCTACTGAGGGGTTCGTTTAGATTTATGATTGGAGACCTGTTTGCTTTTTCTGCTGCTTGTTCTTTTGGGGTTTATTCTGTTCTTTTGAAGATGGTTGATACCAGGTTCCATTTCATGTATGTAACGAGAAAGAGTTTTGTTTATGGTTTGCTATTTATGGTGGCTTATTTTCTCTTCTCGGGAGAAACTTTACACGCTGATGCTGTTGTTTTGTCTGTTGTATATTTGAATCTAATGTTTCTTGGTTTATTTGCTTCTGGATTGTGTTTTGTGTTTTGGAAGATCGGGGTAGGGCTTATAGGTTCTGTGGCTGCTAGTAATTATATATACCTAATACCACTCATAAACGGTGTTATGGCTGTAGCTGTTTTGGGTGAAGGTATTACTATCACTCTTGTTGTGGGGGCTATTATGATAATATCTGGTGTGTTGTTAAGTCAGAATGTGGGTGTTTTTAAGAGAAGGGTTGGTTGTTGTGAGGTTGATGGGGGGTAACTCATGAAGATATATTTGGATGTAGGTGGTACCAGCATACGTATAGAGAAAGTCTTTGGTAGTCATTCAGAGTATACTGTTCTTAGAACCCGGGGGACAGATATTGTTTCTCTGTTTGGCGAGATTGCCAGTTCAGGTGTGGAGTTTGTAGGGATTTCATTTGCGGGTCAAGTTAATAACGGTGTGATTATTTCTGCTCCCAATATTGATATAGATTCTTTTGACGTAGTCAGTTTTTTCAGGAGAAAGGGAGTGAGGGCAAAAATAGACAACGATCTTAAATGTGCGGCTCTGGCCGAGTATAGTGTTAATAGAGACT
>CAZERD010000072.1:0-3945 GCA_964515405.1 uncultured Desulfurellales bacterium
TCATAACCTCCAAGAACACTCCATTGTGCTGGTCAGGGGTGGCAGGGTCAAGGATCTGCCAGGTGTAAGGTATCACATTATAAGGGGGGCTTTAGATACCAGTGGTGTGGAAGGCAGAAAAAAGGCACGCTCTAAGTACGGCACAAAGAAACCTAAAAGTTAATGGGAAGAGGGTACTATGAGAAGAAGAAGGGCTGAAAGGAGAGAAATAGGGCCGGACCTTGTTTACAACAGTGTTTTAGTGAACAGGGTTATTAATAAGGTTATGTGGGATGGTAAGAAGACCAAAGCGAGAGCTATATGTTATAGGGCTATGGATATAGTTAAAGAGAAGACCGGTAAGGAGCCGCTTGAAGTGTTGAATCACGCTATAGAGAATATTATGCCGCGTCTGGAGGTTAGGCCAAGGAGGGTTGGTGGTGCTACGTATCAGGTTCCGATGGAAGTTAGGCCCGAAAGACGTTTGAGTTTAGCTATAAGATGGTTGGTCAGTTTCGCAAGATTGAGGAGTGAGAGAAGGATGCAAGAAAGGTTGGCAGGCGAGATTATTGATGCTTACAATAACAGGGGAGCTTCTATCAAGAAAAGGGATGATACCCACAAAATGGCTGAGGCTAACAGAGCTTTCGCTCACTATAGATGGTAGATATGACTGAAAAAAGGCGTGTACCTCTGGAGAAGTATAGGAATATAGGGATTATTGCCCATATAGATGCTGGTAAAACAACCACTACGGAGAGGATTCTGTACTACACCGGGGTTTCTTACAAAATGGGTGAGGTGCACGAAGGTACGGCAGTGATGGATTGGATGGAACAGGAGAAGGAAAGAGGAATTACCATTACATCGGCCGCTACTACTTGTTTCTGGAGGGATTGTCTAATCAATATCATTGATACGCCGGGTCATGTGGATTTTACTGTGGAGGTTGAACGCTCTTTAAGGGTTCTGGATGGAGCAGTAGGCATATTCTGTGGTGTTGGTGGAGTGGAGCCGCAGAGCGAAACTGTGTGGAGACAGGCTGACAAGTATAGAGTGCCCAGAATAGCTTTTGTTAACAAGATGGATAGGGTAGGGGCAAATTTTTATAGTGTAGTTGATGAGATAAACGAAAAGCTAAATACTAAAGGAGTTCCCATAGTTATACCTGTGGGAGAAGAAAGCAGTTTTGTTGGTATAGTAGATCTTGTCAAGATGAAAGCTTTGATATGGGATTCTGATGTTCTTGGTGCTACGTTTTCCGAAAAGGAGGTTCCATCTGAACTGTTAGACAGGGCTCTTGAGTGGAGGGAAAAGCTTGTAGAGGCTGTATCTGATTATGATGATGCCGTTATGGAGAAGTATTTGAATGGTGAAAATATAAAAGGGGAAGAGCTTAGGAAAGCGATAAGAAAGGCAACGCTTACGAATGAGTTTGCTCCGGTATTGTGTGGTTCAGCGTTCAAGAACAAGGGAGTGCAGCCCCTTTTGGATGCTATAGTTGACTATCTGCCTTCCCCTGTGGATATACCGCCTGTAAGAGGGGTGGATCCTAACACGGGCAGGGAGGTCACAAGGATTAGCTCTGTAGATGAGCCGTTGGCTGCTTTGGCTTTCAAGGTTCAAACTGATCCGTATGTTGGTAAGCTCAACTACTTAAGGGTTTATTCTGGAAGAATAGAAGCGGGCTCTTACGTGTACAACGTGTCCAAGAACAAGAAGGAGAGAATAGGACGGCTTATAAGGATGCATGCTAACAAGAGAGAGGAGATAAAGGAGGTAAGGGCTGGTGATATAGGAGCTGCCGTGGGCCTTAAGTATACGACAACAGGGGATACGATATGTGATGAACTGAAGCCCGTGATTCTTGAATCCATAAAGTTTCCCGATCCGGTTATATCTGTTGCTATTGAGCCTAAGACTAGAGCTGATCAGGACAAGCTTTCAAACGCTCTCCAAAGATTGCTGGAAGAAGATCCTACATTTAGGATGAAGTACGACACGGAAACCAATCAAACCATCATGTCCGGTATGGGTGAGCTTCATTTGGAAATACTTATAGATCGTCTCAGAAGGGAATTCAACGTCAATGTAAATGTTGGTAAACCCCAGGTGAGTTTCAAGGAGAGTATAAAGAGATCTGTTAAACAGCAGGGGAGATTCATAAGGCAAACAGGTGGACATGGTCAGTATGGTGATGTTTGGTTAAAGATAGAGCCCCTTGAAAGGGGTAAGGGCTTTGAATTTATTGATGCGATTGTTGGTGGAGTTGTGCCGAAGGAGTTTATACCCTCTGTGGAGGCCGGTGTGAGGGAGGCAATGGAGTCTGGTGTCGTTGCAGGCTATCCAGTGGTTGATGTTAGGGTGACATTATATGATGGCTCCTACCATGAGGTGGACTCTTCGGATATGGCATTTAAGATAGCTGCTTCCATAGCGTTCAAAGAGGGGATGAAAAGGGCTAATCCGTATTTGCTTGAACCTGTAATGGATGTTGAGGTATATGTTCCGGATCAGTATCTGGGAGATGTGATGGGTGATGTGAATTCAAGGAGGGGTAGGATAAAGAGCATGTCTGAAAAGGGTAATCTCAAGATAATAAGGGCTGAGATTCCCCTTGCGAGTATGTTTGGGTATGCCACCGTTCTGAGGTCTTTGACGCAGGGGAGAGGTAATTACACCATGCAGTTTTCCCATTATGAGGAAGTGCCTAAATCTATAATGGATAAGATATTTAAAAAAGAGTTATAAAAGGGGGACCCTATGGCAAAAGAAAAATACGTGCGTACTAAACCACACGTAAACATCGGTACCATTGGTCATATAGACCATGGTAAGACAACACTTACCGCTGCTATTACCAAGATACTGGCCAGGAGGGGTAAGGCAGCATTTAAGGATTACAACGAGATAGACAATGCTCCAGAGGAGAAGGAGAGAGGTATAACCATTAATACGGCGCATGTGGAGTATGAGACAGAGAAGCGTCATTATGCTCATGTAGACTGTCCGGGGCATGCGGACTACATCAAGAACATGATAACGGGTGCAGCCCAGATGGATGGAGCTATACTTGTGGTGTCTGCTGCAGATGGTCCAATGCCCCAGACCAGGGAGCATATACTGCTTGCACGTCAGGTGGGTGTTCCGTACATAGTGGTGTTCCTGAACAAGATAGATATGGTGGATGATGAAGAACTGATAGATCTTGTGGAGATGGAGGTAAGGGAGCTCCTTTCAAAGTACGACTTCCCGGGTGATGATGTTCCTGTGATCAGGGGTAGCGCTCTTAAGGCTCTGGAAGCTGAGGAGGATAATGAGTGGACGAAAGCCATAGAAGAGCTGATGGATGCTGTGGATGAGTATATCCCGACTCCAGAGCGCGATGCTGATAAGCCATTTCTTATGCCCATTGAGGATATATTCTCTATCTCTGGACGTGGTACGGTTGTTACGGGTAGAGTTGAGAGGGGTAGGATAAAACCTAATGATGAGGTAGAGATAGTGGGTCTGAGGCCTACTAGAAAAACTGTAGCCACGTCACTTGAAATGTTTAGGAAGATACTGGATGAGGCTATGGCTGGTGATAATGTGGGTGTTCTGCTTAGGGGTGTGAAGAAGGAAGAGGTTATGAGGGGCATGGTGCTTGCCAAACCTGGTTCCATAACACCCCATAGGAAGTTTAAGGCGCAGGTATACGTCCTGACCAAGGATGAAGGCGGTAGACATACGCCATTTTTCTCGGGTTACAGACCTCAGTTCTATGTGAGAACAACGGACGTCACAGGTACAATAACCCTACCGGAAGGGGTTGAGATGGTCATGCCCGGTGACAACGTGGAAATGTCAGTTGAACTAATAGCACCCATAGCACTTGAAAAGGAGACAAGATTTGCTATAAGAGAGGGCGGCAGGACTGTAGGTGCAGGTGTGGTGACAGAGATTATTGAGTAGGGGATGAGTATG
>CAZERD010000073.1:0-3909 GCA_964515405.1 uncultured Desulfurellales bacterium
CATATCCACTGAGAGCCAAACAGTAAAACAGAAAATACTCCGCGAGATCCCATCAGGTGGAGCCACAATAAACGATACAGTAGTCCACCTGTCAAGCAGTTACCTGCCCTTCGGCGGCATAGGCGAAAGCGGAATGGGGAGTTACCACGGGAAACACTCGTTTGACGAGTTCACCCAAAAACGAGCCGTCATGGAAAGGGGAACATACATTGATCTATCATTCAGATATCCACCATACACAGGAAAACTTCCCATAGTAAAAAGGTTTTTCTAAAGCAAGGAGAGAAAAGATGCCTACCTCCATAGTCAAGATCTCCATAGCATCATTGGTAGGAGTGATTTCTGTATCATTCGCAGCCATATTTATAAGACTGGCAAGCGACGTCCCGTCCATAACCATAGTAACATACAGGATGGTAATAGCAGCCATAATACTGCTCTCCATATCTATTTTAAGAAAACAGCACAAATGGTATATAAGCAAAACTACCCTAGTATACTCCAGCATAGCAGGGCTATTCCTCTGCGCTCACTTTGTCCTGTGGGTCACATCGCTCAGGTACACTTCCATCTCAAGTTCAACCGTACTTGTCACAACCAATCCAATATTCGTCGGTATATTTTCGTACCTCCTGTTTAAAGAAAAACAATCAAAGGAACTGATATTTGCAATCATGCTATCCATCGGTGGAAGCTTCATAATAGCTTCAGCCGATGGGCACCTTTTCGGAACAGTCATAGACAGCAAAGCACTCCTGGGGGACATACTGGCACTCCTCGGAGCCGTATGTGTAAGCGGATATCTGATGGTGGGGTACAAACTCAGACAGGTGGTTCCTATATTACCCTATGTAACGCTGGTATATGGGTTCTCCGCTGTATTCGCACTGCTCCTCGCCCTGATCACACACCAACACTTCACAGGCTATAGAACAAACTCCTACATATACATGATCCTTCTTGCTGTGGTACCACAAATATTTGGACACACATCCTTCAACTGGCTGTTGGAACACCTAAAAGCCACGGCTGTGGCCATAACGATACTTGGAGAACCAATAGGAGCAAGTATACTGGCGTATCTATTCTTCTCAGAAGTGGTGGGGTGGATGCAACTCATTGGTATCATAATGATATTTGCTGCTATCTTAATCTCTACAAGAAAAGGAACACGAGGACCATAACAAGATACAGCCTAAAAACTAAACGCGATGGAAATTCAACCGTACATTCCTTGAATCATCACTAATATATATTGCCCCACTGACTCTAACATTTTCAACGTGTATAAGCACCATCTCCTCAGCTCGCACATCCACACCGTCACTTTCCACCAGTTCAGAATCCTCAATCCACACCTTTGATCCCCTCAACCATACCTGTTGTTCACCCATGTTTCCAACGAAACTGCATCCCCTTATCCTGGCTTCAGAGCTATCAAACACACAAATAGCCCCCCTGTTATTCCTAACAACACTGTCAACCACACTCAATAGACCGCCTTTTTGAACATATATACCACATACACCATCAGCAACAATAGAATCTTGTATGCTAACATTGGAGCTATCAATCCACACCTGAAGTGTCTCTTCCACCTCACTACCATTACAGCAAATGCTACACCCACGCATACTAACCACAGAACCCCTCTCTATTACAACACCATTTCCAGTATGGTCCAAAACCTCGCATCCGATCAGCTCAACTCTGCTTTCTTTAGCTGCAACAATTCCATCAGACCCTATTCCTCCTCTCACATGCACCCTTTCAAGCCTCGCCAGTGAGTCCTCAATGTATATCTGAGCAAAACCACCATCTTCTCTCCCGTTTCCCACTACACGACAGTTGCTCAGCTCCACAGTGGAAGAATAAAAAGCAACCCCACCAGCCTCATTACCACATAGCATAGAATCCCTTATGTGCACCCTGCCCTCCTCAGACTCCAGAAAAAGCGAATTAGCACCATTAATCACAATGCATTTACTTACCCTAACCTCTGACCCACTGACAAGAACCTGAGGACTCAGCACATCCCAAGAGCCATTCCCCCAGAATAAACACCCATCAAAGAAACACCAAGAATTGCCCTCCACAGAGACCGAAGATCCGTTCATAAAGAAAAACCTGCAATCAACAAATTCAAATCTACCGGAACAAGCATTTATACTCCCCCTAACAAACCTGCATTTGCTGAAAATCGCTGAGCCGCTCAATTCCAAAACACAATCTCGCAAATCATGAGAAGCAATGAAAATGCATTCCTGAAAATCAACGTTTGATACTCTCATTCTTCCACGCACAATAAAGATTGTGTCATGGAACGTGTAATTCTTATATTCAGCAGTTTTAACATGAATCACATCCATAAAACAATATTGTTCCCGCAAAACCACCAGTGTCAAGTATTTGTTTGACACAGAAACAATTTATTTGTAATGCTTTCTGAAAAAGGGAGGTGAATCATGTTTGTCGTAACAGGTGGAGCAGGATTTATAGGGAGCAACATAATAAAAGAGCTCAATAACAGAGGCATAACTAATATAATGGTAGTTGACAACCTAAAGAGGTCAGAGAAGCACAAAAACCTCAATCCGCTACACTTTGAAGACTTTATAGACAAAGAGGATTTCTTCAATAACCTGAACAGCTTCAGAAAATCAGGCATAGAAACAATATTCCATGAAGGAGCCTGTTCAGATACAACAGAATCAGATGGAAAATATATGATGAAAAACAATTATGAGTACTCCAAAAATCTCTTAAACTTCTCTATTGAAAACAACATAAACTTCATATATGCCTCCAGTGCCTCCGTTTACGGGGATGGAAGAAATGGGTTTTATGAAGACAGAAAATGTGAGAATCCCTTAAACATATATGCATTCTCAAAATTCCTCTTCGACCAGTACATAAGAAACGTCATACCACGCACAAAGATACAGATAGTATCTCTCAGATATTTCAACGTATACGGACCCCAAGAGAACCATAAAGGGAGAATGGCTTCCGTCATCTACAAATTTCACCATCAGATAACAGAATCAGGTAAAATGAAACTATTTAAAGGCAGTGGGAATTTTCTGAGAGACTTTGTGTATGTGGATGACATAGTTAAGGTTAATCTCTTCTTCCTTGACAACCCACAAAAGAGGGGAATTTTCAACTGTGGGACAGGGAAAGCTGAGAGCTTTCTGAAAATAGCAGAAATAATGAGAAGGCTATACAAAAACGCAACTATAGAGTTTATACCGTTCCCAGAAGACCTCAAGAACAAATATCAAACATTCACAGAGGCTAATCTCACTCTGCTGAGGAAAATTGGCTACAAAGAAGAATTCACTCCCCTTGAAAAGGGCATAGAAAAGTACGTGGAAATCCTAAAGACCACCGGAGGATACTTCACCCGATTCTAATCTTCAAGGGATTCAAGCAATTTCGCTCCAATTAGGTTGCCATTCTTCAGAGTCGACATATACACATTTACCCTGCTTGCTGGCTTAAATGCCCTAGAATTTATCTCGCTCCTAACAAAATCTACGAGATGAGGATTGTTCTTTACCACACTACCACCCATAACTATAGAATCTGGATTCAATACAGTCACCATTGTTCTCAAGGCTACAGAGAGACCATCATAAAAATTCTTGAGTATAAATCTTGAATCCTCGGAATTGAGTACCTTCAAAGCGTCAAGTGTCGGTTCAATACCATCAATACCAAGATACCCTATCCACCTCTTGAGTGCAGATCCAGATGTAAAAAGCTCCAAACAATCATCATTACCACAACCACATATAAAGGGAGCCTTTTTAAAAGGCATATGCCCCACCTCACCAGCAAGATTGCCGCACCCTCTCAACAGCCTGCCACACTTTGATCAATCGCTCATCACCACGAAATGGTTGC
>CAZERD010000074.1:0-3840 GCA_964515405.1 uncultured Desulfurellales bacterium
GCACCGATCAGTCTCCATATTTCTATCTGGAGCTCGCTATTCATTACCCTTATTTTAAGCCCTTTTACATCCTTTGCGCTGTGTACGGGTCTTACGGAGTTTGTCAGGTTTCTGAAGCCATTTTCAAGGAAATGGTATCCTATGAGATCTGCTTTCTTGAATTGGTTGAGTATTCCCTGGCCTATTGGACCGTCAAGTATTCTGTCGACCTCTTTATAATTTTTGAAGAGGAAGGGATATTCAATAGCCTTTATGGCAGGAACGAACTTGTCAATGGGTCCTGCCGTAATAACACCCATCTGTAAAGCATTCAGTTGAAGTTGCTGGAGGATGCTTGTTTCGTTTCCCACGGAACCAGAGTGATGGATTATGACCTTTATGTGTCCATGGCTCTTTTGTTCAACGATTTCCTTGAACTTCTTTGCCGCAAGGTAATGGAAGGTTTTTGGGGTTGTCACTATCCCGAGGTTTATAATGTAGGTTTTAGCATGAGAGACTCCGCCCATACCAATGAAAAGCAGGAATATAAACACCGTAAACCAAGCGACCTTTTTCATGGCTCACCCCCCTCAAGGTTTGGAGAACTAATATAGTAAAAATTTATTATTTGTCAATAATTAAAAGAGTCCTGTTTTGCTTTACCTCAGCGCTTTGTCTATGTCCTTAGTGATTCCAGGGTCAATCTTTCCGAGATTAGCTAGAGAATAGAGTATTTTCATAGCTCCACTGTGTTTCAGAGGCTTTCTGTAGGGTCTTTCTTCTGTTAAGGCTTGATATATGTCGAGACAGCCCAAGAGTCTGCTTGTGAAGTCGAGTTGCTTTCCCTTAAGTCCATAGGGATAGCCTGAGCCGTCAAGCCTCTCATGGTGATTTGAGGCCCATTCCGTTATTTCCTCAAAGCCACCTATTTCTTTTAGTGCTGCACGTGTGTAGTAAGTATGCTGTTTTACTGTATCCCTTTCTTCGTCTGTCAGTTTTGATGGTTTGTCCAGTATGGAGTTTGGTATTGCGAGTTTGCCAAGGTCGTGTAAATTGGCAGCTACCACGGCTTTTATCTTTTTTTCATTATCGAAGTTGTAGTAATCATACATGAAGGCGGTCTTCTCTGACAGACCTGATGAGTGCCTCATCGTGAATTTGGATTTGCAGTCTATGATTCTGCTGATTATCTTTGTGAAGTTTAGGAGTTCTGAATGGGAGAATGTGTAGTATTTTTCTGGGGCTATTTCATCTAAGGCTGAGAATAGGAATGGTATCTGTAGATCCAACCAGAAGGAGGGCTGTTTGCTTATTTCAAGGAAGATGTCTACCATGTTTCCTGAGAAGTATTTTCCCCGTTGCTCCCTTATGAAGGAGATGATCCTGTTTCTGTTTTCCCTGCTCGGGATTTCGAAATGGAGCAGGTTATCTGTGTAGTCGGCAAGGCATATGATTTGAGCCATTAGCGGTATATCTTCTCCCTTCAGTCTGTAGAATCCAGAACCGTCGTAAAACTCGTGATGATATTTAACGATATTTTTGGATTCTACGAAGGCAAGGGCCCTTATGTTTCTTTCCCCTATTTCGCAGTGTTCGCTTGAGTGTTCTATAAAATCAAATTCCTCAAGCTCCTTTGCATCAAGTTTGCTAAAAACTGTCTCCTCGCTGAGGCCATTATCGTGCATGATAGCATACGTGAAGAGTTCAAATCTTTCGTTTTCACTCAGACCCAGGTGCTCTGCTAATCTTAGAGATATATAAGCTACTCTTCGGGAGTGATTGGTGGTCGCTCCCAGCACGTCAATTTCAACAAAGTCAAGGCAAAAGGATAACGAGTGAAGGAACCTTTTAAGACTCACCTTCATGGAGATCTCCTTTGATAGAATTTCGAAAGACACCAAAAGATACCATTGGTAAATTATCTTGTCAAAGACTGGGTGTAAGTTGTGCTCTATTTTACCTGTTCCCTTAATATGTCAGCAAGTTTCTCTGCTGTTTTATGAATATTTCCCTCTAGCACTATGCCCTTAGTTCTTTTCTCGGGTGAGTAGAGTCTTTCTGTCTTTGTGAGTGGTTCTACGTCGAGTAATTCTTCCACATTTAAGGTTGTGATTTCTTTTTTCTGTGCCCTTCTGCGATTCATCAGTGACACATAGCGGGGCTGATTGAGACCCGACTGACATGTAACGATCAGTGGGGGTTTGGCTTTGACCCTCGCCCTTACACTCCTTTCCAGTTCCCTTTCTGCTATTACGTAATACTCTCTAAATTCAAATCTTACAATGTTCGTTATACAGGGTAGGCCTAATATGGATGCCACCATGGGTCCTACCTGCCCCGATCCTCTATCTGGGGATTGCAGTCCAAAGAATATTATATCGTACTTTTTGTCCTCACAGAATCGAGCTATTATGGATGCCTTCTGGAAAGGGTCTCTCTTCCACTCCTGCGGATCCAATATGTGTACCCCTTTGTCTGCTCCCATGCCCATGACTTTTACCAGTACCTCTCTGCTTCTTTGAGGACCTATTGTAAGCACAGTGAGTTCTGAGTTTTCGCTTTTTTCCTTCAGCCTTACGGCTTCTTCAGAGGCGTATGAATCATACTCATTCAACACGTATATTAAGTCTTCCTCGTTGTACCAGTTCGTTTCTTGGCTTATTGTAAACCTTGATTCGGTATCGGGTACTTGCTTGACGCATACAAGTATTTTCATCTCCTTCCCTCCTTGGTTGATTTGGGGATTACTAAGGAGATATCGTCTGTTCTTTCAAGGTTCATTATATGCTGGATCAGCTGGTTTAGCTCATCCTGTGTGTATTCATTTGTGTTCATGGAGGCGCATCGTACAAATTTGTCTGTGCACTCCTCCCAAGAAAGTGGATTGTTTGGGCTTCCCCTTAGAGTTGTTGTTGATTCTTCTAGGATTTTACCTGTGCCGAGTTTTACTTTTACGTGAGCCTTGTGTATGTCTTGTTCTCCTATGGAGTCGTCTGTTATTACCTCTATTCTGTTTGTTAGTTCGTCCCATTTGTGTGATAGGATAGTGTCATTCTCAATATCGTCTAAGAAGGGGGCTTCCTTTTTGGTGAATACTACAGAGACGCAGTACGGGATACTGAACTGGGCATCCACCTGCGGGTTGGATCTAACCTCAAATTTCCTTCCTACCATTTCTTTAGACATTTTACATACCTTTATTTCTATTTTTTCTATTTCGGATGGTTTGAATTCTTTAGGCATCCTTTGGAGCAGCTTTAATGAGACATCTATGGAGGAATGTGTCATTCTACATGTTGGGTATGGCTTAATGCTTAGCTTTGTTCCCATAAACGTTTTGCCTAGGCCGTCTAGGCATGTTTCTCTGTTGTATTGCCCATTTTCGTAGAGGTTGAAGAACCCGTATTTTCCTTCGAAGATCCCTTGGGCTCCCGTGATACCTTCCCTTGATAGAAGAGCTGAGAGTAGGCCAGCTCTTGAGGCAAAAGCTGGCTGTATCTTTTTTGTTAGCGTTCCGTCAATGAGACATTGGGCATTACCAGAGGTTTGACTGTATGCTATACCTAGGGCGTTTAAAAGTTGCTCTCTGGAGAGGCCGAGCACTTTGCCCGATGATACTGTTGCCCCAAAGGATCCGCATGTTGCTGTTCTTATCCATCTTAGCGGAGTAGTGGTTGAGAGACTCAGGCGGCACACAAGGTCAACGCCGAGGGCTATTGCTGTAATGAAGGTTTTTCCAGAGATATGTTTTTCCTCCCCCAAAACCAGCGCGGGTGGTAGCACCGTTGCGTAGCAATGTGTGGCCGCGTCGTCCATGGTGTCGTCAAAATCAAGCGCATGGCATAGAGCTGCATTCATAAA
>CAZERD010000075.1:0-3810 GCA_964515405.1 uncultured Desulfurellales bacterium
TGGACTCTATTCAGCATAGGTGGGTTCATGCCTGCATACCTGTACCATCTTGGGTACAAACAATCCCCTGTTGGTACAGTGATGTTCATATGGGGTATAGTTGGATTCTTCGCAGCCATGATAGGTTCATGGATAGGCGATGTGTGGTCAAAAGGCAAAACAACAAATAGAGGAATATTACAAGCCAGATTAAATCTTATGAGCGTTACAGACTTTATAATGGGAGCTGGAGCACTCATGATACTATATCTAGCCCCAATATCATACGGCTGGTTGGTCATATCAGCTATCGTAGTAGCATTCTTGATGATGCTTCCTCCTAACTACTGGGCAACCCCCGGGGTTATTTATCCCGTAGCAACCATGGGGGCTGGAGCATTTGCAATGGGCGTTATATCTAACTCAACAAGCGCCATAGGACCGGTTGTTTCATCAGTAATGGTTCCTACATTCGGATGGAGTGGCGTATTCTGGATAATGGCTATACTATCCTTCTTGGGAATCCTCATCAACTACTGGGCAGGACACACAGAACTACCATCAGAAAAAGAAGTGTGAAAAGACAACGGAGGAGTTTATATGCTTTCCAGAGCCTTGATCAAGGAATTTGAAAACACGGTAGGAAAACATAGATGCTGGAGCAAACCCGAAGATCTTGGAGCCTACAGCTATGATGCTCACCCCGAAGACCCTGTGCTGCCCGATATTGTTGTACAGCCAACAGAATACGAACAGATAAGCAAAATCATAAAACTCTGCAAGGAGAACAACCTACCACTCATCGTCAGGGGCGCAGGCACCAATCTAAGCGGCGGAACTTTACCCATTAAGGGAGGATGCATTCTCCTAACAACAGCCCTCAACAGGATATTAGAAATAAACAGAGAAGACCTGTATGCGATAGTCCAAGCTGGCGTGATAACTGAGAAACTTGCCTCGGCAGCCTCAAAGGCAGGACTCCTCTACCCTCCTGACCCAGCCAGCTTAAAGGTATCAACCATAGGGGGGAATGTAGCCGAAAACTCCGGAGGACTAAGGGCTCTAAAGTACGGGGTAACAGACAGATATCTGATGGGAGTAAAGTTCTTCGACTCGGAGGGCAATCTCATAAAAGGTGGCGGCAAACCTGTGAAGCTTGTCACCGGGTTTAATCTCCCCGGCCTTATGCTCTCATCTGAGGGAACACTGGGGGTAATGGTTGAGTTCATAATGAGACTCATACCACCCCCAGAATCAAGGAGAGCTCTACTTGTTTCTTACGACAACATTATAAAGGCTTCAGAGACAGTGTCAATGATAATAGCCTCAAAAATAGTACCTGCTACACTGGAAATAATGGACAACTTCACCATAAGAACCATAGAGAAATTTCATCACTTAGGGCTTCCAACACACTTAGATGCCGTACTATTGATAGAGATAGACGGCCATCCAGACGCCGTAGAGAGCGAATACGAAAAAATAAAACTCATATGTGAATCCTTGAGCGGAGAAATAAAAATAGCAAATTCTGAAGAGGAAAGAAACAAACTATGGGAAGGAAGAAGAGATGCCCTAAGTAGCCTCGCTATGCTGAAACCAACGCTCATACTCGAAGATGCTACCGTCCCAAGAAGTAAAATACCAGAGATGATGGAATGCATAAGGGATATATCAAACAAATATAATGTAACCATAGGCACATTCGGGCACGCCGGGGACGGAAATCTACACCCAACAATACTCACAGACAGAAGAAACAGAGAAGAAATGAAGCGAGTTGAGAAGGTCATAAACGAAATATTTGAAAAAACCCTCAAACTCGAAGGCACGCTAAGCGGGGAACACGGTATAGGTATAGCCAAATCCAGATACCTTGAGCGGGAGGTAGGCACAGAGACCATAAACTTTATGAGGAGGCTGAAAACTGGGCTGGATCCACACAATCTATTCAACCCCGGTAAAATCATATAAAGGAGGATTTGAAAAACCATGAGGTTCTCCTTAAGAGGAATAGCCGAAGACCTAAAATCCTTGGAAGACTTAACCATGCAATGCATGAAGTGCGGCTTATGTCAGGCCGTGTGCCCTCTATATGAGAAAGATCTTGTGGAAACCTCTGTGTCGAGAGGGAAAATATCCCTGATAGAACTCCTATATCAGGGAAAACTCAAAGAATCAGACAACATCTTCAAATATATAGACTATTGCATCCTCTGCGGGAGATGTATGAGGTCATGCCCAAGTGGAGTAAGAACAGACGAGATAATCCTAAGGGCAAGACATACCTTAAGAAAGATAAATAAACTCCCAAGGTGGCAAAAAGCCATACTAGAAACGGTGATAAAACATCCAGAACTCATAGCAGAAATACAACCAATATTGAGCATAGGGATAAACCTCGCATCCTCAACCCCAAAAGAAAATGTAAAGAGTCTGAAATTCCCTACATCACGCAACATAGCATCTGTAAAACCTATATCGTTCACCAGCATCCATGGAGGGTTGAACAAAGCCAAAAATGAACAAATGAGGGTAATATTTTATCCAGGATGCGCAATAACATTCATGTACATCAACTGGGGAAAAGCAGTGGTGGAAACCCTCAAACATTTTGGCGTCTCTGTTTATGTCCCCAAGGTAAACAAATGCTGCGGTATACCCGCCGCCACCACAGGAGATATACACCTCTACGAAAGAATGGTTAAAGAAAATATAGGCTGGTTCAACTCCATAAAGGATGCAAGCTACATAATTACCTCATGCCCCACGTGTCAATATGCGCTAGGCGACCTAGCCGAAAGAATGGGAGTAGAAAAATCTAAAGTGCCGATGGTAGATATAATCGTATTCCTGAGCGATGTTCTAAATGTGGATATTAAAGGCTTCGACGTCAGGGCTACGCTACATATACCCTGCCATTACGACCATACAAAGGACGAAACGCTCTCAAATTTCGTCAAGAGTAATATCTCCACAAACTTCAATCCACTCGAAAATCAAAACTGCTGTGGATTCGGCGGTACATTCAACCTAAAGTACTATTCGGACTCCCTTAAGGTTGGAGAAGGGAAAATAAACGAAATAAGGGAAAAGGGCTACGAGGTCTTATTAACCCCCTGCCCTGGGTGTGCCATGCAACTCACAGACCTAACAGTTAAAGCAGGATGCAATGTTGACATAAGGCACCCCATAGAACTTATTTATCAGTCCATAAAGGAGCAAAAAAATGAAAAAGAATAAACTGCTTGAAAGATTCATGGAGTTTTCATCTCTTGTGGGTAACACAAACAAAGTAATAGAAAGTAAAGACATGAGCAACCTCGTGAAAAGTAAGGAGTATGGATATATACATCTGAATCTTACAGATGAGTTTAACAAAGAGCCTATAGCAGAAAAAGAAGGCATACAGAACGTACTAGTGGAAGCGGAACTCGCGATAGCAGAAACCGGGACAGTAGTGCTCACAAACTCAAGAGAGGCTTTTAGAAGAGCAACTGCCCTTGCTGAAAATCTTGATGTAGTATTCAAGTTATCAAATCTTGTTGAATCCCTGGAAGATGTAGCAGATATACTAAAAGAACATACGGAAAACAAGTGCGCATATATATCATTCATAACTGGCGCAAGCAGAACAGCAGACATAGAAATGATACTCGCACTAGGTGTACACGGCCCCCAAACCATGAACGTATTTATAATAGAAGATATGTGAGGTGAAACATGTTCGGAGTAGATAAGTCCCTTAGAAAAAAAGTGGAAAAAAGCCTATCCGACAAAACCCTATTTATCTACATCTATTGAAAAGCATATCCGGTATTGGTCGAATCC
>CAZERD010000076.1:0-3660 GCA_964515405.1 uncultured Desulfurellales bacterium
CAGGACTGTAGGTGCAGGTGTGGTGACAGAGATTATTGAGTAGGGGATGAGTATGGCTCAGAAAATCAGGTTAAAGTTAAGGGCTTTTGAATCAAATATGCTTGACAGTTCGGTTAAAGATATTATAGAAACCATCAAGAAAACAGGAGCTAAGGTCAGGGGGCCTGTACCTCTTCCTACTAAGGTATCTCGTTATACAGTACTTCGCTCTCCGCATATAAACAAGAAGTCCAGAGAGCAGTTTGAGATGAGAATACACAGCAGGTTGATAGATATAATAGATGCGAATCAACAGATTGTTGATGCGCTTATGAAGATAGATTTACCTGCGGGGGTTGATATAGAGGTAAAGCTTTAAGTTGTCTGCAATGGGGGACAAGAACCTTGTTGGTTCCTCTGTCTCTTTAAATTTAGCCTAAGGTAGAGGAGAAATAGAGATGTTGGGACTGATTGCCAGGAAGCTGGGGATGAGCCAGGTTTTTGAAGGGGACAGGGCGGTAGCTATCACGTTGCTGGAAGCTGAGCGTGGTGTAATCACACAGATAAAGACCAAGGAAAGGGATGGTTATGATGCTGTGCAAGTTGGTTTCATCGAGACCAAAGAAAGCCGATTGAGGAAATCTGAGGTAGGCAAGTTCAAGAAACTGGGTATTCCACCCAGAAAAGTGTTGAAGGAATTTAAGCCTTCTGATGTTAGCAATTTTGAACCGAAATCACAGATAACACTTGATATGTTCGACGTGGGTGATTCTGTTGACGTGATAGGAAAGAGTAAGGGGCGTGGGTTTTCTGGGGTTATGAAGAGACATGGGTTTCATGGTGGTCCTGACAGCCATGGTTCTATGTTCAATAGGAGGCCTGGCTCTATAGGGAACTGTGAGTTTCCGGGTAGAGTTGTTAAAGGGAGAAAGATGCCGGGGCATTATGGTAATAAGAGGGTGACGGTGAAGAATCTTCGTGTGGTCTATATCAACAAGGAGCTTAACCTTATAGGAGTGAAGGGTGCTGTTCCTGGATCTAAAGGAGAATATGTTACGATAGTAAAGAGGGGAAGTTAACCTATGAAGCTGGAAGTATTAGATAGGAAAGCTAATGTTGTTGGAGAAGAGGAGATTCCCATAGAGAAACCTAGGGTTAAAAACAAGGGTGTGTTGTTGAATAGAGTTGTAAGGGTTATTCTTATGAATAGAAGGGCTGGCACGGCTTCTACTAAAACGCGATCTGATGTTTCAGGGGGTGGTAAAAAGCCCTGGAGACAAAAGGGGACGGGTAGAGCAAGGGTTGGGTCCATAAGGTCTCCATTGTGGAGGGGTGGTGGTGTTGTTTTTGGACCGCACCCAAGAGAGTTTTCTCTCAAGATAAACAGAAAGGAGAAAAAGAAAGCCTTTTTGGTGGCTTTTTATGATAGGGTTGAGAAAGATGGGATTGTATTAATAGATGATTTATCGTTTGATAGACCCAGTACCAAGGAGGCAAGAAGGATACTGGATAAGCTTGGTATATCTGGTAAGGTTTTGATTGTTTTGGATTCAGGCATGGATAGTACTGCTTTATCATTCAGGAATATAGATGGAGTTGAGAGTAGAAATGTATCCACTCTGAACACATATGACATGTTGAGGTTTAAGAGTATACTTGTTGTGAGAAGCGCGTTTGAGAAACTCAAGGGGAGACTAACAGATGGATAAATGGAGTTTGATAAAGGGCAGGGTTGTTTCTGAAAAGGCTTTTGGAGCTCAGGAAGAGGGGAAGTATGTTTTTCTTGTGGATAGGAAAGCTACGAAGCCCGAGATAAAGAAGGCAATAGAGTTTATCTTTGGTGTGCACGTAGAGAGGGTAAATACGGTTAATGTTAAGGGGAAGAAAAAGGTCTTCAGGGGAGTCGAAGGAAAAAGACCTTCTTATAAGAAGGCTATAGTAAAATTGAGAGAGGGTGAAGCCCTAAAAGAGCTGTGAGGAGTTAGGTCATGGGAGTGAGGGTATATAAGCCAGTAACTAACGGTAGGAGAAAGAGCAGTGTTGCAGATTTTGGGGTTCTCACGAGAAAAGAGCCCGAGAAGTCTCTAACGGAGGTGATAATAAAAAGGACAGGGCGCGACAGTAACGGACACATAAGTGTTAGAGGGAGACGAGGTGGCAAGAAGATATATAGAATAATAGATTTCAAGAGAGACAAGCACGGTATTCCTGGTGTGGTTAGAGCCATCGAATATGACCCTAATAGGAATGCTTATATAGCATTGGTCTACTACAAAGACGGGGAAAAGCGTTACATGATAGCTCCTCTTGGCTTAAGAGTGGGGGATACGGTTATCTCTGGAGAAAATGTTGATCCAGAGGTAGGTAACGCTTTGCCGTTAAAGAACATACCAGTTGGGAGTCTCATTCACAATATAGAGCTGAAACCTGGTGCTGGTGGTCAACTGGTGAGGGGTGCTGGTACGCTTGCTCAAGTTATGGCCAAGGAAGGTAACTATGCTCATGTTAAGCTACCAAGTGGTGAAGTTAGACTTATTCATCTGGAGTGTTATGCTACTATAGGGCAGGTTGGTAATCCAGATTACAACAATATACGTTGGGGCAAGGCTGGAAGAATGTTTCATAGGGGATTTAGACCTCAGGTTAGAGGTGTGGCTATGAACCCGATAGATCACCCTCATGGAGGTGGAGAGGGCAAAACGGGGACTGGCGGTACTCCGGTTACACCGTGGGGTGTGCCTACTAAGGGTTATAAAACAAGGCGTAATAAAAGAACCGACAAGTTTATTGTAGTAAGAAGGAAGAAGAAGTAAAGGGGGCTGTATGCCGAGAAGTAGCAAGAAAGGGCCTTTTGTGGAGGCAAAGCTCTTGAGAAAGGTTGAGAAGGTTAGGAGTTCAAAGAAGAAAAGCATAATAAAGACGTGGTCTAGAAGGAGTACTATTATTCCTGAGTTTATAGGGCTTACGTTTGCAGTGCATGATGGAAGGAAATTTGTTCCGGTCTATATTACTGAGAACATGGTTGGGCATAAACTGGGAGAATTTGCTCCTACACGTAGATTTGTTGGGCACAAGGGTGTGGTACAGAAGAAAATAGGAAAGTAAGGAAGGTTGAACATGGAGGTCGTAGCTAAACTGAGAAGGGCTAGGATTTCCCCCACGAAGGTGAGGGAGGTTATAGGTCTGATAAAGGGTAAACCTGTAGAAGAGGCATCTGTGATTTTAGGGTATTCTAACAGGAAAGCTGCGTTTATACTGAGGAAGCTTCTTGACTCTGCTGTTGCTAATGCGTTGGATCGTGGGTTTGATGTTGATAAGATGAGGGTGTTTAGTGTGACAGCGGATGATGGAATAAGGTTGAAGAGGTTCAGAACTAAGGCTATGGGCAGGGCTGGTAGGATACTGAAGAGAACGAGCAATATAACCATTGTGCTCAAGTAAGGGGGTGACTTTTGGGTCAGAAGGTTAATCCTATAGGATTAAGATTGGGTATAACTAAGAAGTGGGTTTCTCAGTGGTTTGCAAAGGAGAATTTCAAGGATAAGCTTCTTGAAGATCAGAGGATAAGGAGAGCTATTAAGCAGAGACTGTATTATGCTGGTATTTCAAAGGTTGAAATAGAGAGAAAGAGAAGCAAAATCAATGTTAATATATATGCTGCCCGTCCTGCCATTATTATAG
>CAZERD010000077.1:0-3561 GCA_964515405.1 uncultured Desulfurellales bacterium
TCCACCCATAGCCCCTAATTCTTTTGATAGGGTGGCTGCCTCTGTAAGGTCATGTTTTGATCTTATGATATTGCCACAGGCTGTTGCTATGGCATATGCCAGTCCCGACGAGTTAGCCACCACTACTGAGAGGTCGGATTCTCCGAGGCTCAGTGATGGTCCTATGGATGAGCTGGAGGAACAAACCCCGTACGGAGAATCCGATGGTGGTAGTCTAAAACCGAGTTTGTCCTTGAAGTAAGGGTTTATTGAGTACACTCCGATGCAAGGTGCATGGTTCACTTTTATAAATATATCTCCTCCGTTTTCCACGATGCATTCTTCGCAGTTAGATAGTATGAATTTGCCCATTTCGTCCGCGAATACGCCTGCAACACAGGCCATTGGACCAACTCTAGTTCTGCTTGAGTAGTCTATCATTATTCTGGCTATTTTAGGTGCTTTTTTGTCTTGGGGAATGGGCTTCAGAGATGTCAGGAATTCCTTATGCCTATTTATGTAAAGTTCAAGTGTATCCCTCATATTTTTTAGAAAGTCAAATAGTAAGAATCTGTTTGTTCTGCACGACCTTATGAGCATGTTGCTTTCCTTGTATGTTAACTCGTATGTCTCAAGGTTTCCCGATATTATATTTCTATAAACTCTCTTCACAGTACTTGAGCGGCTCGTAATCTTTTGATTGTTTTAGAGGCACGGAGGGTTTAGTTAACAAAAACTCACCCTCCTTTATCCATTGTTTCAGCGTTTCTGCGATGTTCATTGCCTCAAAGTAGCTGGATATGGGGGTTGCTGGTATTTCTTTTGACTGCACGGTTATGTGCCCCCTCTTGAGGTCCTCGTAGTTTACAATGCCGATGGTTCTGTCTATCTTGTTTGGGTAATTGTATCCATAGTCAAACACGTATGCCTCGATTTCCCTGTCTGATACTGATGTGAAGAACGCCATTTCCTCGTTCAATATGGGTATGGGGATACCCAGTCCGACGGTGAGTGAAACGCCGTAGCCTAATATTGAAGCTCCACGTATATATCTTGGGTTCATTTGTTTCATGTCTCCCATGACAGCTAATGTCCCAGCACCCGTTAATGGTATCCCTCTCTTGTTTCGCGGTGTGTCTGGATCATGTTGTGTGCCTTCCCAAACTACATATCCAACGCCCCCTCCAAGGAATATCCTCGTGCCTATCCCTACGGTCAAGTAGAACGGATCATTCATTAGGGGAGACAACTGCCCGGCAGATGAGTAAGTAGCGTTTGCCATGTTTGGTTTGAGAACCCCCATGTATGTATATATTGTTTTGTCTGTGGAGTTTACAGCAACTGAGTAATTTTGGTAGGCATTTCTCGGGTTGTAGAGCGTAGCGTCTCTTAGGTCATGTATTGTTATGTCTGCTTCGTAGTATTTGGATGGATAACAGTCTGTTCCGTATCCCTTTGCCGTTAGGTGTATTTTCTTTCCAGCTATCAGATCTTCTATTACGTGCCCACCTCCGTATTCGAATCTTCCTGGTTTGACAGCGTTTAGAGGGTCTCCTTCCCTAACGGCTGAGGCACCGATGTAAGCATCAACTGCTGCCAGTGAACCATAGGCTTTAACGTCATTCAGCCATACCTCCGCGGCCTTTATCTTTGGTTTGGTGTGTCCAAAGTTTATAAGAGCTCCGCTTGAGCACATCATGCCAAATGTGCCCGTGGTTACCACGTCTACTGTTTTTGCCGCTTCTATTATTCCTCTGTCTCTTACTATATCTATCATTTCTTCTGCGTTTACCACAACCACTTCGCCCCTTTTTATCTTCTCATTTATTTCTTCTATGGTTTTGTTCACCCTGAAGACAGACATCTCAACCTCCGTGGTAAGATATGGGTTTCTTATAGAACAAAATGCTTGCCATGTCAATGAGGTGTGATTTTGTGTTTCCCCTTTGAAGGTTCTTGGAGCTCCATTCGGTTGAGGATCCTTCTCTTCCAGGTTTTGACTGTTCTGATAGTTATATTTGCTTTGTACGTTTCTTTTTTCTAAGGGAATAATTTATTTGACAGAATGAATTTTATAACTAAACTATTATAAGAAAAAGCGAGGAGGTTGGTTGGGAAAGAAAATGTCTTCTACGGTAGATTTGGAAAGCTTTATCACACGTAAAAGGGAGGTGTGTGTATGCGCAAAGGTATGAGAGGTTTGGGTTCTGGAGTGTTGGTACTGTTAGCCGTGGGAGTTTTAATACTCCTGGATGCGGGCAGCGCATTCGCGGCTGGTAAACCCATGGTGGGTAAGTGGATTGCCCCGATTATCTATTTGGGTGCGTTTGCTCTGCTGGCCAACGGCTTCATGCATCTCGATCCAGAGAGGAAGAAGGCCAATGAGAGGGTTGTTGGTATAATAACAGCCACAGTGGGTATTATGTGGTGGCCCTTCCTCGTGACGATGAATGCTGCTCACGGTCTTGGACATTTGACTTACTTCATTACCGGTCTGGCTGGAATGTACTCCTTCGCGTTTATAGCGCTTGGATTCCTTGAGATATTCCAGCTTCCAAAGAACTCGTTGGGTGGTGTGGCTATCCTTATTGGATGGTTGACGCTGGCTTATGGTATATTCTTCATTTCGGTAACAAACCCAACAGGGCACGGTACATGGGTATATCACTTCAGCATAGCGTTCGTATGGTTCGTGGCAATGAACTTCGCTGGACTGCTTATGCAGGGCAAGATGAACGAGAGAGTAGTGGGATGGATAGTTACATTCGCGGCCCTCTACACATTCGCAATTCCAGCGGTATTCTGGTCAATGCCTCCTGGAATGAGAGGTCCATTCTAATTGAAAAAGGAGGTGTAGGAGTATGACTATGGTAGCATTTATGCAGCTGGCTGTTATCATTGGATGGCTGTTCGCCTTAGTGGTGTGGCTTGCATAACAGACAGACAATTTTGAGCTCATAGAAGCATGAGCCCCTGCGGAGCTTTCCTGAAAGCATCCGCGGGGGCTTTTTTATTTCCCTGATAGGAGGGCAAGAAGCGTTGAGAGTGGGTTTACTTGTAGGGAGTAAGGTGGAGTGTCTGTTTGTTGAAAGGGAGCTTGGTTCTTTGAGTGACGTGGAGCTGGTGCCGTTTTCTTTGTTTTCCGATTGTTATAAGCATCTTATAGATGGCAGCATAGATATTTGTGTTACTACTCTGTACGGTCCAGAGCGCCTATCTGGCTTTGGATTGTTGGATTGGTTTCTGTTTTCGTGGTACGAAGACTATCCGTATGATGTGGTTTTGTTTGGGAATGGTTCTGGGAGTGTGGGTGTTTTTTCCCATACTCAAGTGGAAAGGTTGTCGCGAGAGTTTGGTAAGGACAGGGTGGTTATCTTAAATACCACCCTTGAGGAAGTTATCGATTCTTTTAAGCATGGTGATCTCCATGCTGTTGCCATACCGGGGAGACTGGCTTTCTATTTGGAAAGGGAGGGCTGGTGGGATGGTGTTGAGAAGCGTATTGTTTACGTTGATGAGAGACCCATTCCTGAATTCAGCGCATTTTTCCTTAAGGGGAACGAGAGTGCCCTTGAGCTGGTT
>CAZERD010000078.1:0-3248 GCA_964515405.1 uncultured Desulfurellales bacterium
ACTCTTCGCCAACGGCCTTGAACTTCTCAAGGTCTTGCTGGAGGGGTGATTTTTGACCCACAGGGCCGTTATTCACATATCCATCAATCTTACTTTTCCTGTACAAGGTCTCTGGCCTGATGTATTTTTCGTTCTTCACGTCACCCAACCACTCTCGGCACTGGTTCCGGTGGACCTCGTAAAAGTCATTTTCTGAATATCCCTCCGATAATCTAGTTGAGATCAATTCCAAGTTGGTAGGGGTTTGCTTGAACCGTTTCCCTGACTGACAATTTAAATCCTTAAGGATTCTTTTCTCAGTTTCAAACGTCCGCTTTTCTGGTTTCTCGACAGTATGTTTTGAACTTAAAGAAGAAGAAGATGAAATAGAAGAAGAAGATGAAGGGGTTGGATTTTGCTTAACCTTGGTGGTTGGCTTTTGCTTAAGCAAATTAGGATTTCCACCTAGTTTCCCGGCCTCAGACCGTGTTTTTCTTAAAACTTCATCTTTAACCATCCTTGAGCAAAATATGATATTTGTTCCATCCTCAACCTTCGCCACCCCATACGCTATCAGTTTGGTTAGAATTTGCTTAACCTGTAGGTTATCCAAACCTAAAGCATTAGCTAAAGCATCCTCTGGCATTTTATTACCATTGAGTAACAGGAAGCCTCGCTCGTCAGACTCAAACATGAGCAGGAGAATCTCAAACCAAACCCCTCGCTCCTCGTAATTAAGAGCTTGGACGCCTGGGTCTTTTCTCCAGTCACCTGGGTAAAATTGCATGGATGGTAATTTAGCCATATATAGACACCTTAAAAACAAAAAAAAACGCCCAATCGTGGCAGAAAGGCTTCGACACCTTAAACACGATTGAGCGTTTTGAAACTATAAATTTGTGTTGTCGAAGTTTACTGCAATACCTCACCATCCTACTAAAAACCGCTCAATTTGTCAACCGGGATTAACCACCCCCCCCCATTCGACTTTCCGCTTTCTCATTAATTTTAAATATTTCTCATACGCTGAACTTTTATGCTGTGAAAACCCAAGCCCTTTACACCAATAATCATTTCTCAGTAATGACTTACAAACTCTCCTGTATGAGGGAACGTCTCGCTTTTGCTCCAAGGATAACTCAGCCTCATCAGGGATATCGGGGTTATAGCCCCTTGCTATCCACCACCTACGGAACAGGAGAATCTTATTACTATAATGCTCTTTAAGTTTCGGAGGCATTGAGCAAAGAAGCATCTTACAAAAGCTTTTCCAGTTATGCCCTTTAGGACATTTTATTTTGTGATATCCGTTTATGTTGCCATTCTCCCTGACATATAATGCCCCAGAATTAGCTCCATTAACGCGAGCGACAACCTTAGCCCACGTTTGTGGCTCAATAATATGAAATAGCCACAGCCCCCTCCTTTGGTCGTCTCCATAAGGTTGGCATATTCTTTGCTGACTTATAGTTAGCCCCGCTTTATGCATAAAGTCGTATAGTTTGTTGTATAACTGCCCAAATTTGCCATGGTATACCCATATATCCTGCGTTCTCCAGTCGTACACAGGGTAAACATTATAAACTTTACTGGTCACTTTCGTTGTAAATATTTTTCCATCCTTCATGGTTTTTGTTTTGCTAGCGATGGTTCTAAATCGATTTAAGCTCTCATCTGATCTTATCCCTACAAGGCAAGCGGCTTCTTTGCCGCCTGAAAACCATTCACCAAACAACGGGACAAACTCCTCAAACTCCATACCCTTCTCGAAAAAATCAAAATACTGTTCGTCACTAATGCAATCGCCAGGCAGTGGACGGATCCAGTCATCCTTCTTTTCTTTATCCCAGCAAATCCATTGCGGCTCATACACGCTAACGGCGTTCCTTAAGGATATTGGGAGACAGACCCAGAATGGTATTATATGTTCTTTGTATTCCCGGTAGACCGCGCTCACATGGTCTATGGTCATCTTATACTGGCCCTCCAGGTCAACAAAAAGAACTCCGACCTTAACCCCTCTCTTAATAGCCTCATCCATGACCATATGTATCATCACGGTACTATCCTTACCCCCAGAAAAAGATACATATATTTTCTCGAAATTATCAAACGTCCATTTCACACGGTCTTTGGTTGCCGAGTGAACGTCTTGTTGGTTATATACTTTTCCCATAGTTCTCCTCCCAGTATTCTATAGCGTTAACCGCCTTACAATTAGCGGCTATTTGTTGTTTTTCTGTTAAATACCCCCATGCCTCTCTGACTATATCCTCGGGGCAATTAAAAGCTAAAGCGCAAGCCGCGTGACCTATCCAAGCCTTCCTATTCTGGGTTTTATTTGTTAGGTTGTGTTCGCATGAATTCTTCCATTCATCAACAACCCTTCCCATATATCCGCCATACAGGTCGCAATCTCCTGTGAAGTTAATAGCTTTCTGAAGGTACAAGTTTCTATCGTTAACCCGCCCCCACATATTGAAACCAATCTCCTCCCATACCCAATAGGGATGATATATTCTCTTAATCAAGGCTTTCCGTGTCCCCGTCAAAATCATTATCGTTAAGAGTTTCAGCTTCCCATGATTTAGAGAATTCACTGTTTTTGAACGCTTCCGCCAGTCCTGTTATTTGACATAACCTTAAAACTTCATCTTGATCCATTCCCAGCTGTTTAGAGATTTTAGTGTCACTCCAATTCCTTTTCTTTAGATCAATCACGATATCCGACATAGCGTCAACCATATGCTTACCCCGGGCTCTATTGTGTCGTATAGTAGCCGCGATCCTGTCTCCTTTATCTGCCCTGGAGTGATTTATAGCTACAACCGGGAGGTATCCTTTCACGCGATCATTAACCACCTTCGACTCCTTGCCTACTCGATGACGGTGAAAACCATCAACAACCTCATATTCACCATCGATATCATAAGCGACTATAGGCTGGGTATATCCATCCTCAAGTATGGATAGCTCCAACAACTTCATTTCGGGGGGGGCTACATTATTAGGGTTATAATCGTTAGCCCTTATCCTGTCATTCTTAACCCAACGTACGCAATTAACAGGCTCATCTTTGAATGGAGAAACCTCGTTAAGTCTGTCCAGGATTTCGTTAATTATCTTAACTTTCCTTTCAATAGGTTCCGATTGAATTACTTCCACAATGTTATTCATAGAAACACTTACTATCTGCTGTTTCATGTTCATTAACCCTCCAAACAAAAAACGCCCCACCAGGGAATGGAGGCCGCGACAGCCTGTAACCC
>CAZERD010000079.1:0-2897 GCA_964515405.1 uncultured Desulfurellales bacterium
ACACCACAACTCTCAAGGTGATACACGATGTCTCTGAAATCGGCGTTGATAAGTTTGACTCTCTCACCAAAGGTAGGATAAAGCCTTTCTCCAGACCTCCTGATAGCTTCCTCATCCTTATCAAACCCAAACAATCTACCCGTTGGAGATGAAGCCCTCAAAATAGCCTCTGCATGACCCCCATCACCAACAGTCGCATCTACATATACTCCACCGTCCACAGGTTTAATAACATTTATAACCTCTTCAATAAGAACCGGGACATGAAGGTTAAAAGATACCAAGTTTCTCTATCTCCTCAGCCAATTCATTTTCAGAACCCCTAAGAGCCTCCTGTTCCTCAATCCACTTTCCCTTTGACCAGAACTCGATATGATCAAGATTCCCCAATACGACAACATCCTTCTCTATCCCAACATCCTCCCTAAGCACAGGCGGTATCAATACCCTCCCCTGCCTATCTAATGCCACATCTTGAGCACTGGAGAAAAACATCCGCCTAAATCTCCTTGCAAACCTGTTCGTAAGCGGCAACCTTGATGCCTTCTGCTCAAGCTCATCCCACACCTGTTTGGGGTAAGCATACACACAACCATCAAAGACAGTCATTATTAAAGTTCCACCCCCTTGTTCATAAAGAATCTCCTTGAACCTTGGAGGTATCTTAACTCTCCCTTTATCATCAAGAGAGTACTCAAACCTTCCCCTGAACATCCACTATCTCCCACTTTTAACCACTTTTACACTAAGAATTATCGGATGTCAAAGAAAAAATTACAATCTGTGAACACAAATAAGGCGTTTTTAACCTTGACATTTTCCATTCGTTGTTAAAAATAAAATAGAGAATCCAAGGAGGTGTAAAAATGAAGAAAGTGCTCATGGTCTTTTTACTGTTTGCTTTCTTTTTAGCAGGATGTTCAAACATGAACAAAGCACAGCAGGGAGCACTCGTGGGCGCAACAATGGGGGCACTCGTGGGTGGTCAGTTTGGGCCAAACGGGAAAATAAGGGCTGAGAACGCTTTAATAGGAGCTGTACTTGGAACCATGGTAGGATACATGGTTGGAAATGAAATGGATAAATACGACAGAGCAAAATTAATCCAAGCTATAGATAAATCACCATCCTACCACACAACAACATGGACAAATCCAGACACAGGAGCAACATACTCTGTGACCCCACAGCCAGCCTATACGAATCAGCAAGGTGAAATATGCAGAAAAGCCTATATTAAAGCAATTATAAACGGCAAAGAACAAGAAGTTGAAACAACAGCATGCAGAGGACCAGATGGTGTATGGAGGCTCGTGAAATAAAAACATCTCATGGATCTTCAACTTTTTGATTACCATCTCCCAAAGGAACTCATAGCACAGGAGCCTGTCAGTGAAAGGGATCAATGCAGGCTCCTCGTCTTCAACAGAAAGTCAGGTTCTATAGAACACAGAGTATTCAGAGAAATCACAAACTACCTAAAAGCTGGTGACCTGCTGGTATTGAATGACACAAAGGTTATTCCAGCAAGAATATTCGTGCAAAAGCCATCCGGAAAAAAGACAGAGGTATTTTTGCTGAAAGAAATAGAAAAAAACCGTTTCAAATGCCTGGTTAGAGGAAGAGTTAAAAAAACAATAAATGTAACACTCAAAGACGGTTCCAGAGCTGTAATACACCCATCACCTTTTCAGGAAAAGGAAATCACCTTCCTTTCTAACATAAAAGGGAAGCTCAAAGAGATAGGAGAAGTACCACTACCACCCTATATAAAGAGAGATTATTCAAACTACGACCGAGAGAAAGATTTCCTCTACTACCAGTGCGTCTTCGCAAAGAAAGACGGCTCCGTGGCCGCTCCAACTGCAGGTTTGCACTTCACCAAAATACTCCTCAAAGAACTAAAGAAAAAAGGCATCAAAATAGCCTACATCACTCTCCACGTTGGCATAGGAACCTTTCAACCAGTGAGAGAAAGTACAGTGGAAAACCACAAGATGCACAGTGAAACATTTGAACTATCTGAGGGAACAGCACAAGCCATAAATGAAACCAAGGAGTCAGGTGGAAGGGTGGTAGCTGTGGGAACAACGGTGGTCAGAACGCTTGAAACAACAGCAAACACGGATGGTAGGGTAAAACCAGCATCCGGTGAAACGAAGCTATTCATATACCCCGGTTTTAAGTATAGGATAGTGGACGCAATGATTACAAACTTTCATTTACCTAAATCAACACTTCTAATGCTTGTCTCAGCATTCTGCGGACTGGAAAACATGAAAAAGTGCTATGCAGAAGCCATCAAACACAGATACAGATTCTATAGCTTTGGAGACGCAATGTTTATATACTAAAGAAAACCTGCCTTATAGCCTCATATAACACAACGGATACAGAATCAGCAAGATTCAGGGATCTAACTTCGCTACTCATAGGAATATTTAATACCTTCTCCCAGTACTCCAAAAGCATATACTCTGGGAGACCGTCGGTCTCAGAACCAAAAACAAAATAATCCCCATTACTAAAAAACGCTGAAAAGTACAAGCGCTCTCCTCTTGTACTAAAGAAAAACATTCTTTCTGTAGAATTCTTATCCAAGAACTCTTCCCAAGAACTGTACACCAAAAGCCTTAGTTTATCCCAGTAGTCAAGACCTGCCCTCCTCAGTTTCTTATCAGAAAGCCTAAAACCAAAAGGTTTTATAAGATGAAGTGTAGAACGTGTAGCAACACACAGACGCCCTATGTTTCCTGTATTCTGTGGAATATCGGGCTGGAAAAGAACTATATTAAAGTGACACCCCTCTGGAAGTAAAAACAAACGCTTCACACCAATACACCCCCGGCAGCACCTACTCTCCCACAGGCCCATCCTGCAGTACCATCGGCGCAGAG
>CAZERD010000080.1:0-2658 GCA_964515405.1 uncultured Desulfurellales bacterium
CGCTGAATACGGAGAATATAAAGTCTGTGTGGCTCTCGGGTAGGAAATTCAGTAAGGCTTGGGTGGCGTTTTTTATGCCTTTGCCCGTGACGCCACCGGAGCCTATGGCTATTTCCGACTGTATGACGTGGTATCCAAATGTGGTTGGGGCAGAGTACGGGTTTATAAATGCGAATATCCTGTCCTTTTGGTAGGGTTTTAATCCTGACCATATGAGTGGAGTTACGATCATGGTCAAGATGGCTAATTTTGCTATTACGGATTTTTTTACTCCGGCCATCATGATAATACTTAGTGATATAACGATTATGATTGCGGCTGTGCCTAGGTCAGGTTGTCTTATGACAAGTATTACGGGTATTATGATAAGTACAAACGGTATTATGAGATCCTTGAAACCGTAAGGTATGGGTTTAGGGTTTTCATCAAAGTAGTAGGCTAGCATGAGTATTATGGCTATCTTTATAAACTCCGAGGGTTGGATGGTAAATGCGTACAACGATATCCATCTTCTTGCTCCGTGGCTTAAGACCCCTACTATTACAACGCCAAGCAAAAGCAATAAGGATATTGCGTAAAAGTGAACAGAAAATATCTTGAATTTCCTTGTGTCAACAGAAGAGATAAGTAGGGATATAACCACTCCTGCTCCTACCCATAGTGCCTGTCTGAGGGCGAAGCTAGAGCCGGCCTCTGTGGATTTTATTGTTATTATACCTATGATGCTTACAGCTATTACAGTTATGAATAAGAGGTAATCAAAACTTTTAAGCTTCTTTATGTCCAGTGTGAGATTCATCTTTGTTCTCTGTGTATGTTTCAAAATACCATATCATATTTAATTCTATTTTTAAATGGACTAATAAGCAAATTTTTTATAGTATTCTCCCCAATGGATAGGGTTTATTTAATTGATGGTAGTTCTTTTCTATATAGGTTTTACTTTGCCATAAAAGGATTGTCTTATCAGGGATTTCCAACTAATGCTATATTCGGGTTTGCCAGGCTTTTGCTGAGGATTGAGAACGAACATCCGAGGTATGTATGTGTATTTTTTGATACTAAGGCTCCTACATTTAGGAGTGAGATCTTTAAATCCTACAAGGAAAACAGGCCGAGAATGCCCGATGAGCTGGGTGTTCAAGTGGAGCCCATTAAGGAACTTATAAGGGCTTTTGGCATACCCATCGTAGAAAAGGATGGTTTTGAGGCGGACGATCTTATAGCTTCTGTAGCCGAGGCATTGAAGGATAGATATGAGGTGATTGTTATTGCATCTGATAAGGATCTGTTTCAAATAGTGGACGGTAATGTGAAAGTATATGATCCGATAAAGAACATTGTTTATGACAGGGATATGGTGTTTGAAAAACTGGGGGTTTATCCAGAGCAGGTCTCGGATTATCTTGCACTGGTTGGAGATCCTATAGATAACATACCAGGTGTGAAGTCTGTGGGACCGAGGACGGCTTCTGAATTGTTGAAGGAGTTTGGTGATATAGATGGCATCCTGGATGGTATTGACAAGATTAAGCCGCGGATAAAAGAAGCCATACTATCTGATGGTCGTTTGAGGGAGTACAGGGAACTGACGCGTCTCAGAAAAAATGCTGAGGTTGGTATCTCCATTGAGGATGTGAAAAAGGGGAAAATGGATGTGGAGAAGTGTAGGGAGATGTTTACAAGATATGGTTTTTCTTCTCTTGTATCCCAGTTGCCAAGTGAAAATAATGGGATTGTTGAGAATGTCTCTATCCAGGATTTCCTGAACAGAGTACATTCTCCCATTGTTGTGTATCCTGAAGAGGGTAGAATATGTGTCTCGTCTGGGTCTCTTAGAAGTTGCTCCAAGGGGCTTGGCGAGATTGTTAGGAACTTTGAATACTGTGTATATGACCTTAAGGAGCTGGTTTCTTTAGGCGTGAAATCCCTTGGTTTACCAAGGGATTTGAAGTTGGCAGCTTACCTTTTGGATACGACCTCTCGGGGAGACGTAGGGAGGGTTTTTCTGAACACTGATAAAGAGATGTTCATGAAGATTAATTCCATCGAGGATCTTGGAGCGAGGCTTCTGAGCGCTAAGGGTAGAATAGATGAAATGCTTGAATCTGCAGGTTTGGGGTTTCTTTTGGATGTGGAATGCAAGTTGAGTTATCTGCTCGTGGCTATGGAAGATAAAGGACTCAAGATTGACGGGGTTTATCTGTATAGTCTCAGGAATGAGCTTGAGAATAAAAAGTTCATAATTGAACAAGAAATATATACCCTTGCTGGAGAGAAGTTCAATGTAAATTCAACACGAGAGCTTCAGAGGATTCTATTCGGTAAGCTTGGTATAAGGCCTGTGAAGAAAACAAAAACAGGGTATTCTACAGATTCTGAGAGCCTGGAGAAGCTTAGAGAACAGTACGAAATAGCTGATCTAATCCTTCAGTACAGAGGGATTGTGAAACTTATTTCCACCTACATAACCCCTTTCCTTGAGAAACTGGATTCTTCAGGGAGAATACACACAACATTTAACCAGACACTTACGGCTACTGGTAGGTTGTCTTCTTCTAATCCAAATCTTCAAAACCTGCCGGCAAGTGATGATGAAACGCATGCGGGGATAAGACGGGCTGTGGTAGCCGATGAGGGACATAAACTCGTGTGTGC
>CAZERD010000081.1:0-2524 GCA_964515405.1 uncultured Desulfurellales bacterium
GAACAACATCGCTTTCCACATGGCCCATGGGTATGGTGGCCTCAGCACCGAGTATAAGCCTCAACGACCTAACGTACTTTACGTATACAATCTCCTTCACAAGCCCTACATTGTGATGCCCCACAAACCAAAAGAAGCTCACAAACCCACCCCGCTCCGAAACCTTCAGCATTTCATGGAGAACCGGATGTCCGAAGACATCTCTGAGACCGCTAATGTTCCTGATCCACAGATTATCAGGGTAGTACAGTACGTCACCATTAGGCTTCACAAGAAAAGCATGAGGATAATTACCAGAGAGAAAACCTCTAAGCTCCTCCGCATCCAGATGCCAAGAATCCATCACCCGCAGGGCCTCAGAAAGCTCAGCAACCTCTCCTTTCAAACCACGTTTCAATCTCCCAAGCTCCCTGGAGTAGGTAAAACCAATCATGCTTACAAGGCTTTCTGTTTGTCTTTTCACAACGCTTTTTTCATGCCCTATGTATATATCCCTCAAAACCAGAATATTATCAGAGGTCTCCCTGCGATAGGACCTGAAAGCAAAAAACACTATAACCGCTGTGAGTACGATTATAGAAAAAACTACCACCATGAATATCCCTCTCAGCAGAGAGGGTGAGCGCCCGAGCATGGTATCCCCTTTTAAACCTTAAACCTCTCAAACTGCCTCTCTATCTGCTTGGACATTTCGGCAAGTTCCGTGGCCATCTGGGCTACACCCTCAACAACCTTGGCACTCTCCTTGGCTGCGGTGGTTACCTCTTTGGCCTGCATCTCAATCTCCGCAACAGTACTAGACAGCTCCTCTGTTGAAGCAGACGTGCTGTTTATGGAATCAACCACATTGTTAGTCTTCTGAACAATGCCATTTATCTTAACTTTATCCTTCTCTGATATATCCTCCTCACCAAGCACCCTCTCCCTTATATCCTCTATCAACTCCACGGCACTCTTTGTTTCATTCTGCATACTCTTAATCATGTTGGCTATTTCCTGGGTTGACTTCTGGGTTTTCTCGGCCAACTTTCTCACTTCATCAGCAACCACAGCAAACCCCCTGCCCGCCTCTCCAGCGCGAGCCGCCTCTATAGCTGCATTAAGGGCAAGGAGATTGGTCTGGTCGGCAATTTCGTTTATCACATTGACTATACCACCTATATTTCTGGACGCTTCTCCAACACGCTCTATTTGATCAGTGGCGTTTCTTATCTTGTCGGCACTTTCCTTCATCCTTTCAACCCTCTTAATGACATCCTCAAGCATCAGACCCTCTGATTCATTGATCTCCTGAGCTGCAACATTCACGGATTCAGAAGCCTGTGCCACATTTTCTATAGCCTTCACAGTATCCGATATGGCATAAGCCACCTCATCGAGGGCTTTCGTCTGCTCCTCAATGGTGGCAGACATCTCTTGAGCTGAGCTTGAAAGGCTATTAGCATGTTCAATAACCTTCTTTGTCTCAATATATGTGTTCTTTATAAGCCCTCTCAGGTTCTCCACGCATTCATTTACGTAGCGTCCAATTTCAGAAAACTCATCGTCGCCTTTAACCTCTAACTGAACAGTCAAATCTCCCCCACCCTTGGCCAGTTCTTTCATTTTTTCAAGGGTAGTGTATACGGGTCTGATAAGAAACCTACCAACCCATAGATTAAAGAAGAATGCTATCACCAAAGATCCTATAGCAAAAACTATAGATACCCTGACACCCTTATCCACACTATCTGCTATTGTTCCCCTCAAACCAGCCAGGGCACTATTTATGTCCGTCCAGTATATGCCCGTACCAACTATCCAGTTGAGTCCCTTTATCATTTCCCCATAAAACAACTTCTTCTCAAGCTTCCCAGTTTCAGGATTGCGCCAGTATCCCCATATATATCCGGAGCCTTTTTGTTTGACTATGTTTATAAGATCCCTAAATGTATACTCTCCCTTCGCATCCCTCAAATAAAACACACTCTTCCCGTCCAGAGAAGGATTCTTAGGATCTGAGATCATCCTGTAGCTATCAGCCATGATGATAAAATATCCCCTCCCGTTGTTATACCTAGAAGAAGAAACGTTTCTAATTATGGCAGCTTTTGCCTCATCCAGGCTGCCACCGTTTTTACTGTAGTTGTTGAATATCTCTTCAGAGGTAGACACTTGGGCGTTCACAAGCGTTTTAATGTCCGTTACGGCCCCCATGACAGATACCTTCTTGGCAAGATCAGCCTCCTCAAACCCTTTCCAGAATACAGCGTATCCGAGGAAAGATATAGCTATCGCTATAAACGCAGAAATACAGCCAAACAACAGAACCTTGCTCTTAAACCTCATAAATAACCTCCCTTAAAGAGTTTTCCAAAAAGCTAACTTTGTCTCAGATACAAATTAAGCGGTATGGGAATAGAAATGTGGAAACGCTGAGCCAAGCCTTGGCTCAGAAGCGGGCCTTGGAATCTTTCGCTTGCCTGACTGGGGGGGGGGGGGGGGGGATTTAAAAAAAAAACAAAAAAAAAAACCCCAAAAAAAT
>CAZERD010000082.1:0-2299 GCA_964515405.1 uncultured Desulfurellales bacterium
AGAAAGCTTCATGATAAATTAAAAATCACTTCAGTTTATGTTACACATGATCAATTGGAGGCAATGGCTATGGCAGACAAGATAGCTGTTATGAACTTTGGGGAGCTGCAGCAGGTTGATACACCAGAGAATATTTATGAGCATCCACATAATCTTTTTGTTGCAGGCTTTATAGGGGAACCTCCTATGAATTTCCTTCGTGGGAAAATAGTAATGGAAGGCAAGTATTACTTTGTGGGTGAAGGTTATCGTATTGATTTGTCACAGGGGCTTTTGGATTTTCAGTTGGTGAAACCTGGCCGTGAGTATATACTGGGTATGAGGCCGAGTGAGATAGATATCTACACTACTCCAGGGGAAGATGAGGAGTTAGTTGAGGCCCGAGTGTTTGTTTATGAACCCCAGGCGGATCATGCGATAGTGACGCTTCTGTTGGGGGAAGATAAAGTCATAATTGAAACGCCGGATGTAAGGGAACTGGAACCTGATACCAAGGTTTTCTTGAGGTTTAATCTTGAGAAGCTTAGGTTCTTTGATCCAGTTACTGGAGATTCAGTTTTGCAGATTGGATACAAGGGGGACAAAAGATAATGCTTGCAGCCTTTTTGAGTGGTTTGGAGAGGTTTGAAGTGAAAGACATCCCAGCACCGAAATGTGGCCCAGATGAGGTTGTGGTTAGAGTTATGGCATGTGCGGTGTGTGGTACAGACTTGCGTATATTTCTTCATGGGCATAGGAAAGTTAAGTTGCCGTGGATAATAGGCCATGAGGTAGCAGGTGAGATCTTTGAGGTTGGGAGTAATGTTCGGAATAGGTTTCCTCACATTAAAGAAGGTTTGCGAGTTCAGGTTGTTCCGGGGATTAGTTGTGGAAGGTGCGATGAGTGCTTACGTGGGCTTGTATGCTCTAACATGAGGGCCATAGGTTATGATTATCCTGGTGGTTTTGAACAGTTGTTGTTGGTTCCTTCTGATGCTGTGGCTACTAATCTTTTGCCTATACCTGATGGGGTCAGTTTTGTGGAGGCTTCTTTAGCTGAGCCGATTTCCTGTGTGCTGAATGGGCAGAAGATTATTGGTGGAATCGGTTTGGGGGATACTGTTGTAATTATAGGGGTTGGACCTATGGGGATAGTGCATGGGAAGTTGGCGAGGTTGCAAGGAGCCTACAGGTTGATATTGGTGGATATTTCTGATGCGAGGTTGGACCTTGCAAAGAAGTTTTTTGGGACGGATGAGGTGTTTTATATCAACTCTTCTAAGGAAGATGAAGTGGAGGCTGTAATGGATGTGACTTCTGGAAGAGGGGCGGAGAAGGTGATAGTAGCTTGTTCTTCTGCTTCAGCTCAAGAACGGGCTCTTGGTATGGTAAGAGCTTATGGGAAGATACTTTATTTTGGGGGGTTGCCGCCTCAGGTTCCCGCGATTAACTTTAATAGCAATGTATTACACTACAAGTCGGCTTCTGTGTACGGTACATTTGGATCAACTGTTCTTCAGCAGAAGGAGTCGCTGGAACTCATAGCTCGTGGATTTGCCAAGGGGTTGATTACACATGAGTTTTCTTTGAATGAGATAGAGGAAGCGTTCAGGACAGCTATAGAGGGAAATGCTCTGAAAGTTGTAATAAAGCCGTGGGGTGATGGAAGTTGAGATATTTGATAGGTGTGGATGTGGGGACATCTGGTGCTAGAGGAGTGATCCTTTCTGAGAAAGGGGATATTGTGGAAAGCTCTAGTGTCTCTCATGATTTTAGGATACCCAGGTTTGGATGGGCGGAGCAAGATGCAGAGGTTTATTGGGATTCCTTTTGTAAGGTTGTTTCATCGTTGACAGCCAAGTCTGGGATTAAGAATGTGGATGGTATAGGTATAAGTGGCCTCACGCCTGATTGTTTACCGGTAGATTCTCAAGGAAATCCACTTGCCCCAGCTATTTTATGGCTTGACCGCAGGGCCTCAACGGAAGCCGAGTGGGTAAAGCGTAACCTCGGAGAGGAGCATATACTTCAGATAACGGGTAATGGGATAGATTCGTACTTTGGGTTAGTAAAGCTTCTATGGTTGAAAAATAACATGACGGATTTGTACGCACGCGCCTATAAGTTTTTGAATGTAAAGGACTTTATTGTTGGTAGGATTACAGGAGAGTTTGTGAGTGATTATTCTGATGCTGCTTTGTGGGGGATAGCTTTTGATATTAAGAAGAAGTGCTGGAGTGAGGATATTCTTGATGAAATTGATATAGATATTCGTAAGCTCCCTGAGCTTTACAGGAGTGACCATGTTGTGGGGAAGGTT
>CAZERD010000083.1:0-2237 GCA_964515405.1 uncultured Desulfurellales bacterium
GGTGTTTGACGTGGATCCGATCACGCACCTGCCCAAAAGGGAGAAGATAGAGGAGGTTTCGAACAGGCTTATAAGGGAGAATATTCCGTTTGTGGCTATTGTTGTTGATGTGAGAGGGTTGTTTTTTGTAAACTGTGAGTTTTCCTTTAGCATGGGGGATATGCTTTTGTCCATTGTTGGAAAGTATATTAAACAGTTGCGCGGTGTAATCAATGTGGAGCCTGAGGCGGTTGGTAGGGCTTTGGGTGATTCGTTTATGATGATCTTCAGGAGTTCAAAGGTTAGAGATGTGGAAGCGTTGAAGAGAGCGATAAAGTCTCATCTGGAGGAACAGGTGCTGGATGAACTGAAGGGAAGGCACTCTGAATGTGTGGACAGGTATGGAAAGCATATATCTGAGTATGTTTCGTTTGTTGTCTCCCATGCCTCGTATGCCAAGGATGCGGATAGCTTCAACAGGCTTATACTCGTATGTCATAGAAGAAAGGTTGCGGTTTAAATGTGTTTTGAATTTTAACTTATTATCTTCTATGTCTATATTATAGACATTGACTTATTCCGGGCGTTGCAATATAATTAACAAAGGAAGGAGAACAGGTAAGAGATGGCTGAATAGGAGTGTGGTATGCTCTTCCCTGCGTTGGGTATTGTTGGCTTGGTGAGATGAGGAAGGGGGAAGGGTTTTTTGGTATATATGTATTTTTCTTTGAAGGGAGGTGAGACACTCACTTAGATGTAGAGGTATTCCAGGATAGACGCTTAAGACTTGAGGAGGTGTTATAATGGGGAAGGAGAGTAAGAGTGACTTATCGCGGCGTGCGTTTCTAAAGGTGATGGCTGCTACAGGGGCGGCGGCTTATGTAACCCCTGCGGCTTTCGCGAGGGGGAGATTTCCTACCCGTCCAGTGATGGACACATACAAAGTGGCTACAGCTACCCACTGGGGTTCCATTAAAGCACTGGTAAGGGGAGGAGTTGTTACTGGTGTTGAACCTTTCAAGGATGATTATCCTATTCCGATGATACAAGGTCTTGCCGATAGGATATATGTCCCAGGTCGAGTAAAATACCCCATGATTAGGGAAGGATTCTTGAAGTATGGGCACAAAAGCGATACCTCTATGAGGGGAAGGGACAGGTTTGTCAGGGTAAGCTGGGAAAGGGCTTTAAAGATCGTTGCCAGGGAATTGCAAAGGGTTAAAGAAACCTATGGAAATGAGGCTATATTCGCTGGGAGCGTGGATTGGCATAGTGTTGGAAAACTTCACGCTGCACCTACGTTGCTTAGAAGGATGCTCAATCTTATGGGTGGATTTGTGGATGACACGGGTGATTTCAGTGTCCAAGCAGCGATGACCATTCTGCCACATGTGACTGGCAATATAGAGGTTTATGACAGACAGACAGCCTGGCCAACCATTATAAAGCACACGGATACTGTTGTATTATGGGGTGCTGATCTCTTGAAGAATAATCAGATAGGTTGGGATCCACCCGATCACTATGCTTATGGGGCTCTTAAGAAACTGAAAGAGAAGGGTGCTAAGGTTATCTCGATTGATCCAAGGATTACAGATACGGCTGAGTATCTGAAGGCTGACTGGATACCTATAAGGCCAAATACAGACGTAGCCATGATGCTTGCCGTTGCTCACACCTTGTATGTTGAGAAACTCTATGATAAGGCGTTTATTGAGAAGTATACTGTTGGGTTTGACAAGTTCCTGCCGTATTTGCTGGGTAAAACCGATGGAATTGAGAAGACGCCGGAGTGGGCTTCCAAGATAACAGAGGTGCCTGCGGAAATCATTAGGAAATTGGCAAGGACAATGGCTAAGGGTAGAACTATGATAATGAGTGGCTGGGCCATCCAAAGACAGGATCATGGGGAGCAGGCTCCTTGGATGATAGTGACCCTTGCATCAATGCTCGGCCAAGTTGGGCTTCCAGGTGGTGGGTTTGGATTTAGTTACCACTATGCGTCTGGAGGTGCTCCTCAGGCTGATGCTCCGTCATTACCTGGTATTTCTTCTGGTGATAATCCAGTTAAGACGGTAATTCCGTTCGCGCACGCCCTTAGCGATCTGTTGTTAAATCCGGGCAAGGTTATTGATTTCAATGGTCAGAAGATAAAATATCCTCATATCAGGCTTGTGTACTGGGCTGGAGGTAATCCGTTTAGTCATCAGATGGATAGAAATAGGGAGGTGCTTGCCTGGAGGAAGCCGGAGGTTACG
>CAZERD010000084.1:0-1776 GCA_964515405.1 uncultured Desulfurellales bacterium
CATTCTCTTTTATTAATGATGCGTGATGGTGTTCTTCTTGTGGATAAGCCTAAGGGCGTATCTTCGTTCTCTGTGATAGAGAGGATAAGGAATATTGCTGGTATAAAGAAAGTTGGTCATAGTGGGGTTTTGGATAAAGGCGCCACAGGGCTTCTTGTGTGTGGTTTGGGCAGAGCTACCAAGTTGATGAGGATATTTGAGGCTTCCCATAAGGTTTATGAGGCTGAAGTGGAGTTCGGCGTTCTCACAGATACCCTTGATGGGGCCGGTAGAGTTTTGGAGAGGCAGACTGTTGAGGAGGGGATGCTTGATAATGTGGACGCTGTGCTCAAGGAGTTTGAGGGAGAGATAGAACAAGAGGTTCCCATCTATTCAAATGTTAAGGTTGGTGGTAGAAGGCTACACAGGTACGCCTATGGCGGTAGGGAGTTTGTTTCTCTGCCGCATAGGAAGGTGGTTATATATGGTATAGAGTTGCTTTCCAAGGATGAGAAATCTATATGTATAAGGGTGGTTTGCTCTAAGGGTACTTATATAAGAACGCTGGCACGTGATATTGCTGTGCGCATGGGTAGTGTTGGGATATTGAAGAAACTGAGGAGGACCAATGTCTACCCGTTTGATGTATCCGATGCTCTTTCCTTCGAGGAATTGAGCATCGAGAGCTTAGAAAGAAAGCTTATTTCTATAGAGGAGGCAGTGGAATTTCTTCCGAAGATTTCTCTGGCCTCAATGTCTGGGTTTTCAAAGGGATTCCTATTTAGTCGTCCCGATGGATATTATCGTCTCTATGTCCGCGGTAGATTTACAGGTATATTTTATATAAGTAAGCCGTCAACTGTAAGACACATTGTAGTATAAACAAGACACTTGACTGTTTTGGTAACATATGTAGAATTTCATATACTATTCAAGACTTGAGGAGGAGTTTATGCCTGAAAAGGAGTTGAGGATTAAAGGGTGGTGCAAAAATTATCCTTCTGATAGACCTCCAAGGTTTTTAAAAGCATTTTTACTGTTGTTCCTTCTTATGAAGGAGACACATGGGTATGATTTGATTGAGCAACTAAAAAAGATAGGTGTACAGTATGAGACGTACGAGATTGGATATGTGTACAAGACGCTTAGGAATATGGAGAAGGAAGGGGATATAGAGTCGAGATGGGATGTTAAAGACAAGGGAGCTGCCAAAAGGATCTACAGAATAACAGAAAAGGGAAAGAAAACACTAGCAGAGTGGGCAGGAGTGCTTGAGAACATGAGGGATAGTATTTCAAGTTTTTTGGAAGTTTACGAGTCTCTAATTGAGGTTGAAAAAGACTAAGGCTATATATGATACGCGTAGGTGTTTCCTCTCTCAAGGAGGGTATGATCTTGGGGGAGCCCATAATAGATGAGAGGGGGCTTGTTCTTCTGAACAAGGGGGTGAAACTCACTCCTTTCTACATAAGAAAACTCAAGAAACTTGGCTTTGATAGCGTTTTTATAGAAGATGAAGACACATCTGATATAGTGATACAGAAGGATATAGATGACTTAAAGAGAAACAAGGCAGTTAAGCATATAAGAAGTATTTTTTCTATTCCCCTGAGGAATGTTAAGAGTACAAAGAAGGAAAAAATGAAAGAGATAGTCAGAAACATAGAATCAGGAGAATTTAAGGATAAACTCGCTAGTTCTCCAGCGCTCAAGAGTCTTGCTGCACTTGCTAATGAGATAGTGGATGATATATTAAATTTGACTATGCTGAGTGGTCTTGTTAGCATAAAGAGGCTA
>CAZERD010000085.1:0-1541 GCA_964515405.1 uncultured Desulfurellales bacterium
TGGAAAAACACTCTTTAAAAGAAAAACAAACAAAATTATTAGTACACAGAAAGGGGGCTACAAGAGCATTTCCACAGGGTGACAGCAGAACAAACCCTATATACAGGTTCATAGGACAACCAGTGATAATTCCAGGTACCATGGGAACAGGTTCATATATATGCACAGGAATAAGTAGCGCTAAAGAGAGTCTCTACAGCGTGTGCCATGGGGCTGGCAGAACCCTGGGCAGAAGGGCTGCACTTAGAAGCATGAAGGGGAAAAACATCGCAGAGGATCTCAGAAAGGAGGGAATCCTCGTCCTCTCACCCTCAAAAGCCTCCCTCATTGAAGAGGCTCCCCAGGCATACAAAGATGTGGATGAAGTGGTCAGTGTATCAGAAAGAGCGGGCCTACTAAAGAAAGTTGCTCGCTTGAGGCCTGTGTTAGTTATAAAAGGATAACCAAAAATTTGAAATCCTTTTCAAAATGTTTTATAAATTAAACATTATGAACCTGGGTGAGAAAATAAGAAAGTTAAGAATACAGAAACATATGACGCTAAGGGATGTTAGCGATAAATGTGGGTGTTCACTGGGGTTCCTATCCCAAGTTGAAAGAGACCTTGTGTCTCCCACCATATCCAGCTTGAAGAAAATAGCAGAAGCACTCGACACAAATATAATGGCATTCTTCAACGAGTCAGATAGCCATGAGATTGAAAACTCCGTAGTGGTAAGAAAAAAGGATAGGGGAAGGTTTGTAAACGAACGCTCACGCGTAACGTATGAGCTCCTAAGACCGCAATTCTCAGATACAACACTGGAAGCACTCTACATGTATCTCAAACCTAACGCCTCCAGTGGGGACACTCCACATACACACAAGGGGGAAGAATTTTTCCTGGTGCTAAAGGGAAAATTCAAAATAGAAGTAGGTGATAAAACCTACATCCTCGAAGAGGGCGATGCAGGCATGTACAAATCCTCTGTCCCACATAGGTGGTGCAACCCATCCGATAAGGAAGAAGCTATCGTAATCTGGGTAAATCACCCACCAACCTTTTAGTCACTTCGTTATAGGAGCATGAGTGGTTTTCTTCGGCGAAATATGATGCTGAACAGCCGGAGTAGCACTGTTTACCACGGATTTGTTCCTTGAATTATAAATTATATACGTTATTGACAGAGAATTAAGCATAAACAAAAAAGCAAGAAACCAGGTTAACTTGGCAAGAAACGGTGTTGGACCCGAAGCGCCAAACACCGTATCAGATGCTCCGGCTCCAAAAGAAACCCCCATCTCGGCTCCTTTACCCTTCTGCATGAGTATAACAACTATCAGAATAACAGATAGAACTATCTGACCCACAATAAGCAAACTCAGCATCCCTCAACACCCCTTAACCGTGCAGAAATTATTGACTATATCGCAAAATTTGATAGCCGACAAACTTGCTCCTCCCACAAGGAACCCATCAACAGTATCTATTCCCCCTATTTCAGAGGCGTTCTCCGGCTTCACACTACCCCCGTAGAGAAGAGTACACCCTGTCAGCTCCT